>NZ_JBIARH010000025.1:0-116691 GCF_042889785.1 Streptomyces sp. NPDC002476 | reverse complement strand
AAGCTAAGCCTTTCAGCGCCGATGGTACTGCAGGGGGGACCCTGTGGGAGAGTAGGTCGCCGCCGAACAGTTTTTGTGGGGAAGCCCCGCACCCTAAGGGTGCGGGGCTTTCTCGCGTTCAAGGCAGGTTCAGTATCTGGCCTGCTCGGTCCGCCTCGCTCGGGCCCGCGGCACCGCAGCCGGAGGAGTCGGCACGGGCTGGAGGCAGGGGGACACAGCCTCCGGCAGCCAGCGGGAAGGGTGAGAAGGCGTCAGAGCCTTCTGTGGCCAGTGGTTCTGAGCATCCCTGAGTTCAGGGTATGATTACATCGTTGCCACAGCGCAGTAGGCCCCAATAGCTCAGTCGGTAGAGCGTCTCCATGGTAAGGAGAAGGTCTGCGGTTCGATTCCGCATTGGGGCTCAGAAGGAGAGGCCCTCGCCATTCGGCGAGGGCCTCTCGCATGTTCGGTACCGGGTTCACTCACTGAGGGACAGGGCGTGACGTGCCGCCCGCCATGGCATGCACGGGTTCTTCCACGCGGGCCAAAAAAGTCCGGGCAGGGATGTCGAGAACCCGTGACCGGCTCCGTCTCCCCGATGAACGCGACCACAATGGGTCGCATCAGCACCGAGGAGAGACACGATGGCCAAGTACCTGCTGCTCAAGCACTACCGAGGCGCTCCGGCCGCGGTCAACGACGTGCCCATGGACCAGTGGACGCCTGAGGAGATCTCGGCCCACGTGCAGTACATGCATGACTTCGCGACCCGGCTCGAAGCGACCGGCGAGTTCGTCGACGGCCAGGCGCTCGCCCCCGAGGGGACGTTCGTCCGGTATGACGGCGAGGGGCGTCCGCCGGTCACCGACGGCCCGTTCGCCGAGACCAAGGACCTCATCGCCGGCTGGATGGTGATCGACGTCGACAGCTACGAGCGTGCCATCGAGCTGGCGGGGGAACTGTCGGCCGCCCTCGGAGCCGGCGGGAAGCCGATTCATGAATGGCTGGAGGTGCGTCCGTTCCTGGCCGCGCCGCCCATCATCACGGAGTGACTCCGGATGAACGAGAGCTTGCTCCGGAGCCTTACGCCGAGCGTGCTCGGGATCCTCGTCCGCCGCGGAGCCGACTTCGCGGCGGCCGAGGACGCCGTGCAGGACGCCCTGGTCGAGGCGGTCCGCGTCTGGCCGGCCGACCCACCTCGGGACCCGAAGGGGTGGCTGGTCACCGTCGCCTGGCGCAGGTTCCTCGACGCGACCCGGGCGGATGCCGCCCGCCGTCGGCGTGAGAACGTCGTCGACGAGGAGCCGGCGCCCGGGCCCGCGCCCGCGGTGGACGACACGCTCCAGCTCTATTTCCTGTGCGCCCACCCGTCGCTGACGCCGTCGTCCGCGGTCGCGCTCACGCTGCGCGCCGTCGGCGGGCTGACCACCCGCCAGATCGCCCGGGCCTACCTGGTGCCCGAGGCGACCATGGCGCAGCGCATCAGCCGGGCCAAACGCACCGTCTCCGGCGTGCGGTTCGATCAGCCCGGCGATGTCGCCACCGTGCTGCGCGTCCTCTACCTCGTCTTCAACGAGGGCTACTCCGGCGACGTCGACCTGGCCGCCGAGGCCATCCGGCTCACCCGGCAGCTCGCGGCCCGGGTCGACCACCCCGAGGCGGCGGGGCTGCTCGCCCTCATGCTGCTCCACCACGCCCGGCGCGCAGCCCGGACCGCGCCCGACGGGAGCCTGGTGCCGCTCGCCGAGCAGGACCGAGGCCGGTGGGACACCGGAACGATCGCCGAGGGCATCGGGATCCTTCAGGCCGCCCTCGCCCGTGACCGGCTGGGAGAGTTCCAGGCCCAGGCCGCCATCGCGGCACTCCACGCCGACGCGCCCACCGCCGCGGAGACCGACTGGGTGCAGATCGTCGAGTGGTACGACGAACTCGCGCGCCTGACCGACAGTCCGGTCGTCCGGCTCAATCGCGCGGTGGCCGTCGGTGAGGCCGACGGAGCGCGCGCCGGCCTGGCGGCGCTCGCGCCGCTGGACGATTCACTGCCCCGCCACACCGCGGCGGCGGCGTACCTCCATGAGCGCGACGGAGACCTGGCCACGGCGGCGCGTCTGTACGCCGAGGCGGCCCGCAAGGCTGTCGACCTCGCCGAGCGCGATCACCTGACGCGCCAGGCCGCCCGGCTCAACGCCCGTCGGCGTCGCTGACGGGGTATGCACGGACCCTCGCGGCACTGGTGCGGCCCCGCGGCCGACCCCGCCCGTGCTGAAGTGCCCGGATCGTGGAGTGCGTTCAGGCGGTGGGCGGTTCGGGGACGCGCATGGCGAGGATGGCCATGTCGTCGGAGGCCGGTTCGGCGGCGAAGCGCTCGACGGCCCGCAGGATGCGTGCCGCCACCGCGCCGGCCGTCAGTCCCGTACACGTGGCGAGGACGTCGGCCAGACCGTCGTCGCCGAGCATGCGGGTGCCCTCACGGCGTTCCGTGACGCCGTCCGTCACGCACAGCAGGACATCGCCCGGAGCGAGCGTCACTGTCTGCTCGTACAGGGCGAGGTCCTCCATGACGCCCAGCAGGGGCTGCGGCTCGGCCGCGGCCTTGACGGAGCCGTCCTGGCGCAGGCGCAGCGGCAGAGGGTGACCCGCGCAGACCACCTTCAGGAGAGCGCTGCCGTCCTCCTGGGGCCACAGCTCGCCGTAAAGGAGCGTCAGGAAGCGGCTGCGGGCGCCCTCGTCCAGGATCGCGGCGTTGAGGCGCTCCAGGACCGCCGGGCCGCCGAAGCCCTCGCGGGCGAGGAGGCGCAGGGCGTGACGGGCGAGGCCCGTGACGGCCGCGGCCTGCGGGCCCGTACCGCAGACATCGCCGATGGCGAAACCGTACGCGCCGTCGCGGATCGGGAACACGTCGTAGAAGTCGCCGCCGACCTCGTTGCCCTCGCCCGCCGCGCGGTAGATGACCTCGATCTCGACATTGGGGACCTCGGGCAGTTCAGGCGGCAGCAGACTCCGCTGGAGCGACTGGCTGATCGCCGTGCGCTCCGAGTAGAGCCGGGCGTTGTCCAGGGCGAGCGCGGCACGCCGGGACAGGTCCTCGGCCAGTTCCAGGCTCTCCTGGCGGAAGTGGTCGTCCGCGGGCTTTCCGAGCGTGAGCATGCCGATGACGCGGTTCCGGGCGACGAGCGGCAGGACCACGGTCTCGCCGCCCACCGCCGCCGCGGTGACGAGCGTCGTACCGATGCCGGGGCCCGGACCGCCGGGTTCGGACAGGCCGAGCGAGCGCATCGAGGTACGCAGGGCCGCCTGATGGGCCGCCTCGGACGGGGCGTGCCAGACGCGGGCGCCGGGGGTCGGCACGGGGTCCGGCGGGGCGATCCTGGAGAGCAGGGCCTTGAGCTCGTCGATGCGTTCCTCGTCCTCGTGCAGCACATAGGAGAGGTACGGGTCCGAGGACTGGTCGGCGATCGTGTAGACGGCGCACCAGGTGGCCAGGGTGGGGACCGTCATCTGTGCCATCAGCGCCAGGGTCTGGTCCCGGTCCAGGGTGCCCGCGAGCAGGTCGGACGCCTCGACGAGGAAGGACAGCGAACCGCGGCGCAGGCGCTCCAGCTCGCCCAGCCGGGCCGACTCGACGGCCAGCGCGATGCGGTCCGCGGCGAACTGCAGACGCAGAGCCTCCTCGTTGGTGTACCGGCCCGCGGCCTCCGCGGCGACGCCCAACGAGCCCGTCAGACGCCCCTCGACCTTGAGCGGCACGGTGACGACGGAGCGCATGCCCGTGCCCGCGAGCAGCGGGACGGCCCCGGGAAGCGTGTCCAGGTCCTCGTGGACGGCGGGCATCCGGGCGGAGCCGTAACGTCCTGTTCCGGCCTCCACCGGAACGCGGGCGAAACGCTGGCGGGCGGAGGGCAGGCCCGTCGTGGCCCGCACCTCCAGTTCCGTCTCGTCGTCCGTGGCGAGCAGCAGGAACGCCGAATCGGCGTCGAGCATGTCGCGTGCCCGCTCGACCGTGCGCTGGAGCAGGCCGTCGAGGTCGTCGGGGGCCGGGGAGCCGATGAAGATCTCGAACGGGTCCGCCTTGCGGTTCTCGGCGTTCGTGTCGGAGACCGGGGTGCGGGGCGGAGACTGGAGGACGGCGCGTTCGTAGTCCCGCACCAGCAGACAGACGGTGGACGGATCGCCGTGCGGATCGCGGACCCGCAGGTGGGAGGCGTAGACAGGGATGGTGCGGCCGTCGGCGCCCCGGATGCCGTAGCTGCCCTCCCAGCGCGACAGCCGCAGGGCTTCGGCGATGCCGGTGTTGGTGCCCGGTGTCTGCGGCCACGCCGTGAAGTCGGTGAGTTGTTTGCCGAGGACCTGGTCGGGGGCGTAGCCGAAGAGGAACGTGGCGTCCTCGTTCCAGGCGGTGACGCAACCGGTGCTGTCGGTCTGGACGACGGCCACTCGTACCCGTTCGTCGGCGACCGGGAGCAGGCCGACCGGGAGCTGCGGGCCGGCGGAGCGGATGCCGACCGGTCGCTCGGGCAGGTCCAGCTGGAACCAGACGTGCTTGTGGGTGGGGGAGTACTCGACGCCCCACCGGGAGGCCAGTGCCGCGCAGAGCAGCAGTCCCCGGCCGTTCTCACGGTCCGGGCCCGTGTGATCCGGGCCCGGGCGCCTGAGCGGGACCTCTCGCTCCGGATAGTGGTCGGAGACCTCGATCCGGACGCCGTCCTCCGTGCGCAGACAGAGCACGTCCGCGGCGGTGCCGGCGTGGACCACGGCATTCGTCACGAGTTCGCTGGTGAGGACGACCGCGTCGTCGACGACGTCCGTGTACCCCCAACCCTGGAGGGTGTCCCGGACGAAGGCGCGGGCCGCAGCGACCGAGCGCCCGACCGGGTCGAAGGTGGCTGCCGCGCGCGCGGTGATCACAGCACTCCCCATGTGATGTCTCGTCGCTTCCCCGAGTCCTGTGCCCGTTTCTCGCCGTTTCGATTCGCCAAGGTCCTGTCGTCGAACTGCCGCCTGCCGTGCGATGCCCGGCACGCACACTCGCCGCGTTGTCGGAGTCGTCCTCGTACGTCCGGTACGCGGACGGTCCTCCGCCTTGCGGTCAATGGGGTCTCCCCTGTTCGAGCGAAGCCGAGAACTCGGGGAAGCACCGGACGCCGCACGGCCCGGCCTCCGGCCGAACGACGCCACTGTGAAGACAGGACCCAGGACCTGCCGTCGTGCTGTGGCCGGGAAGGCTCACCGGCACGTGGCGTCCGGCGAATCTTCACGGCCACAGCACCAGCCAGGCTAGACGCTCGGTCCCGGTGCCCGGTACATGAGGTCCGACTTCGCGCAGGAACGGCCAGGATCGGGCAAGTGGGCGGACAAGTCCGGACTTCTCGACGGGGCCGTGGTGACAACCGGTGGAGGTCGCACTCCGATCGGGTCGGCCCTGGTACGTTTCAACGATTTGACGTCCGCATGGTCACCCCTCGACGGTGGGCAGTGGCGGTGAGCCAAAGAGGATCTGGGCAAGCTCCCAGACAGGACCCGAGCGAAACGGTCAACCCCTGCGGGAGGGACACGGTGGAGTCTGGCGTGGCGGCGCGGGGATCAGCAACGCGCACACAAGGCGGACAGTCCGTGAAGAAACAGCGCAATGGCACCATCGAGGTCGACGCGGCGGCGCTCAACAGACTGCAGGCCGGACTGGTGGCGATGCGCGACGGGAACTTCCGCCGGCGCCTGACCGTCTCCGGGGACGGCGTGATGGCGGAGATCGCGGCGCTGTTCAACGAGGTCGCCGACCGCAATCTCCACCTCACCGGGGAGCTGGCCCGGGTGCGGCGCGTGGTCGGGCGGGAGGGGAAGCTCACCGAGCGGCTGGAGACGGGCGCCTGCGAGGGGTCCTGGGCCGCCGCCATCGACGCCTCCAACGAACTGGTCGACGATCTGGCCCGCCCGGTCTCGGAGGTCGGGCGGGTGCTGGCGGCGGTGGCCGACGGCGATCTCGAACAGCGGATGGAGCTGCGGTCGTACACGGCCGACGGGGCGGTACGGCCGCTGCGCGGCGAGTTCCTGAAGGTCGCCCGTACGGTCAACAACCTGGTCGACCAGCTCTCGGCGTTCACCGAGCAGGTCACCAGGGTGGCGGTCGAGGTGGGGACCGAGGGCAAGCTGGGCGGGCAGGCCCAGGTGCGCGGGATGTCCGGGTCGTGGAAGGACCTCACGGACTCCGTGAACACCATGGCGTACCGGCTGACCGCCCAGGTGCGGGACATCGCCCTGGTCACGACGGCGGTTGCCAAGGGGGATCTGTCGCGGAAGGTCACCGTCCACGTGGCCGGTGAGATGCTCCAGCTGAAGAACACCGTGAACACGATGGTCGACCAGCTGTCGTCGTTCTCCTCCGAGGTGACGCGGGTCGCCCGCGAGGTGGGCACGGAGGGCGAGCTGGGCGGGCAGGCGCAGGTGCCCGGCGTCGCCGGTGTGTGGAAGGACCTCACCGACTCCGTCAACACGATGGCGGGGAACCTGACCTCCCAGGTGCGGGGGATCGCCGAGGTGACCATGGCCGTCGCCAACGGTGACCTGTCGCAGAAGGTGAGGGTGAGCGCGCGCGGCGAGGTCGCGCAGCTGGCCGAGACCATCAACCAGATGACCGAGACGCTGCGGACCTTCGCGGACGAAGTGACGCGGGTGGCGAGCGAGATCGGCGGCGAAGGGCTGCTCGGCGGGCAGGCGCAGGTGCCGGGGGCCGCCGGGACCTGGAAGGACCTCACCGATTCGGTGAACACGGTCTTCCGCAATCTGACGACGCAGGTGCGGGACATCGCGCAGGTGACCACGGCGGTGGCCAGCGGCGACCTGTCGCAGAAGGTCACGGTCGACGTGGCCGGCGAGATGCTGGAGCTGAAGAACACCGTCAACACGATGGTCGACCAGCTGCAGTCCTTCGGTTCGGAAGTGACGCGGGTGGCGCGGGAGGTCGGCGTCGAGGGCAGGCTGGGCGGCCAGGCCGAGGTGCCGGGCGCGGCGGGCACGTGGAAGGACCTCACCGATTCGGTGAACACCGCCTTCCGGAACCTGACGGGTCAGGTGCGCGACATCGCGCAGGTGACGACCGCCGTCGCGAACGGGGACCTGTCGCAGAAGGTCACGGTCGACGTCGCGGGCGAGATGCTGGAGCTGAAGAACACCGTCAACACGATGGTGGCGCAGCTCTCGTCCTTCGCCGACCAGGTCACGCGGATGGCGCGGGACGTGGGCACGGAGGGCCGGCTGGGCGGTCAGGCACGGGTCGACGGCGTCTCCGGCACCTGGAAGGAGCTCACGGACTCCGTCAACTTCATGGCCGGGAACCTGACGTCCCAGGTCCGTGAGATCGCCCAGGTGACGACGGCGGTGGCGCGGGGCGACCTGTCTCAGAAGATCGACGTGGACGCGCGCGGCGAGATCCTGGAGCTGAAGAACACCATCAACACGATGGTCGACCAGCTCTCCGCCTTCGCCGACCAGGTGACCCGGGTGGCCCGCGAGGTGGGCACGGACGGGCGGCTCGGCGGGCAGGCCCAGGTGCCCGGGGTGGCCGGTGTGTGGCGCGATCTGACCGACTCGGTGAACGGCATGGCCGGCAATCTCACCGACCAGGTCCGCAGCATCGCCCAGGTCGCCACGGCGGTGGCGCGGGGCGACCTGTCTCAGAAGATCGACGTGGACGCGCGCGGCGAGATCCTCGAGCTGAAGAACACCCTGAACACGATGGTGGACCAGCTCTCGAACTTCGCCGAGCAGGTGACGCGGGTCGCCCGCGAGGTGGGTACGGAGGGCATCCTCGGCGGCCAGGCCGAGGTGCAGGGCGTGTCCGGTACGTGGAAGGACCTCACCCAGTCCGTCAACGGCATGGCGAACAACCTGACCCTCCAGGTCCGCAACATCGCCGAGGTGACCACCGCGGTCGCCAACGGCGACCTCTCCAAGAAGATCACGGTCGACGCCAAGGGCGAGATCCTCGAACTGGTCACGACCGTCAACACCATGGTCGACCAACTGCTCAACTTCGCCGACGAGGTGACGCGGGTGGCGCGTGAGGTGGGCACGGAGGGCATCCTCGGCGGGCAGGCGCGGGTGCGCGGTGCCACCGGCATCTGGAAGGACCTCAGCGACAACGTCAACCTGATGGCCAACAATCTGACCAGCCAGGTGCGGAACATCTCCCGGGTGTCGTCCGCGGTCGCCAACGGGGATCTGACGAAGAAGGTCACCGTCGAGGCGCGCGGCGAGGTCGCCGAACTCGCCGACACCGTCAACACGATGGTGACGACGCTGTCCTCGTTCGCCGACGAGGTGACGCGGGTGGCCCGCGAGGTGGGCACGGAGGGCGAGCTGGGCGGCCAGGCGCGCGTGCCGGGGGTGTCCGGCACGTGGAAGGACCTCACCGAGTCGGTGAACTCGATGGCGTCCAATCTGACCGGCCAGGTGCGCCAGATCGCCGCGGTGACCACGGCCATCGCCAAGGGCGACCTCACGAAGAAGATCGACATCGACGCGCGCGGCGAGATCCTGGAGCTCAAGGACACCATCAACACGATGGTCGACCAGCTGTCCTCGTTCGCCGAGCAGGTGACCCGGGTGGCCCGCGAGGTGGGTACGGAGGGTCAGCTGGGCGGTCAGGCGCGCGTCCGGGACGTCGACGGAACCTGGCGCGATCTCACCGAGTCGGTGAACGAGATGGCCGGCAACCTCACCCGCCAGGTCCGGGCCATCGCGGCGGTCGCCACCGCCGTGACCCGGGGCGATCTCAACCTCAAGGTCGACGTGGACGCGGCCGGTGAGATCCAGGCGCTGCAGGACAACATCAATACGATGATCGCCAACCTGCGCGACACCACGGCCACCAACAAGGAACAGGACTGGCTCAAGGGCAACCTCGCGCGGATCTCCGGCCTGATGCAGGGCCGGCGCGATCTGGACGACGTGGCCTCGCTGATCATGAGTGAGCTGACGCCGGTGGTCTCCGCGCAGCACGGCGCGTTCTTCCTGGCCATGTCGACAGGGGACACCGACACGGTGGGGGTGGACGGCGACCAGGACGGTTCGTACGAGCTGCGCATGAGAGGCAGCTACGGGTACTCGGCCGGGACGATGCCGACCTCCTTCCGTCCCGGTGAGACGCTGATCGGGACGGCGGCGGAGGAGAAGCGGACCATTCAGGTGGACAACGTTCCGCCGGGGTATCTGAAGATCTCCTCCGGGCTCGGCGAGGCACCTCCCGCGCATGTGATCGTGCTGCCGGTGCTTTTCGAGGGCAAGGTCCTCGGCGTGATCGAACTGGCCTCGTTCCAGCCGTTCACACAGATCCAGCGGGACTTCCTCAACCAGCTCGCCGAAATGATCGCGACGAGCGTCAACACCATCAGCGTCAATACGAAGACCGAGAAGCTCCTCGAGCAGTCGCAGGAACTGGCCCAGCAATTGCGGGACCGTTCCAAGGAGCTGGAGAACCGGCAGAAGGCCCTTGAGGCGTCCAATACCGAACTGGAGGAAAAGGCCGAGCTGCTGGCCCAGCAGAACCGCGACATCGAGGTCAAGAACACCGAGATCGAGGACGCCCGGCAGGTCCTGGAGGAACGCGCCGAACAGCTCGCGGTCTCCATGCGTTACAAGTCCGAGTTCCTGGCGAACATGTCGCACGAGCTGCGCACTCCGCTCAACTCGCTGCTCATTCTCGCCAAGTTGCTCGCGGACAACGCGGAGGGCAATCTCTCGCCGAAGCAGGTGGAGTTCGCCGAGACGATCCACGGGGCCGGTTCCGATCTGCTTCAGCTGATCAACGACATCCTCGATCTCACGAAGGTCGAGGCGGGCAAGATGGACGTCAGTCCGACCCGGATCGCGCTGGTCCAGCTGGTCGACTACGTGGAGGCGACGTTCCGGCCGCTCACCGCGGAGAAGGGGCTCGATTTCTCCGTACGGGTCTCCCCGGAACTGCCCGCGACGCTGCACACGGACGAACAACGCCTGCTCCAGGTGCTGCGCAACCTCCTTTCCAATGCGGTGAAGTTCACCGACAGCGGGGCGGTCGAACTGGTCATCCGGCTCGCCGCCGACGACGTGCCGCACGCCATCCGCGAGCAGCTGCTGGAGGCCGGTTCGCTGCGCGACGCCGATGCCGACCTGATCGCCTTCTCGGTCACCGACACCGGCATCGGGATCGCGGCGAGCAAGATGCTGGTGATCTTCGAGGCGTTCAAGCAGGCGGACGGCACGACCAGCCGCAAGTACGGCGGCACGGGGCTGGGGCTGTCCATCAGCCGGGAGATCGCCCGGCTGCTGGGCGGCGAGATCCACGCGGCGAGCGAGCCGGGCCGCGGCTCGACGTTCACGTTGTACCTGCCGCTGCACCCGAGCGAGTTGCTGCCGCAGGGCTTCCCGCAGAACGGTCCGGAGGACGCCGAGGTGCCGGGAGCGGCGGCCGAGGAGGTGCCGCTCCCGGAGATCGCACCGGGTGCCGAGCCGATGACCGCCGAGCACGATCCGGCCGGTTCCGGCGGTGTCCAGACCGCTCCGGGGGCCGCCGGACCGGTCCGGCACCGTCACAAGGCGCTGGGCGGCACGGGGCGGCAGCCCGCGCTGCCGTCCCGCGCCTCGGCCACGGCCACCGGGCAGGAGTCGTGGGCTCCGAGCGTCCGGGAGGAGACGCAGGTCCGCAGGACGTTCCGGTTCCACGGGGAGAAGGTGCTGATCGTCGACGACGACATCCGCAACGTCTTCGCGCTCACCAGCGTGCTGGAGCAGCACGGTCTGTCGGTGCTGTACGCCGAGAACGGCCGTGTCGGCATCGAAGTCCTGGAGCAGCACGACGATGTGACGGTCGTGCTGATGGACATCATGATGCCGGAGATGGACGGCTATGCCACGACGGCGGCGATCCGCCGGATGCCGCAGTTCGCCGGGCTGCCCATCGTCGCGCTGACCGCGAAGGCCATGAAGGGCGACCGGGAAAAGGCGATCGAATCCGGTGCTTCCGACTATGTCACCAAGCCGGTTGATCCTGATCATCTCCTTTCCGTAATGGAGCAGTGGATGCGCGGAGAGTGATCATCGGGCAGAGTGAATTGCCGCGATTTCAAGATCGACTCTGCTCGTGGCGCGGGAGGGGGTGCGGCGGGAACCTTCCCGCCGCCTGCCGCGTTTTCGGTGTGTGCACAGTGACATCGCGGTGACAGGGTGTGGTGACGGGCAGGGTGCGGCTACCATGACCGGCACAAGGACGGACGGCGTAAGGGAGTCGTCCCCTGGGGCGGCGCCCGGTGCAATTCCGGGGCGAGGAGGACGGGCCATGGTGCAGAAGGCCAAGATCCTCCTGGTCGATGACCGGCCGGAGAATCTGCTGGCGCTGGAGGCCATCCTCTCTGCGCTCGATCAGACACTGGTACGGGCATCGTCAGGGGAGGAAGCGCTCAAAGCGCTGCTCACGGACGACTTCGCGGTCATTCTGCTGGACGTCCAGATGCCTGGGATGGACGGTTTCGAAACCGCGGCGCACATCAAGCGGCGGGAACGGACCCGGGACATCCCGATCATCTTCCTCACCGCGATCAATCACGGACCGCATCACACCTTCAGGGGCTACGCGGCGGGCGCGGTGGACTACATCTCGAAGCCGTTCGACCCATGGGTGCTCCGGGCGAAGGTCTCGGTCTTCGTCGAGCTGTACACGAAGAACTGCAAGCTGCGCGAGCAGGCGGCGCTGCTGCGGCTCCAGCTGGAGGGCGACGCCGAGGGAGGTGCCGGCCTGGACGGGGAGCCCGCCGGGCTGCTGGCCGAGCTCTCGGCGCGGCTCGCCGCCGTGGAGGAGCAGGCCGAAGCGCTCTCCAAGCAGCTCGACGACGAGTCGGCGGACGCCGCGGCCGTGGCCACCGCCGCCCATCTGGAGCGCAAACTGACCGGTCTGCGCCGGGCGCTCGACGCGCTGGAGCCGGGCACCGGCAGCGGAACGGCCGCCCTTCCCTCGTAGCGGGCCGGCCCCGACGGGCTGTGGGAAGCATGCCCACGTCGTAGGACAAGCGCGTCGTGTCGTCCGGCACTTCCCCGAGCTCTCGGCTTCGTTCGAGCAGGGGAGGACCCATCCGAGAGCTTTCGGCCGCCTTGCGATCGCACGCACCGGACGACGCTTCTTCCGGGCAAACCTTGCCGGTCACGGCACTGGACACCGGGGCAACGGGGCGCGGGTCGATTCCCGGCCGGGACACGGGCGATGGTCCGGACGTTCGCCCAACCGCCGCTCCATTCCGCCTCCCCGACGGCCCGTCACCAGGTGCGTCCGGTCGTGCGGTGGCGTGAGGACGTGTCAGTTTCCGGTCTCCGCCCGGCGACACGGTCGGGTGAAGCGGCAGGCGCACGTGTTCACGGCCGTCGGCACCGGTAACCTCGGCATCATGGCCTCACGTACGTCCGGCAAGGGTTCCCAGGGCACGGCGGGCACCGCGAAGCGCGTCGGCCGTACCGCGGGGCCCGTCAAGAAGGCCGCGCCGGCCAAGAAAGCCGCGCCCGCCAAGAAGCCCGCAGCAAAGAAGAGCGCGCCCTCGAAGAAGGCGCCTGCGAAGAAGGCACCTGCCAAGAAGGCGGCGAGGAGGCCGGCCGCACCGCGCCCGGCACCGTCGCCCACCAGTGGCGTGTACCGCCTGGCGCGCGCCGTCTGGCTCGGTGCCGCGCACGCCGTCGGCGCGATGTTCCGCGGCCTGGGACGCGGCGCCAGGGGACTCGATCCCGCGCACCGCAAGGACGGCATCGCCCTGCTCCTGCTCGGCCTGGCGCTCGTCGTCGCCGCGGGCACCTGGTCCAACCTGCGCGGTCCCGTCGGCGACCTCGTCGAGATGCTCGTCACCGGGGCCTTCGGGCGGCTCGATCTGCTCGTGCCGATACTGCTCGGCACCATCGCCGTACGGCTGATCCGCCACCCGGAGCGGCCCGAGGCCAACGGCCGCATCGTCATCGGACTCTCCGCCCTGGTCGTCGGCGTGCTGGGACAGGTCCACATCGCGTGCGGATCGCCCGGTCGGGGAGACGGCACGACGGCGATGCAGGACGCGGGCGGGCTCATCGGCTGGGCCGCTTCCAAGCCGTTGATCTACACCATGGGCGAGGTCCTCGCCGTACCGCTGCTCCTCCTTCTCACCGTCTTCGGGCTGCTCGTCGTCACCGCCACCCCGGTCAACGCCATTCCGCAACGGCTGCGCCTGCTCGGCACCAAGCTGGGCGTCCTGGATCCGCCGTACGATCCCGCGGAGGACGAGGAGAACGACGACGAGCGCTACGAGGAGCAGTGGCGCGAGGCCCTGCCCGCCCGCTCCCGACGTTCCTCCGCACGCCGTCCTGAGACCTCCGGGGAGTACGAACCCGAACAGGCGGAGGCCGAGGCGCTCTCCCGGCGCCGCGGCCCCCGCAGGCCCTCCGCGCAGCCCGCGATGAACCGCACCATGGACGCGGTGGACGTCGCCGCGGCGGCCGCCGCCGCGCTCGACGGGGCCGTGCTCAACGGCATGCCGCCCTCGCCGATCGTCGCCGACCTCACCCAGGGCGTCTCCGTCGACCGTGAACGCCCGGCGCCGCCGGTCCCGGGCGCCCGGGAGAGCGAGCCCGCCGCCGGGGGAGGGAAGCAGGCGAAGTCCCCGGTGCCGTCGGGCAGCGTGCCCGACCTGACGAAGCCCGCGCCCGACCGGTCGCAGTCCGAACCGCTGCCGGCCCGCGCCGAGCAGCTCCGGCTGTCCGGCGACATCACCTACGCGCTGCCCTCGCTCGACCTGCTGGAACGCGGTGGGCCCGGCAAGACCCGCAGCGCCGCCAACGACGCGATCGTCGCGGCCCTGACGAACGTCTTCACCGAGTTCAAGGTCGACGCCGCGGTCACCGGCTTCACCCGGGGCCCGACGGTCACCCGCTACGAGGTGGAGCTCGGCCCCGCCGTGAAGGTCGAGCGGATCACCGCCCTCGCCAAGAACATCGCGTACGCCGTCGCCAGCCCGGACGTCCGGATCATCTCCCCGATCCCGGGGAAGTCGGCGGTGGGCATCGAGATCCCCAACAGCGACCGCGAGATGGTCAACCTCGGCGACGTGCTGCGTCTCGCCGACGCCGCCGAGGACGACCACCCGATGCTGGTCGCGCTCGGCAAGGACGTCGAGGGCGGCTATGTGATGGCCAACCTGGCGAAGATGCCGCACGTGCTGGTGGCCGGTGCCACCGGGTCCGGCAAGTCGTCCTGCATCAACTGTCTGATCACCTCGATCATGGTGCGGGCGACCCCGGAGGACGTCCGCATGGTGCTCGTCGACCCCAAGCGCGTCGAGCTGACCGCGTACGAGGGCATCCCGCACCTGATCACGCCGATCATCACCAACCCCAAGCGGGCCGCCGAGGCCCTCCAGTGGGTCGTGCGGGAGATGGACCTCCGGTACGACGACCTCGCCGCCTTCGGCTACCGGCACATCGACGACTTCAACCAGGCCGTGCGAGACGGCAAGGTCAAGCCGCCGGAGGGCAGCGAGCGCGAGCTCTCGCCGTACCCGTACCTGCTGGTGATCGTCGACGAGCTCGCCGACCTGATGATGGTCGCCCCGCGCGACGTGGAGGACGCCATCGTCCGCATCACCCAGCTGGCCCGCGCCGCGGGGATCCATCTGGTGCTCGCCACCCAGCGGCCCTCGGTCGACGTCGTCACGGGCCTGATCAAGGCGAACGTGCCCTCACGGCTCGCCTTCGCGACGTCGTCGCTGGCCGACAGCCGGGTCATCCTCGACCAGCCCGGTGCCGAGAAGCTCATCGGGAAGGGCGACGGGCTGTTCCTGCCGATGGGGGCCAACAAGCCCACCCGGATGCAGGGGGCCTTCGTCACCGAGGACGAGGTCGCGGCCGTCGTCCGGCACTGCAAGGATCAGATGACGCCGGTCTTCCGCGACGACGTGGTGGTCGGCACCGGCAAGAAGAAGGAGATCGACGAGGACATCGGCGACGACCTGGACCTGCTCTGCCAGGCCGCCGAGCTGGTCGTGTCCACCCAGTTCGGGTCCACCTCGATGCTCCAGCGCAAGCTGAGGGTCGGCTTCGCCAAGGCGGGCCGGCTCATGGACCTGATGGAGTCGCGGAACATCGTGGGACCGAGCGAGGGTTCCAAGGCCCGCGACGTCCTGGTGAAACCCGACGAGCTGGACGGCGTGTTGGCGCTGATCCGCGGGGAACCCGCCTCGTAGGTGAAGTGCGGGCAACCGTTTCGTCGGGTCGTACGTCAAGTTGAGGGGAGGGACGGCAGGATGGTCCTTCCCGGGGCTGCTCGGCGGGTCCGAACGCGTTCGAGTCCGATGGCGTACAAAGTCCTTCCTCCCGGTTGCCCCACTCTTTCGTACCCCCCCTAGACTGAACATCCAGCAGGTGGCTCACGCTCGAAAGGCGCCCCCGTGTCCATCGGCAACTCCCCCGAAGACGACCGGCCTTCGATCGGTCGAGTGCTTCAGCAGGCTCGTATCGCCGCAGGTCTCACGGTCGAAGAAATCAGTACGTCCACGCGGGTGCGCATCCCCATCGTGCACGCGATCGAAGAGGACGACTTCTCCCGCTGCGGCGGCGACGTGTACGCGCGCGGCCACATCCGCGCGCTGGCACGCGCCGTCCACATCGATCCGGAACCCCTGGTCGCGCAGTACGACGACGAGCACGGCGGCCGCCCGGCACCCACGTCCGCGGCCCCGCTGTTCGAGGCCGAGCGCATCCGGTCCGAACCCCGCCGCCCCAACTGGACGGCCGCCATGGTCGCGGCGATCGTCGTCGTGGTGGGCTTCGTCGGCTTCACGGTCGTCAAGGGCGGCAACAACGACACACCCACGACCACGCAGGTCGCGGAGGGGGCGACCGCCAACACGGAGAGCCCCCGGCCCAAGGGCGGCAAGTCCGCGGACCCCAAGCCGGAGACCTCCGACAGCGCCATCGCCGCGGCCCCCCGGGACAAGGTGACGGTGAAGCTCAGCGCCAGCCAGGGCAAGAGCTGGATCTCCGCCAAGGACCACAACGGCCGGCTGCTCTTCGACGGCCTGCTGCTCCAGGGCCAGTCCAAGACCTTCCAGGATCAGGAGCGGGTCGACCTCGTCCTCGGTGACGCCGGGTCCATCGAGCTCTACGTGAACGGCAAGAAGGTCGAGGACAAGTTCCAGCCGGGCCAGGTCGAGCGGCTCTCGTACACGAAGGGCGACCCGGCGGTCGGCTGACGTACGGCCCCGGACGGCTCCACGGAGGCGGCGGGTGCCCGGCGACCGTGCCGGGCACCCGCCGCTCTCGTCACCGGACGTGACGAGGCAACGACGAGGGAACCCTGCACGGCAGGGCATGTGCCGGGACAAAGTAGTCTTGAGCCCATGCCCGAACGCCGTACCGTCGCCCTTGTCACTCTCGGCTGCGCCCGTAACGAGGTGGACTCGGAGGAGCTCGCAGGCCGCTTGGCAGCGGACGGCTGGGAGCTCGTCGAGGACGCCTCCGACGCGGACGTCGCCGTCGTCAACACCTGCGGATTCGTCGAGGCCGCCAAGAAGGACTCCGTCGACGCCCTGCTCGAAGCCAATGACCTGAAGGACCACGGCAGAACCCAGGCCGTGGTCGCCGTCGGCTGTATGGCCGAGCGCTACGGAAAGGACCTCGCCGAGGCTCTGCCCGAGGCGGACGGCGTCCTCGGATTCGACGACTACGCCGACATCTCCGACCGCCTCCAGACCATTCTGAGCGGCGGCATCCACGCCTCGCACACCCCGCGTGACCGCCGCAAGCTCCTGCCGATCAGCCCGGCCGAGCGGCAGGACGCCGCCGTGGCCCTGCCCGGACACGCGCAGCCGACCGCGCCCGCGCCGGCACCGGCGGACCTGCCCGAGGGCGTCGCACCCGTCTCCGGCCCGCGAGCGCCGCTGCGCCGGAGGCTCGGCACCAGCCCCGTCGCCTCGGTGAAGCTCGCCTCCGGCTGCGACCGCCGCTGCTCCTTCTGCGCCATCCCGTCCTTCCGCGGCTCCTTCATCTCGCGGCGTCCGTCGGACGTGCTGGGGGAGACCCGCTGGCTGGCCGAGCAGGGCGTGAAGGAGGTCATGCTGGTCTCCGAGAACAACACCTCGTACGGCAAGGACCTCGGCGACATCCGGCTGCTGGAGACGCTCCTGCCGGAGCTCGCCGAGGTGGACGGAATCGAACGGATCCGGGTCAGCTATCTGCAGCCCGCGGAGATGCGGCCGGGCCTCATCGACGTGCTGACCTCGACCCCGAAGGTCGCCCCGTACTTCGACCTGTCCTTCCAGCACTCGGCCCCCGGCGTGCTGCGGGCGATGCGCCGCTTCGGTGACACCGACCGCTTCCTGGAACTCCTGGACACCATCCGCGGCAAGGCACCGCAGGCCGGTGCCCGCTCCAACTTCATCGTCGGCTTCCCCGGCGAGACCGAGGCCGACCTGGCGGAGCTGGAACGCTTCCTCACCGGTGCCCGGCTCGACGCCATCGGCGTCTTCGGCTACTCCGACGAGGAGGGCACCGAGGCGGCCGGTTACGAGAACAAGCTGGACGCCGACGTTGTCGCGGAACGGCTCGCGCACATCTCCCGGCTGGCCGAGGAACTGACCTCGCAGCGGGCCGAGGAGCGCCTCGGCGAGACCCTCCAGGTGCTCGTCGAGTCCGTGGACGACGAGGACGGCGCGGTGGGGCGCGCGGCGCACCAGGCGCCCGAGACGGACGGCCAGGTGCTCCTCACGACACGCGAGGGCCTCGTGCCCGGCCGTATGGTCGAGGCAAAGGTCGTCGGTACCGAAGGAGTGGACCTGGTGGCCGAGTGTTCCGAGTTCGTGGAGGCGGCCAGATGACGGGAGTCCCGGCATCCGCGGCAGGCGGCTCCGGCGCGAAGCCGGTCCGCGGCGGCAAGCTGGGTTCCGCGGCCGTCAACCAGGCCAGTCTGTGGAACATCGCGAATCTGCTCACCATGCTCCGGCTGGTGCTGGTGCCCGGCTTCGTGCTGTTGCTGCTGCACAACGGCGGCTACGACCCGGCCTGGCGGTCGTTCGCCTGGGCGGCGTTCGCCATCGCCATGATCACCGACCTGTTCGACGGCCACCTCGCACGCACGTACAACCTGGTCACCGATTTCGGGAAGATCGCCGACCCGATCGCGGACAAGGCGATCATGGGCGCGGCACTGATCTGCCTGTCGTATCTGGGCGACCTTCCCTGGTGGGTCACGGGCGTGATCCTCTTCCGCGAGACAGGCATCACGCTGCTGCGGTTCTGGGTGATCCGGCACGGGGTGATTCCGGCCAGTCGCGGCGGGAAGATGAAGACGCTGGCTCAGGGCGTGGCGGTCGGCATGTACGTGCTGGCGCTCACGGGCCCGCTCGCCACCCTGCGCTTCTGGGTGATGGCGCTGGCCGTCGCGCTGACGGTCGCCACCGGGCTCGACTACATACGTCAGGCCGTCCTGCTGCGGCGCAGGGGGCTCGCGTCCGAACGGGCCGCTGCCGCGGCTTCGAGCCGTACGGCCTGGGCGTCCGGGACTTCGGGGGAGTCGGGCGACCGCGGTTCCGCGGGGGCGGAGCGGTGACGGCCGCCGCCCGGGCCCTGGAACTGCTCGCGCAGCGCGGCGAGACGCTCGCCGTCGCCGAGTCCCTGACCGGTGGTCTGGTCGCGGCCGAGCTGACGTCCGTACCGGGCGCCTCGCGTTCCTTCCGGGGGTCCGTGACGGCCTACGCGACGCCCCTGAAGCGGGAACTGCTCGGTGTGGACGGTGCCCTCCTGGCGGAGCGCGGCGCGGTCGACGCGGACGTGGCGCGGCAGATGGCGACAGGTGTGCGGCGCGTTCTCGGTGCAGACTGGGGAGTGGCGACCACCGGCGTCGCGGGCCCCGACCCGCAGGACGGAAAGCCCGTCGGCACGGTCTTCGTCGCGGTCTCCGGGCCGGACGGCGCGGAGAATGTGGACACGCTGCGGTTGAACGGCAGCCGTGCGGACATCCGTAAAGAGAGCGTACGGAACGCTCTCATACTGCTTTCCGACGAACTCGGCAAGAATGCAGGCGCACAGGATACGGAACAGAACGGGGGGAATTGATGTTTGCAGCCCTGAGTGAACACGACATCGCTCCCCGCACGGCCGCGGCGCAAGGCGGTACGGTGGGGCGTGAAGGATGCGGCTACGCGGTCCGAGGAGGGAGCCACCGATGATTCTGCTCCGTCGCCTGCTTGGTGACGTGCTGCGTCGGCAGCGCCAGCGCCAAGGCCGTACTCTGCGCGAAGTCTCCTCGTCCGCCCGAGTCTCGCTCGGCTATCTCTCCGAGGTGGAGCGGGGGCAGAAGGAGGCGTCCTCCGAACTGCTCTCCGCCATTTGCGACGCGCTTGACGTACGGATGTCCGAGCTCATGCGTGAAGTGAGCGATGAGCTGTCGCTGGCCGAACTGGCCGAGTCGGCAGCAGCCGGCGATCCGGTGCCCGTGCCGGTGCGTCCGGTGCTCAACTCCGTCTCCGTGACGTCGGTGGCGGGTGTGCCGACGGGGCGGGTGACCATCAAGGCGCCCACGAAAGCGGTGGATGTCGTCGCCGCCTGACCGCGCGGTCCGGTGTACAGGGAAGGCCCTGGTCTCTCATGGGGCCGGGGCTTCTGTGCGTCTCCGTGCGGCTTCCGTGAGTCTGCCTGACCGCGGTAGTCCCGGGACGGTTCGGTCCGGGCGTCGTTGATCCGGGCGTCCGAGGTCTGAGACCTTCGTTCCCCCGCGCCGAGCCCTGTCCGGGACGGTGAGGGTTCTGCCGGGCTTCCGGTGCCGCCGCGGGCGTATGGAACGGCCGGGACGCCGCTCGGGGGCCGGCGGAAACACCGTTCCCGGAGCCATTCGGTGGCCGCTCCGGGCGCCGCCGCTTCGGGTGGGCGTGTTCGGGTGGGGCCTGCCGTCGCTCTGGATGCGGTCGGGGCTTCGGCGCGCCAGACTTCGAGGAGAGGGCGTCGGGCGGTGAGGGCGCCCCGGACCGTGTCCGGCCCGTCACGTCGCACGCCAGGCACGCCCTGGTGGACCGGAGCATGGTTGGTGCGGCCGGGCCGGTAGCGGAGGGGCCTCCGGCCGGGCGGCCCACGAACACCGATCCGCACAGCACGCTCGGGGAACTCCAGGCGAGAGCGCACAACGCGCTACGGCCCGCAGACCGCGCGCCGGTGGCGCATCGGTGCGCCCTCGCGCCGGGCGAGCGCGCCGAACTAGGTTCGGGCGGAGGAGGCAGCCATGGTGCGGCGATGGGTGCCGGCGCTCGTTCTCGGCGGGGTGTGGTGGTGGGCCGTGCTGCGGCTCGCGCTGGAACCGGCTCATGTGGGGCTCGTCGAGGGCGCGGTGGCGGCGGGCGGATGGGGACTGAGTCTGTTGCCCGTGCACGCGGCCGCGACGGCGGGGCGGGTGGGGGCGAGTACGCCGGAAGGGTGCATGAGTGCGGACGCCGCCGACGGGGGCGGGGGTACGGCCTGGTCGTCCCGGATCCGCGCCTGGTGCGTGGGTGGAGCGAGCGGGATGGCGGCGTGGTGTCCGGACGGCTGGTGCCGTGTCCGGGCGCGCTGGGTGAGCTGGTGGTCCGGGACCGGGTGGCCGTGCGTGGTCCGGTGGCGGGCCGTCGCGCTGCGGTGTGCGAGGCGGTGGTCGTGTGCCGGGGCGCGTCGAGTCGGGTGCTGGTCGGGTGCCGGTCTGCGCCGCCTGGTTCCGGTCCGGCGGATTACCAGGGCATGGTCGCGCCGCCGTTCGGGCGAAGGATCTGGCCGGTCATGAAGGACGACGCGTCGGAAGCGAGATGGAGCACGGTGTGGGCGACATCCTCGGGCTCCCCGACCCGGCCCAGCGGTGATGCGCGACTTAGAGGTCGCGCGCATAGGTGGGTCGGCGTCGCACCTATGCGCGCGACCTCTTACAAGGAATCGGCATGTCTTCCGGGAGGGATCCCGTTCGGTGCGCGCGAGCGGGAGATGGGTGGGAGCCCGGGCGGCGGAGCCTCCGAGCCGCGCCGGGAGGGGTGGCTGCGACGCGGGATTGAGGCTGGGCGTGCGGGGGGTCAGGCCGTGGGGCCCGCCTGGCAGAGCGGGCACCAGTAGGTGGGGCGGGCGTCCTGCTCGGCCATGCGGATCGGTGTGCCGCAGCGCAGACAGGGGCGGTTGGTCCTGCCATAGACCCAGAGCCGTTCCTTCGAGCCATAGGGGCGGGCCACGACCTTCGGGCCATGGGTGCGGGCCACGAATCCTGAGCGCTTGTTCGCCGCCGTGCTTGTAGTCGGCATGGTTGTCGTGGTCGTCGTGCGTACGGGGCGGTCGCGGTTGGCTTCGAGGAGTTGCTTGGCCGTGGTGACGAGGCGCGAGGCGGTGGCGGTGGGCAGTTCGCCGATGGGGAGCCACGGGGTGGCGCGGGCGAGGAAGCAGAGCTCGGCCTTGTAGACGTTGCCGATTCCCGCCAGGTTGCGCTGGTCCAGCAGGGCCTCGCCGAGGGGGCGGGACGAGTCGGCCAGCAGATTGCGCAGGGCGGTGTCGGGATCCCAGTCGGGGCCCAGGAGGTCGGGGCCGAGGTGGCCGACCGCTCGCTCCTCCTCCCTGGTGCGGAGGAGTTCCAGAACCGGCAACCGATAGCCGACGGCCGTGTGGTCCGCGTTGGCGAGCACCACACGGATCTGGTGGGCCGGCCCGCCGCGCCAGCGCTCGCCCGGTGCGTAGACCTGCCAGGAACCGTCCATCCGCAGATGACTGTGGAGGGTGAGGCCGCCCTCGATGCGGGTGAGGAGGTGCTTGCCGCGCGAGATGACGTCCAGCACCGTCCGACCGGTGAGGTCGGCGGTGGCGAACCGGGGGACGCGCAGGTCGGAGCGGGTGAGGACCCGGTCGGCGAGGGCGGCGTGCAGACATCGTGCGGTCTGCAGGGCGGTGTCTCCTTCGGGCATGTCTCCATGATGCGGCCCGCGGGCTCGGTCCGGCTCGGTCCGGTCCGGACGGAGCCGGACGGGAGTTCCGGGCGGCCCACGGGCCGCGACGGCGCGGTGTCGCGTACGGAGTGCGAGGGGCGGCAGCTGTACGGCGCGAGGGCTGGGGTGCGAGGGGCGGGGGCCGTGAGGACGTGGGAGGGAGGGATGTCAGGCGCGGAGGCGGAGCCCCCTGGGGGTGGCCAGGAATCCGGCCGCCTCCAGGACGCGGCCGAGCGGGGACGTCAGCGACGACGCGCCGTTGGCGCGCTCCACCGTGACCGTGCCGAGCGCCCCCGCGCGGGCGGCTGCCGCCAGCGCCCCCGCTGCCGCGACGAGTGCCGGATCCTCCGGATCGGTGGGCCAGGCCAGCAGCGACTTGCCGCCACGTTCCATGTACATCGCCAGTTCGCCGTCGACCAGCACCACCAGGGCACCTGCCTTGCGGCCCGGCTTGTGCCCGGCTCCGTCCGGCGACTCCGGCCACGGCAGCGCAGCGCCGTACGCGTTGGCCGGGTCCGCTGCGGCGAGCACCACGGCGTGGGGCGCGACGCCCGGCTCGGCCCGGTCGCGCGCGGTGGACACCGCGCGCAGCCGGTCGACCGCGCCGTCCATCGCGAACTGGGCCGCCCCCAGTCCTTCGACCACATAGCCGCGCCGGGCCTGTCCGTTGTCCTCGAACGCGGAGAGCACGCGGTACGCGGCGGAGAACCCGCCCTCGACCCCCTCGGCCTGCACCGTCCCCCGGGTCACCACGCCGTGGCGGTCGAGGAGTGTGCGGGCCAGGGCGTGAGCGCGGTGGGTGGGGTCGGGCTCGGCGGCGGGCAGCAGGGACCAGCGGCCCGAGACCGTGGGTGGTCCGGTGCGGGAAACGGGGCGGGCGGCGGCCGTGAGCGAGCCGTAACGCCCGCGCGGGACGCTCCGTCTCGCACGGTGGGCGGTCGACCCCGCCGTGCGGCCGGAGCCGAGGAGCGAGCGCAGCGGGGCGAGCGTGTCGTTCGTGAGCCGACCTGACCAGGCCAGGTCCCAGACGGTGTCGGCCAGTTGCGGATCGGTGCAGTCGGGATGGGTGGTGGCGCGGACCTGGTCGGCGATCTGCCGGAAGAACAGGCCGTACCCGCCGCTCAGCGCCGTCAGAACCGATTCGTGCAGCGCGGTGAGTTCGAGGGGGTGCGGGGGCGGGACGAGCAGGGGCGCGCTGTCGGCGAGGTAGAGCGACAGCCAGCCGTCCTTGCCGGGCAGCGCCCCCGCGCCGGCCCAGACGACCTCGCCGGTGGTCGTCAGCTCGTCCAGCAGCGCCGGGGTGTAGCCGCTCACCCGGCTCGGGAGGATCAGTTTCTCCAGGGCCGACGCCGGAACGGGCGCCCCCTGCAACTGCTCGATGGCGCGGGCCAGTCCGTCGATCCCGCGCAGGCTGCTGTCGCCCAGGTGCTGCCATTGCGGAAGGAAACCGGCGAGCGCGGCGGGCGGGACGGGTTCCAGTTCGTGGCGGAGCGTGGCGAGCGAGCGTCGGCGCAACCGGCGCAGAACGGTGGCGTCGCACCACTCCTGGCCGATTCCGGCGGGGTGGAACTCGCCCTGGACGATCCGGCCGGTGGCGGCCAGCCGCTGGAGGGCGCCGTCCGTGACGGCGGCGCCGAGACCGAAGCGGGCGGCGGCCCCGGCGGAGGTGAACGGGCCGTGCGTACGGGCGAATCGGGCGAGGAGGTCGCCGAGGGGATCCTTGACCGGCTCGGTGAACGCCTCCGGGACGCCGACCGGGAGGGCGGTGCCCAGGGCGTCGCGCAGGCGTCCGGCGTCCTCGATCGCCGCCCAGTGGTCCGCTCCGCCGATCCTGACCCGGATGGCCCGGCGTGCGGTCGACAGCTCCGCGGCCCACTCCGGCCCGGCACCCCGCTCGGTCAACTCGGCTTCGGTGAGCGGCCCGAGGACGCGGAGGGCGTCGGCGACCCCTTCGACGTCTTTGACCCGGCGGTCGTCGGTCAGCCACTGGAGCTCCCGCTCCAGCTCGGTCAGGACGTCCGCGTCGAGCAACTCGCGCAGCTCCGCCTGGCCGAGGAGCTCTGCCAGCAGATGCGAGTCGAGGGAGAGGGCCGCGGCCCGCCGCTCGGCGAGCGGCGAGTCGCCCTCGTACAGGAACTGGGCGACGTAACCGAACAGGAGCGAGCGGGCGAACGGAGAGGGCTCCGGGGTGGTCACCTCGACCAGCCGGACCCGGCGTGCTTCGAGGTCGCCCATCAGTTCCGTCAGCCCCGGGACGTCGAAGACGTCCTGGAGGCATTCGCGGACCGCTTCCAGGACGATCGGGAACGATCCGAACTCCGAGGCGACCTGGAGCAGTTGTGCGGCACGCTGGCGCTGCTGCCAGAGCGGGGTGCGTTTGCCGGGGCTGCGGCGAGGCAGCAGCAGGGCGCGGGCCGCACACTCGCGGAACCGCGACGCGAAGAGGGCCGAACCGCCGACCTGGTCCGTGACGATCTGGCCGATCTCGCCCTGATCGAACGTCACATCGGCAGCACCGACGGGTGGTTGCTCACTGCCGTACGACAGGCCCGGCAACGGGGGCGGGGAGCCGGACGGGTCCTGGGCGGTGTCGAGGTCGAGGAGGTCCATACCCATCAGATCGGCGTCGGGCAGCCGCAGCACGATGCCGTCGTCGGCATGCATCACCTGGGCGTCCATGCCGTACCGCTCGGCGAGGCGGGCGCCCAGCGCCAGCGCCCACGGGGCATGCACCTGCGCGCCGAACGGGGAGTGGACGACGACCCGCCAGTCGCCCAGTTCGTCGCGGAACCGCTCGACGAGGATGGTCCGGTCGTCGGGGACGTGACCACAGGCGCGACGCTGCTCCTCGATGTACGACAGGGTGTTGTCCGCGGCCCGGGTGTCGAGCCCGGCGGCGAGCAGGCGCAGCCGGGCGTCCTCCGGCGGCATCCCGCCGATCTCCCGGAGGAACGCGCCCAGCGCCCGTCCCAGCTCCAGCGGGCGGCCCAGCTGGTCGCCCTTCCAGAACGGCAGCCTGCCGGGAACCCCGGGGGCGGGCGAAACGAGGACCCGGTCGCGGGTGATGTCCTCGATCCGCCAGGAGGTGGTGCCCAGCGTGAAGACGTCGCCGACCCGGGACTCGTACACCATCTCCTCGTCCAGCTCACCGACCCGGCCACCGCCCTTCTTGGGGTCGGCCCCCGCGAGGAAGACCCCGAACAGCCCGCGGTCGGGAATGGTCCCCCCGGAGGTCACGGCCAGCCGCTGGGCGCCCGGGCGGCCCGTGACCGTACCGGCGATCCGGTCCCAGACCACACGGGGACGCAGCTCGGCGAAGGCATCGGACGGATAGCGGCCGGCGAGCATGTCCAGCACCGCCGTGAACGCCGACTCCGGCAGCGAGGCGAAGGGCGCGGCACGGCGGATCACGGCCAGCAGGTCGTCCACCTGCCAGCTGTCCAGGGAGACCATCGCGACGAGCTGCTGGGCCAGCACGTCCAGGGGGTTGGACGGGACCCGGAGTGCCTCGATGGAGCCCTCGCGCATCCGCTCGGTGACCACGGCCGCCTGCACCAGATCGCCCCGGTACTTGGGGAAGACCACCCCGGTGGAGACCGCGCCGACCTGATGTCCGGCCCGGCCGACGCGCTGCAGCCCGGAGGCGACCGACGGCGGCGACTCCACCTGGATCACCAGGTCGACCGCCCCCATGTCGATGCCCAGCTCCAGACTGGAGGTGGCCACCACGGCCGGCAGCCGGCCCGCCTTGAGGTCTTCCTCGACCTGGGAGCGCTGTTCCTTGGAGACCGAACCGTGGTGGGCGCGGGCCAGCAGTGCGGGAGCGCCCTTCGCCGCGCCGGACTGGGCCATGATTTCGGCGGGGGAGTGCGCCTCCGGCGGCCGCCGTACGGAACCGCCCTCCCCGGGCGGGGCACCGGGGGCCCCGAAGACGGTGCCGGTGGCCCGCTCGTACGCGATCTCGTTGAGCCGGTTGCACAGTCGCTCCGCCAGACGGCGGGAGTTGGCGAAGACGATCGTGGACCGGTGTTCCTGGACGAGATCGACGATGCGTTCCTCGACATGGGGCCAGATCGACGGCTTGTCCGCCCGGCCCGCCCCGTCCGCGTCGGACACGGGGGAGCCGCCGAGCTCGCCCAGGTCCTCGACCGGAACGACCACCGACAGATCGAACCGCTTGGCGGAGGGCGGCTGGACGATCTCGACCCTCCGCCGGGGCGAGAGGAAACGCGCCACCTCGTCGACCGGCCGGACCGTGGCCGACAGGCCGATCCGCCGCGCGGGTGCGGGCAGCAGTTCGTCGAGCCGCTCCAGGGAGAGGGCGAGATGGGCGCCCCGCTTCGTGCCCGCCACGGCGTGCACCTCGTCGAGGATGACCGTCTCGACACCGGAGAGCGCCTCGCGGGCCGACGACGTCAGCATCAGGAACAGCGATTCCGGCGTGGTGATCAGGATGTCCGGCGGGCGGGTCGCCATGGAGCGGCGCTCGGCGGGCGGGGTGTCGCCCGAGCGGATGCCCACCCGGACCTCGGGCTCGGGAAGCCCGAGCCGCACCGACTCCTGGTGGATGCCGGTCAGCGGTGAGCGCAGATTGCGCTCGACGTCGACCGCGAGGGCCTTCAGGGGGGACACGTAGAGCACTCGGCAGCGCTTCTTCGCGTCGGCCGGCGGCGGGACGGACGCCAGCCCGTCCAGCGCGGCGAGGAACGCCGCCAGGGTCTTGCCGGAGCCGGTCGGCGCGACGACCAGCACGTCCGCACCCTCGGCGATCGCGCGCCAGGCGCCTTCCTGCGCGGCCGTGGGCGCGCTGAAGGCTCCCGTGAACCAGCCGCGGGTCGCGGGGGAGAACGAGTCGAGCACGGAACCGGCCATGTCCCCCATCGTGCACCCCACCACTGACAACGGGCCGTGACGGCCGTCGCCGACCGTGCCCGGCAGCCCGCGACCGTTCCGGGCACCGGACGGTCGACCGCCGACGATCGCCCAGCCACCTGCGAGAATTCGTCCATGGGTGTGATACCGGAGCCGGCAGCGGGGGAGTGGGCGAGGCACTGGCAGTACGCGGAGCTGCCCGACCTCGATCTGCTGCGCGCCCGGTACGTGCGCCATGCCTTTCCGCGCCACAGCCACGAGGGGTACGTCTTCGGCACCATCACCCACGGAGTGGAGGACGTGGGGCTGCCGGGCGGCACCGTCCACGCGGGTCCCGGCGTCGTCGTCATGATCAACCCGGAGGTGCCGCACACCGCCCGGGCGGGTGTCCCGGAGGGCTGGGTGTACGCCACGCTGTACCCGTCCGCGCAGGTGATCAACGACATCGCGGCCGAGACGACGAGTCTGCGCGGCACCGTCGGCTTCACCGAGACAGGCGTCGTGGATCCGTACGCGGCCCGGCTGATCGGCGAGGTGCACCGCGCGGCCGAGGAGGGCAACGCGCTCGCCGCGGACACCGTGCTGCGCGTCATGGTCGCGCGGCTGGTCGGTCGGCACGGCGGCGTGCTGGGCACGCGCGCGCCCCGCTCGGCCGGTTCGCTTCACGCGACGCGTGCCCGGGCCGTGCTGGAGGACCGGATGGCCCGCCCGCCCACTCTGGACGCGCTGGCCGCGGAACTCGGCACCGGTCCGTTCGCACTGCTGAGGGCTTTCAAGAAGCAGTACGGGATGCCGCCCCACGCCTGGCTCACGGATGCCCGGGTGCGGGCCGCGCGCCGGTTGCTGGACGCGGGGAGACCGCCCGCGGAGGTGGCCGCCGAGGTGGGCTTCACCGATCAGCCGCACCTCAACCGTCATTTCACCCGGATCGTGGGAGTGCCCCCGGGCGCGTACCAGCGCGAACGTGCAGGAACGTACAAGACCGGTCCCGCTCCGGGCACGTAGCGTTCCGGACGTGGCAGAACAGACAGCACTCCCAGAAGGCCACGGCGAAGCGGCCGGGACGAGCCCCCATGCGCCCGATCCGAGGGCGCGCACGATCGGGCCGGAGACGGATGCCGTTGGCATGAGGGCGGATGCGGCCGGTCCGGAGGCGGACTCGGTTGGTCCGAGGCCGGATGTGACCGGTTCGAGGTCGGATGCGGCAGGTTCGACGGCGAATGCGACTGGTTCGACGGCGAATGCGACCGGGCCGAAGCCGGACGCGGCCGTGATACGTGACGCGCTCGGCGTCGGGACGGCGGTCGGGCTCTCCGGTTTCGCCTTCGGCGTGACCGCGGCCGGTTCCGGGCTGAGCCTGCTGCAGACCTGCGCGCTCAGTCTCGCCGTCTTCACCGGCGCCTCGCAGTTCGCCCTCGTGGGAGCTCTCGCGGCGGGAGGCAATCCGTACACCGCGGCCGCCGGAGCCTTCTTCCTCGGCGTACGCAACTCGTTCTACGGTCTGCGGCTGTCGCAGCTCCTCGCGCTCCCGCGCGCGCTGCGGCCCTTCGCCGCCCAGTGGGTCATCGACGAGACGACCGCCGTGACCCTGTCGCAGCCCACCCGACGGGCCGCGAGGATCGGCTTCGCCGTCACCGGACTCAGCCTCTACGTGCTGTGGAACCTGACGACACTGCTGGGCGCCCTCGGCGCCGAGGCACTCGGAGACACCGATGCCTGGGGGCTGGACGCGGCATCACCGGCGGTGTTCCTCGCCCTTCTCGCGCCGATGCTGAAGACCACGACGGAGCGCTTCACCGCCGCGCTCGCGGTCCTGCTCGCGCTCGGGCTGCTGCCCGTACTGCCGGCGGGCGTCCCCGTCCTGCTGTCCGCGCTCGCCGCACCTGTGGTCCTCTTCCTGCGCGGACGCGGGAACGGAGGGCCCTCCTGGGGACGCGACAAGGGCACGACCCGGGGTACGGCCAGGACGGAGGCGGGCCGATGAACGTCTGGATCGCCATCGCGCTGACCGCCGTCGGCTGTTACCTCGCCAAACTGCTCGGCCTGCTGGTGCCCGCTGGCGTGCTGGAACGCCCGCTCATCCGGCGGCTCGCGGCACTCCTGCCCGTGGCGCTCCTGGCCGCCCTCACCGCACAGCAGACGTTCGGCGACGGCCGGGGCCTGACCCTGGACGCCAGGGGCGCGGGGCTCGCGGCAGCGGCGCTCGCCCTGGCGTTGCGCGCTCCCTTTCTCGTGGTGGTGGGCACCGCCGTGGTCGTCACGGCGCTGGTGCGCGCCCTCGCCCCGGCACTCTGGTGACAGCCGCGCGAGCGATGACCCGACCGACGGGGCACTCGTGAGCGACGGTCGGGCCGGAGCGACGGCCGGGCCATGAGCGACGGCCGGGACATGCGCGATGGTCGGGGTGCACCGGGCCGCGTGGTGCCCTAGGGAGGTACCGCGGCGACCCCGGGCGTTCTCAGCCGATGTCGCGCCCGTGGGCCCGCAGGGTCAAAAGTGCCTTGAGGGTCACGAGGGGCCGCCCCTCCAGGGCCGTCCCCGGGGCCCACCGGCGCCAGTTCACCGGCCAGCCGCCGTCCGCCTGCTGCTCGGCCGCGAGATGGTCGAGCGAGCGTTCCAGCTCCTCGTCGGTGAACCAGGCCCGCGCCAGTGAATCGGGCGTCCGGGCGTAGTCGTACGGGAAGTGCTGCTCGCCCGGCGCGTACCCGGCCGCCAGAGGGTACTCCGCACGCCGCTCCGGATTCAGCACGACGAGCCGCTGTTCCCGTACCAGCCGTCCCAGCCGGTCGGCCGCCGCCTCGGCACGGGCCCGGTCCGGAGCACCGTCCAGGAAGGCGAGCGCCGCCTCGATCTCGTACGGATGCGACCGGTCCAGGGCCTCGACCGCCGACCAGCAGAAATCCGTGGCCCGGAACAGCCAGGCGTGCCACACGGCGTTGCGGTGCAGGAGCCCGACCACGGGACCGGTGGCCAGCAGCTCCGCGGGCGGATCGTCGACGATCGGGATGAACGGCGCGGCCGGGTAGCCGCGCTGTGTCGGCAGCAGGGCGGGCAACGCTCCCTCCTTGGTCGACACAGCGGTCAGGAAACGGCAGATCCGTTCCACCCGTGGCCCGCCGCAGCGGCCGATCGAGTCGAGGACGTTGAGGGCGTGCGCGGTGTGCAGCGGCTGACTGACGGGTCCGCGCAGATCCGGTTCGAGCGCGTGTCCGTATCCGCCGTCCTCGTTCAGGTGGGCGGCGAGCGCGGTCTCCACGGCGTCCGCGCTTCCTCCCAGGAAGTGATGGGCGAACCGCCGCTGTTCCAGGACACGGGCCGTGAGCCAGATGAACTGCTCGGCACGGTTGAGGGGACTTGTTCCGGTTCCAGCCATGGACCGACCGTAGGGCGGTAAGCGCTCTCGGCAAGCCGTAGCGGCCGGGCTGCACCCTCAGGAGCGGGATGCTGCACCCTCAAGAGCGGGATACTGAGGTCATGCGGTTGACGATTTTCTGGGAACGGATGGCGGACCACTTCGGCGCGGGGTACGCAGACTCCTTCGCACGCGATCATGTGATGGCCGAACTCGATGGGCAGACAGTGCACCAGGCGCTGGCCGCCGGCTGGGAGGCGAAGGACGTCTGGCGAGGGGTCTGCGCGGCGGTCGGCATCCCCGCCGAAAAGCGCTGATCCCTCCCCGCCAGCCGCTGGACCTGTGCCGTTGCGTGGGGCGGACCGCCGTTTGTCACCGTGGTGGGTGAGACTGGAGCGGTGCCATCTGCAGACGAGACAGCCCAGACGACCCAGCCAGTCGCCCCAGCCCGGACAGCTCAGGCGGCTCAGCCCCAGGCGCCTCACACCCGGACCGCCCCGTCGGACCCGCCGGTGGCGGCGGCCGACCACCGGCCGGCGACCCGTATGCCCGTGTGGCTGCCGCGCGCCATGGTGCTCGCCCTGGCGCTCTACGCCTGCTTCCGGCTCGGCAGCTGGGCGTTCGACCAACTCGTCGGGCTGCTGATCAACGTACTGATCTCGTTCTTCCTGGCGCTCGCCATCGAGCCCGCGGTGAGCCGCATGTCCGCACGTGGAATGCGCCGTGGTGTCGCCACCTTCCTGGTCTTCCTCGCCGTGCTGATAGCCTCCACCGGCTTCGTCGCGCTGCTCGGCTCGATGCTCGCAGGCCAGATCGTCGACATGGTCGAGGAGTTCCCGAAGTACCTGGACTCGGTGATCAACTGGGTCAACCAGAACTTCCACACCGAGCTGTCCCGGGTCGAGGTCCAGGACAGCGTGCTGCACTCCGACTGGTTGCAGAAGTACGTCCAGAACAGCGCGAGCGGGGTGCTCGACGTCTCCACCACCGTGCTCGGCGGGCTCTTCCGTCTCCTGACGGTCTTCCTGTTCTCGTTCTACTTCGCCGCCGACGGCCCCAGGCTGCGGCGCGCCCTGTGCTCGGTCATGCCGCCCGCCAGGCAGGCGGAGGTCCTGCGGGCCTGGGAGATCGCGGTCGACAAGACGGGCGGCTACCTCTACTCGCGCGGCCTGATGGCACTCGTCTCCGGAGTCGCGCACTACATCGTGCTGGTGATCCTCGGCGTTCCCTACGCGCCGGCGCTCGCCATCTGGGTCGGCCTGGTCTCCCAGTTCATACCCACGATCGGCACGTATCTGGCGGGAGCCCTGCCGATGCTGATCGCGTTCACCGTGGACCCCTGGTACGCGGTGTGGATGCTCGGCTTCGTCGTGGTCTACCAGCAGTTCGAGAACTACGGCCTGCAGCCCAAGCTCACCTCCAAGACCGTCGACATCCATCCGGCCGTCGCGTTCGGATCGGTCATCGCGGGCACGGCGCTGATGGGCGCGGTGGGCGCGTTGATCGCGATCCCGGCCGTCGCCACCCTCCAGGCGTTCCTCGGCGCCTATGTGAAGCGGTACGACGTGACGGACGACCCCCGGGTGCACGGCTCCCGTCGGCGACGTGGTGAGGCGCCGCTCACCCGGCTGCGCCGCCTCTGGCGGACGGACGGGAACGACGCGGGCCACGACGGCCGGGCCGGTGCCGGGGAGGTGGAGAGTCCGGAGAGCGCCTGACCGGGAAGGGGGTGTCGGGAGGCCCGGGAGTGCCCCCTGGGGTGCGTGACGGTGCGGCCCCGCGGGTGCCCGGCGGTCCCGGCCGGACACCCTCCCGGCTGCGCGGACCGACCGCGCCTTCCCGCGGGGGCCTCCGGGCCGGAGCCGGGGACCGGCACCTGGATCACCGGAGGCCGCGGTCGTCGTGCCAGGGGGACGAACTCGCGTCCTGGCCGGTCGGGCGCGTCGCGAACGTCCGCAACCGCGTAGCCGTGCGCGACCAGGTCCCTCTCGGCCTCTTCCCGCTCACGGAAGCGCAAGGCCGAGTCCGAGGGCGGCGTCGAGCGGATCCTGGATCGCGGCGAGCCGTGGAAGCCCGAAGCACTCGTCAGCCATGCGCCGAACGTGTGCGGAGCTGTGCCCGGACAGCTACGACGGCACCGGCAGTGCCGTCAGCGGATTGCCTGTCCGGCCTGCCCGGGCGGTAGGGGTGCCCGGTGGTCCGCGGTCCGACCGCGGAAGTTCCGCGCCGATCGGCCCTGACGGCAGGGGGCGGGGCGCGATGACAAAGGACGGTCACAGGAGGTGGCCCGGTCCGGCGCGGTGCGCTTGACACTGAAATCGAACATCCATTCTTATGGGATTCCGGCCGGGTTTTCCCGGGCCCGACCGTGGAGTTATCCACAGGCCGGGAGGACGTCGAGGCCCATTGTCAGTGGCAGGGGTTAGCGTCTTTGACGTGAAGCGATCGACACAAGCAAATCGGGTGGAACCCATGGCAGGAACCGACCGCGAGAAGGCGCTGGACGCCGCGCTCGCACAGATTGAACGGCAATTCGGCAAGGGCGCCGTCATGCGCCTCGGCGAGCGGCCGAACGAGCCCGTCGAGGTGATCCCCACCGGGTCCACCGCTCTCGACGTGGCCCTTGGCGTCGGTGGTCTGCCGCGCGGCCGTGTGGTGGAGGTGTACGGGCCGGAGTCCTCCGGCAAGACGACGCTGACCCTGCACGCCGTGGCGAACGCGCAGAAGCAGGGCGGCTCGGTGGCCTTCATCGACGCGGAGCACGCCCTCGACCCCGAGTACGCGAAGAAGCTCGGCGTCGACATCGACAACCTCATCCTGTCCCAGCCGGACAACGGCGAGCAGGCCCTCGAGATTGTGGACATGCTGGTCCGCTCCGGCGCCCTCGACCTGATCGTCATCGACTCCGTCGCCGCGCTCGTGCCGCGCGCCGAGATCGAGGGCGAGATGGGCGACTCGCACGTGGGTCTTCAGGCCCGCCTGATGAGCCAGGCGCTCCGCAAGATCACCAGCGCGCTCAATCAGTCCAAGACCACGGCGATCTTCATCAACCAGCTGCGCGAGAAGATCGGTGTGATGTTCGGCTCTCCCGAGACCACGACCGGTGGCCGTGCGCTGAAGTTCTACGCCTCGGTGCGCCTCGACATCCGCAGGATCGAGACGCTGAAGGACGGCACCGAGGCCGTCGGCAACCGCACCCGCGTCAAGGTCGTGAAGAACAAGGTCTCGCCGCCCTTCAAGCAGGCCGAGTTCGACATCCTCTACGGGCAGGGCATCAGCCGCGAGGGCGGTCTGATCGACATGGGTGTGGAACACGGCTTCGTTCGCAAGGCCGGTGCCTGGTACACCTACGAGGGCGACCAGCTCGGCCAGGGCAAGGAGAACGCCCGTAACTTCCTCAAGGACAACCCCGACCTCGCCAATGAGATCGAGAAGAAGATCCTCGAGAAGCTGGGTGTCGGCGTCAGGGCGGAGGACAACGCCGCCGAGACCGGCTCGGGAGGCGGCGCCGCGGCTCCGGCCGAGAGCGCGAAGCCGGTGCCCGCTCCGGCCGGCAAGACCAAGCCTGCCAAAGCCGCGGCAGCCAAGAGCTGACCCATGACGCGTCGTACGGAGTGGCCGGTGGGCGCCACGGACCCGGGCGCCGGCCCCGGTTCAGGGTTCGCCGTCGGGCATCTCGCCGAGTCCGGGTGCGAGGGCGAGCGCGGGTACGAAAGCGCGTACGGGTACGAGGGCGCGTACGGGCCGGAGGCCGGGGGCGGCCATGGTCCGGGCCCGGGTCGCGGTTCGGCCTCGGGTTCCGGCGAGGGGGCGGGGCGGCATGCCCGCTCCCGTTCCAGAAGCGGCGGTTCCCCCTCCTCGTCGAGGGCCGAGAAGGGGGAGCCGCGAGATCCGGTCGAGCAGGCCCGCAACATATGCCTGCGGTTGCTCACCGGGACCCCGCGCACCCGGAAGCAGCTCGCGGATGCCCTGCGCAAGCGGGAGATCCCGGACGAGGCGGCCGAGCAGGTGCTGTCCCGCTTCGAGGACGTGGGACTGATCGACGACGCCGCCTTCGCGGATGCCTGGGTGGAGTCCCGGCACCACGGCCGGGGGCTCGCCCGCCGGGCGCTCGTCCGTGAGCTGCGCACCAAGGGGGTGGACTCGGCCGTGATCGACGAGGCGGTCGGGCAGCTCGACGCGGAACAGGAGGAGGCGACGGCCCGTGAACTGGTGGCGCGCAAACTGCGTTCCACTCGCGGGCTGGACCGTGACAGACGGCTGCGTCGCCTCGCGGGCATGCTCGCTCGCAAGGGGTACGGGGAAGGCATGGCGCTGCGCGTGGTGCGTCAGGCGCTGGAGGAGGAGGGGGAGGACACGGAGGGGCTGGACGAGCCGTTCTGATCGGCGCCGGACGGTGGTGGGCGATGCGGCGGTTCCGAGAGATTCGCATGTGACGGTGGCCGGCGGTTGAGGCGCGCAGGGTGCCGACAGCGGGGCACCGGAAGAGGCTGGTGGCCACTGCGGCGAATCGGCGGGTCGGCACCACGGCGCGGCGGTTGCCGAACAGGCGGAAGACCACCCGTCAGACCTCGGCCCGCGTGACCTGGGCGCTCTGCGCATTCTGTGGGAGCTGCGCGGTCCGTGTGGCTGTGGCGTGCCCGGTCGCGGCTTGCCCGGGGACGGCGTGCTCGAGTGTGGCGGGGGAGGCTTCGCCTCCGGTGCGAGGGACGGCGCGGGCGGCCGGGACGACACCGGCGATGAGCGCGGCGACGAGCGCGATGCCGCAGCCGATGACCAGGCCGGAACGGAAGCCGCTCTCGGAGGTGAAGGTGTGGCCGCCCATGGTGCTGGTCATCTGAGAGAGGACCACGCCCATCACGGCGGCGCCGACCGAGGTGCCCAGTGAACGCATGAGGGCGTTGAAGCCGTTGGCGGCGGCGGTCTCGGCGAGCGGGACCGAGCTCATGATCAGCGCGGGCATCGAGCCGTACGCGAGCCCCACGCCGCTGTTGATGACCACAAGGGCGAGCATGAGGCCCCATGCGGAGCCCATGAGCACGAGCGACAGGCCGTACCCGACGGCCAGTACCAGAACGCCGCAGATCAGGGTGAATTTCGGGCCGCGGGCGTCGGTGAGCTTCCCGCCGAACGGCGAGACGATCATCATCATGATGCCTCCGGGTGCCATCCACAGACCGGCGGCGAGCATCGACTGACCCAGCCCGTAACCGGTGGCCTCCGGGAACTGGAGCAGCTGCGGTACGACCAGCATGCTCGCGTACATGCCGAAGCCGACGAAGACGGAGGCGACGTTGGTGAGCAGCACACGCGGGCGGGCCGTGGTGCGCAGGTCGACCAGCGGATCCCTGGTGCGCAGCTCCCAGGCGCCCCAGGCGGGCAGGATCACGACAGCCGCGGCGAACAGCCCGAGGGTGGTCGCGGAGGTCCAGCCCCAGTCGGCACCCTTCGACACGGCGAGCAGCAGGCAGACCAGTCCGGCGGCGAGCCCGACCGCCCCGGGGACGTCGAAGCGCTGACCCCTGGCCCCGGCGGGGACCTCGGGGATGAGGAACCAGATCGCCGCGCCGATCAGTACGGCCAGGACGGTGGAGCCCCAGAACAGCACCCGCCAGTCGGCGTACTGGGCCACCGCCGCCGCGATCGGCAGGCCGAGCCCGCCGCCGATCCCCATGGAGGCGCTCACCAGCGCGATGGAGGAGCTGAGCTTCTCCGCGGGGACCACGTCGCGCAGCAGGGCGATGCCGAGCGGCACCATGCCCATGCCCATCCCCTGTAGCCCGCGTCCGATGATCATCGGCACGACGGAGGTGGCGAGGGCGCACACCAGTGAGCCGGCCGCCAGCGGTACGGAGCATGCGAGGAGCATGCGGCGCTTGCCGATCAGGTCGCCGAGCCGTCCGGAGATCGGTACGCAGATCGCTCCCGCCAGCAGGGTGACGGTGATCACCCATACCGCGTTCGACGACGTGGTGTGCAGGATCTCGGGCAGCTCCGCGATGAGCGGTGTGACCAGGGTCTGCATGATCGCGGCGGTGATGCCGGCGAGGGCCAGCGTGGCGACCACACCACCGGTGCGGGCCGTGGGCTGGGGGGCGTCCATTCGGGACTCCAGGAAGTGAGGGGCCGGCGGACTCGATTCGCTCGCCCTGGGCCATAAGTAAACATCTGCTTACATAGACGCTAGGGCAGGCCCGGGCATGTGGTCAACATTTGTTTACATCGCGGTGGACGTACCGTTCGGGTGGAGAGAGGACAGCAATGAGAACCAGCAGTTCCCCGGACGCCCCCTCGCCCGAGACGTCGACGAGCGGTCCCGCGCCGTCCGCCGGTACCGCGTCGTCGGCCAGTGCGCCGCAGACAGCCCGGCGGGGCACCGGCACCAGGACCCGCGCGCTCCTGCTCGAATCGGCCCGTCGCCGCTTCGCGCACGACGGATACGCGGCCACCACCGTCCGCGACATCGCCGACGACGCCGGTGTCAACGTCGCACTCATCAACCGCTACTTCCGGTCCAAGGAAGGTCTCTTCGAAGCCTGCCTGAAGGCGGTCATCGGCGAACTCTCCCGCGAGGCGGGCGCGGTCGCCGACCTGGAACAGATTCCGCAGATCATCAGCGGCCACACCGCGGGTGCGCTCGCCTCGGAAGCTCCCGGGGACGCGCTCCTCCTGCTGCTGCGTTCCTCCGGCGACGAGCGCACCGAGCGGATGCGCACCGGCCTGCTGCGAACGTTCAGCGAGCGGCTCGCCTCGGCGGCCGGATGGCGGCCCGACGCCCCCGGCGGCGACCAACTGCTCCTGCGCGCGCAACTGGTGCTGTCCGTGGCCTTCGGCATCACGGTGCTGCGTGCCTCCCGCAGCCTGGAGCCGCTCGCGTCGGCCACCGAGAAGGACCTCGGAGACCCGCTGCGCGACGTGGTCGACGCCCTGCTCACCCTGGGCGCCACCGGGGCGTGACGCAGCGGCTGTGCCGGGACACGGCTCCGTGTCCCGGCCGTCGTCGTGGACCGGGCGCCTTCACTGACCGGCGCGGGCGGCGCGGGCGATGGCGGCGTCGACCAGGGCGAGTGCCTCCTCGGCGGTACGGCCGGGGTGGCGGTTCCACGGACCGATCAGGCCGGTCCAGCCCCGGGAGCGGAGCTCGGTGACGAGCCAGGCGCCCGCCCGGTCCACGGTGTCCAGGGAGCCGTAGCCCAGGCGGTGCGCGGCGAGGAGGGCGCCGCAGACGCACCGCGCCCCCCGGGCGTTGCGGAGTTTGTAGGGCGTGTTCTGCCAGCCCCACTCGGTCAGGATCCTTCGCGCGTGGGCGAGATGAGTGGAGGGTCGCACATCGGGCTGTCCGATGCGGCGCCAGGAGTGCAGCCGGTCGGGCACGATCGCGCCCAGCCGCCCGGGAAGGGGCCGCTCGCGCGGCGCGGCGGCGGGCAGGGCCCGGACGGATTCGGCGATGAGTCGGTCGACCGGTACGGACAGCAGGGCGCGCCAGTCCGTCGGTCCAGGTCCTGGCGCCTGCTTCGAGGCCCCGGGGGAGGGCAGGGGCACGGGCTCGGGGGCGGTGCGAGCCCAGCCGGAGACGATCTGCCGCCATGCCTCGGTGTCGTACAGGTGCACGGCCTGGGCATCGAGCAGATCGGGGGTCGGGGCGGGAGCGGGGGTGGTGGAGATGGGGGTCGGCATGGGCGCGGTGCCTCCGTCACGTCGTCTTCGGCGTTGTGCCGAATGTCCGCCGTGAATGGAGATCGCTCCACCGGAGTGCGGCGTTCGGGTGTGTCACGACGGATTCGAGGGGACGGACGAGGGATACGGAGCTGCCGCCCGTGGAGCGTGGGCCCGGACGCTTCGGATGGTTCCGGATCCACGCGGCGCACGTGCACGGCGCCGATGGTGGCCGCGACTCCGCCCGCCCGTGTACCGCGCCGCCCGCGCCCCTCACCCGTCCACGGGAAGCCCCGCCGCGCGCCAAGCCCGGAAGCCGCCGACCAGGTCCGTCGCCCGGTGCAGCCCGAGCTGCCGCAGGGACGCGACGGCGAGACTCGACGCGTAGCCCTCGTCGCAGACCACCACGATCCGCAGGTCGTGGCCCACTGCCTCCGGCAGCCGGTGGCTTCCCCACGGGTCCAGCCGCCACTCCAGTTCATTGCGTTCGACGACCAGAGCTCCGGGGATCAGTCCGTCCCGCTCCCGCAGTTGTGCATAGCGGATGTCGACGAGCAGCGCCCCGTCCTCGGCCGCGGCGGCGGCCTCCCGCGGACCGACCCTGACGAACCCTGACCGGACACGTTCCAGCAGTTCATCGATGCCGACGGGGCCCGATCCGCCCTCGCGGCCAATCGGTTCCGATCCGCTCGCTCGGCCGATCGGTTCGGAACCGGCCGCGCGACTGTCGCTCACTGCCAGTCCTCCGGCCGTTCCACCTGTTCGAGGCGGAGCACGGAACCGGTCCGGCTGTAGCGCCGGATCCGGGGCAGCGGTGGGAAGTACGCGTGGACGGAGACGGCGTGCTCCGTGGTGGACTCGTTCAGCACCTCGTGGACGTGGTGACGGCCCAAGGCCCTGCCCTGACCGGCGGTCAGCACACGGGAACGGTCGATGCCCTCGGTGAGCTCCAGGGTCTTCCAGCCGTCGGTGGGCAGCCGGGCGGCGAGCGAGCACTCCTTGAGGGCGCCGGTCGCGGTGGTGAAGGCGCCGATCGAGTCGGCGTGGTCGTGCCAGCCGGTGCCGCTGCCCGGTGGCCAGCCGATCAGCCACGCCTCACTGCCGCCGGGGCCGCCGAGGGGGAGCCAGGTGCGCCCTTCGGGATCGAGGGGGAGCGAGGCGACGATGCGGGGGTCGGCGGCCACCCGGCGGACGAAGTCGAGCAGTTCGGCGGCCGACGGACCGGTGCCGGAACCGGCCGTCGGCCCGGTGACGGACCCCCTACCGGTGGCCGTCGTACCGGAACCCGTACGGGCCGACGAGCCGGAAACGGACTCGGTACCGGTGGAGGCGGGCAGGGGTGCGGAGGCTGAGGAAGGAGCAGACAAGGAGAGCCGTCCTGAAGGTTCGCGCGGGCGCGCGCCGTACGTGAAGAGCGCACGGCGCGGCAGGAGAGGGGCGAGTCAGCAGGACGGGCGACACACGCAGCCCGCATAGCGGACGAGGTCCATATGGACCCTCCGCCACAGGCGCACATCGGTGTCGGTCACGTTCCGGAGTACACCACGCGGACCGGCAGCGGTCAATTGACGTCCACCGGCCGGTCGGAACGCTCGGCGGTGTGCACCGCCCCGCCGCGTACCGTGTCCGCCGCCGCGTGGAGCTCCCGGGGCCGCACCCCGTCGAACGACGCCACGAGATGACCGTCGGGCCTGATCAGCAGGACGGTGTGCGCCGACGCTCCCGGATAGCTCTCCGTCACCAGAAGCTCGCTCCGCACCGGCAGCCCGTCGACCGCCGTGGCGAGTCGGGGCATGACCCCCGCGGTCATCCAGTGCCGCCGGTCCCACACCCCGGTGCCGGGCGCCACCAGGAGCACCAGCAGATTCCCCAGCCCCAGCCGCTCACGCAGCCGTACGGTCGTGCCGTCGGGCGCAGTCACCCGCACATCGATGACCGGCGCACCGGGGGGCGTACCCACGGAGGTGTGCGCCTCGGTATGCGCGGGCGCAAGGGGCGAATGCGAGTACGAAGGGGGCGCGCCGAGGGGGCCCCGGCCCAGATGCCCGTCCATGAGCAAGGAGTCGTGCCCCCGTGCGCTCCCCGGGACCAGGGTCCGCAGCCCCCCGCCGCCGCGCAGGACCGGCAGCGACTGGTCAGCGGCCCGCAGCCGCGCGGCCACCGCAGCCCGCCGCTCCGCCTGATAGCTGTCGAGCAGTACGTCCGAGGCGCCCTGGTGCCAGGCGTGCGCCAGCTTCCAGGCGAGGTTCTCGGCGTCCCGCACCCCCTCGTCGAGCCCCTGGGTGCCCAGCGCGCCCAGCAGATGGGCGGCGTCCCCGGCCAGGAAGGCCCGGTCGGCCCGCCAGCGCAGGGCGAGCCGGTGGTGCAGTGTGTACACGCCGGTGTCCAGCAGTTCGTACGGCGGTGTCTCGCCGCACCAGCTCTCCAGGGTGTCCCTGATCCGGGTGATCAGGGCGTCCGGGGTGACCAGTTCGCCGCGCGGCGGCAGCAGCCAGTCCAGCCGCCAGACGCCGTCCGGGAGCGGACGCGCGGTCACCTCGGCGCCGCCGGTACGCCACGGCGGCAGCCGGTGCAGTACGGCATGCCCCGGCCAGGGGAGTTCGGTGCGCAGGGCTGCGACGGCATGACGCTCCACCGCCGTGCGCCCGGGGAAGCGGATGTCGAGGAGCTTGCGCACGGTGGACCGGGCGCCGTCGCAGCCCACCACGTAACTCCCGCGCCACCACGTGGCGTTCGGCTCCCTGGTGTGCACCGTGACGCCGGTGGCGTCCTGTTCCAGCCGGTCGACCCGGCTGTACGGCACCACCCGTACGAGTTCCTGCGCGGCGACCGCGTCCCGCAGTCCGCGCGACAGGGTGTGCTGCGGCAGGTGGACGGGAGAAGGGAGCGGCGGATCGCCGTCGGCGAGGTCCTCGCCCCGGTCCCGGCCTTCGCCCGCGTCGAGGGGCAGTTCACGCACCAGTTGCCTGCGCCGCACGGACCGCCACCCGGACCACCGCGCGCCCTCGCGCCGGAGCGCCGTGCAGCCCAGCCGTTCGACCAGGTCAGCGGTGTCCTCGCGCAGGACCACGGTCCGGGCCGGGCGCGTCTCGTCCCGGCCGGGGTCCTCGTCGAGGAGGACGGAGGGCACACTCTGGGCCGCGAGGGCGAGCGACAGCGCCAGGCCGACGGGCCCCGCGCCGACGACGATCACCGGGTCCACGGGGCGGCTCCTCGAATCCGTACGGACGATGTCGACGCCGATCCTGCGGCCGACGCGGCTCCCGTCGACGCGGACGAGAGGGACGAACGGCTCGGAAGCGGGCCGGGAGGCGGAGGAGGTGTGGTGGCGGCGGGGGAAGGGGGCGCGATCACAGAACGTATGCAACCTACTGCCGGTGCCCGCGTCAAGCGACGCCGGACGACGGCGAGGGGCGGTGGCTGATCAGCCACCGCCCCTCAGGCACACGATGCGACGAACCGTCAGACGGCGCGCCCGTCGTCGACGACGAGCGCCGGCTCACCGACGGCCTTCGGTGCGCCCCCCGGTGCGGTTCCCTTGCTCTTCTTGTTGCGCCGCAGCCACCGCTCCAGCCAGCTCGCGAACGAGGTGAGCGCGAAGTTCAGCGCGACGAAGATCACGGCCACGACGGTGAAGCACGCGATGGTGTTGGCGCCGTAGTTGGCGCTCATCGGGCGGACCGACGCCAGCAGTTCGGGGAAGGTCATCATGGCGCCACCGAGCGCGGTGTCCTTCACGATGACGACGAGCTGGCTGACGATCGCCGGGAGCATGGCCGTCACCGCCTGCGGAAGCAGCACGAACACCATGACCTGGCTCTTGCGCATGCCGAGCGCCTTGGCCGCCTCCGCCTGGCCCTTCGGCAGGGACTCGATGCCGGCCCGCACGATCTCGGCGAGCACCGAGAAGTTGTACAGCACCAGACCGGTCACCACGGCGTACAGCGGACGCACATCGGTGTCGATGGTGGTGTACTCCGCGTACACCGCGTTCGCGACGATCATCAGGATCAGTACGGGGACGGCGCGGAAGAGCTCCACGACGAATCCGGCCGGCATCCGCACCCAGCGGTGGTCCGACAGTCTGCCGATACCGAACAGGGCACCCAGCGGCAGCGCGATGATCAGGGCGAAGAACGCCGCCTTGAGCGTGTTCTGGAGACCGGGCCAGATGAACGTCTCCCACGGCTGGGAGCTGGTGAAGAAGGGCTTCCACTTGATCCAGTCGAGCTGGCGCTTCTCGGCCAGGCCGTCGTACACCCACCACGCCACGGCTGCGGCGCCCAGGACGAACAGCACCGTGTACAGGACGTTCCGCTGCTTGGCGCGCGGCCCCTGGGCGTCGTAGAGGACCGAGGAACTCATCGCTTCACCGCCACCTTCTTGCTCACCCAGCCGAGGATCAGGCCGGTCGGGAGGGTCAGAACGACGAAGCCGAACGCGAAGACCAGTGAGATCAGGATCAGCTGGGCCTCGGCCTCGATCATGTCCTTCATCAGGTACGAGGCTTCGACGACCCCGATCGCGGAGGCGACCGTGGTGTTCTTCGTCAGAGCGATCAGCACGTTGGACAGCGGGTTGACCACCGCACGGAACGCCTGGGGGAGGATGATCAGCCGCAGCACCTGCGTGAAGCTCAGCCCGAGCGCACGGGCCGCCTCCGCCTGGCCGACCGGCACCGTGTTGATGCCGGAGCGCAGCGCCTCGCACACGAAGGCGGCGGTGTAGGCGACCAGGGCGAGCACGGCCAGACGGAAGTTGACGTCCTCGGTGCCCTCGGCACCGAGCTTGACGCCCAGCGTCGAGTACAGACCCAGGGACGAGAACAGGATGATCACGGTCAGCGGAATGTTCCGGACCACATTGACGTACGCGGTGGCGAAGCCGCGCATCAGGGGGACCGGGCTGACCCTCATGCCGGCCAGTAGCGTTCCCCATATGAGGGAGCCGAGGGCGGAGTAGACGGTGAGCTGCACCGTCACCCAGAAGGCCCCCAGCAGGTCGTAACCTTCAAGAAAGTCGAACACGATCTCCCGCGCTTCCGCGTGTCGGAGGGAGGGCACGGCGCGCCGTCGTTCACGGACGGCGCGCCCGGTCAGCCCTGCTTCACTTGACGACGTTGCCGATCTTCGGGGCGAGCTCGTTCTTGTAGTTCGCCGGGCCGAAGTTGTCCTTCACGGCCTTGTCCCAGGAACCGTCCGAGACCATCTTGGTGAGCGCGTCGTTGATCTTCTTCTTGAGGTCGGCGTCGCCCTTCTTCAGGCCGATGCCGTAGTTCTCGTTGGTCATCTTGAAGCCGGCCAGCTTGAACTTGCCCTGGAACTCCTTCTGCGAGGCGTAGCCCGCCAGGATGGAGTCGTCGGTGGTCAGGGCGTCGATGACCTTGTTCTCCAGGCCGGTCAGGCACTCCGAGTAGCCGCCGTAGGTCTGGAGCTCCGCCTTCGGGGCCAGCTTGTCCTTGACGTTCTGCGCCGAGGTGGAACCGGCGACCGAGCACAGGTTCTTGCTGTTCAGGTCCTTCGGCGACTTGATGGAGTCGTCGTCGGCGCGGACCAGGATGTCCTGGTGCGCCAGCAGGTACGGGCCCGCGAAGTCGACCTTCTGCAGCCGCTCGTCGTTGATCGAGTAGGTGGCGGCGATGAACTTCACGTCGCCGCGCTCGATCGCCGTCTCGCGGTCGGCGCTCTTGGTCTCCTTGAAGACGATGTCCTTGGCGTCGTAGCCGAGTTCCTTGGCGACGTACGTGGCGACATCGACGTCGAAGCCGGTGTACTTGCCGTCCGGCGTCTTCAGCCCCAGACCGGGCTGGTCGATCTTGATGCCGATGGTGATCTTGCCGCTGCCCGAACCGTCCGAACCGCCGCCCTTCTTGTCGGAACCACAGGCGGTGGCGGTCAGGGCGAGAGCGAGCACGGCGGCCGAGGCGGCGGTGACCTTACGAAGCTGCATGATGACATTCCCTAAAGTTGACGCGATGCGGGTGACCGGCCGGTTCACGGACCGGCGGTGAGGAAGCGATCGGCTCGGGCCGACCGGTTCCGATCAGTGGTGAAGGATCTTCGAGAGGAAGTCCTTGGCCCGGTCGCTGCGCGGGTTGCTGAAGAACTGGTCGGGCGCGGCCTCTTCGACGATCTTGCCGTCCGCCATGAAGACGACCCGGTTCGCGGCCGAACGCGCGAAGCCCATCTCGTGCGTGACCACGACCATCGTCATGCCCTCCCGGGCGAGCTGCTGCATGACGTCCAGCACCTCGTTGATCATCTCCGGGTCGAGCGCGGAGGTCGGCTCGTCGAAAAGGATCACCTTGGGATCCATCGCCAACGCCCGGGCGATGGCCACGCGTTGCTGCTGGCCGCCGGAGAGCTGGGCCGGGTACTTGTCGGCCTGTGTCGCGACTCCCACCCGCTCCAGCAGTGAACGGGCCTTGTCCTCGGCGGCCTTCTTGTCCGTCCTGCGGACCTTGATCTGACCCAGCATCACGTTTTCGAGCACAGTCTTGTGCGCGAAGAGATTGAACGACTGGAAAACCATCCCGACATCGGCACGCAGCCGTGCCAGCTCCCGGCCCTCCTGCGGCAGCGGCTTGCCGTCGATCGAGATGTCGCCCGAGTCGATCGTCTCCAAGCGGTTGATCGTGCGGCACAGCGTGGACTTTCCGGACCCGGAGGGCCCGATGACGACCACGACCTCGCCGCGGGCGATGGTCAGGTCGATGTCCTGGAGCACATGCAGCGCGCCGAAGTGCTTGTTGACGTTGCTCAGTACGACAAGGTCGTTCGCCGCAGGTGCGGCGTCCTCGGCGCCCTTGGTCACTGAAACTCCGCTCATCGGCTTCTTGCTCCGTCCTCCTCGGTTGGGAAGGACCCTAGGGTTGCGGTGCGACCAGCGTCATCACATCTGAGCGAGAATTGAGGATAACGATCCGGTGGCGCCCGGACACGACCTGTGACCAGGGATGCGGGCGGGACACCCCGGGCGTACCGGGTGGATAACAGATGGCCCGATGTGACGGGCGGGCTCTTGACTGGCGTACCGCTCATCGGAGTGGATGCCCTGGTACGCCATCACGTGAAACACCTCCGTACGGGGAAGTCACCAGAGGCGTACGAAACACGACACCGGGAGCGGCACGGGCTTCGCACGCGCGCCGCGCGGACCCCCGTGGCCGCGGACGCCCCGCGGCACCCGGCACCGCACCATGGAAGGAGGGCGCATGAGACTGCTGCTCGTCGAGGACGACAACCACGTCGCGGCCGCGCTCTCCGCGATCCTCGCCCGGCACGGCTTCCAGGTCGTGCACGCACGCACCGGCGAGGACGCGCTCCAGGCGCTGCTGCCCGCGGACACGGAACCCTTCGGTGTCGTGCTCCTCGACCTCGGCCTGCCCGACCAGGACGGCTACGAGGTGTGCGGGAAGATCCGCAAGCGCACGTCCACACCGGTCATCATGGTGACCGCCCGCGCCGATGTCCGTTCGCGGATCCACGGCCTCAACCTCGGGGCCGACGACTACGTGGTCAAGCCGTACGACACCGGCGAACTCCTCGCCCGCATCCACGCCGTCAGCCGGCGCACGTCGGCCGGTGAGGACACCGTGTCCACACCGGTCGCCGCGCTGCGCCTGGGGGACGTCCGGATCGAGCTGCCGACCCGCCGGGTCAGTGTGGACGGTTCGGAGATCCAGCTCACCCGCAAGGAGTTCGATCTGCTCGCGCTGCTGGCCCAGCGGCCGGGCGTGGTCTTCCGCAGGGAGCAGATCATCAGCGAGGTGTGGCGCACGAGTTGGGAGGGCACGGGCCGTACGCTCGAAGTGCACGTCGCGTCCCTGCGTTCCAAGCTGCGGCTGCCCGCACTGATCGAGACGGTGCGCGGGGTGGGCTACCGCCTCGTCGGCCCGGCCGCGTAGCGGCGGCGGAGACGAACAGAGGCATACGTCCCAGGTGCGCACCCGGCTGCTTCCCCTCCTCATCGTGCTCATGGCGAGCGTGCTGCTCGCCCTCGGCTTCCCGCTGGCCGTGAGCGTGGCCAACGCCGAGCAGCAGCGCGTCGTCATCGACCGCATCGACGACGCCGCGCGGTTCGCCGCGCTCGCCCAGTTCGTCGCCGAACGCACTCCCGGCTACGAGGAGCGGCGCGACATCCTGAGGGGCGAACTCGACACCTACGACTCGGTGTACGGCATCCACGCCGGTGTCCTCTATCGCGACGACAGCGCCATGGCCAAGGCCCCGGCGGACTGGCAGCTGCCCCTGGAGGGGGAGGGGCGGGAGGCGTTCAAGGAGGCGCTCCTCGGGCGTCGCAGCCACGATCCGCAGCAGGTCTGGCCCTGGCAGCGGAGCAGGATCGTCATCGCCTCGCCCGTCGTACGGGACGGCGACGTCGTCGCCGTCGTGGTCATCGACTCGCCCACGTCCGAGATGCGCGCGCGCACGCTGCGCGGCTGGCTGCTGATCGCCGCGGGCGAGGCGATCGCCATGCTGGTGGCGGTCGGCGCCGCGATCAGACTCACCGGCTGGGTGCTGCTGCCGGTACGGACCCTGGACGCGGCCACGCACGACATTGCCAGCGGCCGGATGAGATCGAGGGTCGCGGCCTCCGGCGGCCCGCCCGAACTCAGGCGTCTGGCCCGCTCGTTCAACGAGATGGCCGACAACGTCGAGAACGTGCTGGAGCAGCAGAGCGCCTTCGTCGCCGACGCCTCGCACCAACTGCGCAACCCACTCTCCGCGTTGCTGCTGCGGATCGAGCTCCTCGCGCTCGAACTTCCCGAGGGCAACGAGGAGATCGCCTCCGTGCGCACGGAGGGCAAGCGCCTCGCTCAGGTCCTGGACGACCTGCTCGACCTGGCGCTCGCCGAGCACGCCGCGGCCGACCTGCGGCTCACGGACATCGGCGCGCTCACCGAGGAACGCGTCGCCTCCTGGCGTCCGGTCGCCGACGACAAGGGGGTACGGCTCCGGTCGGGCGGACCGGCCGCGGTGACGGCCTGGACGGACCCCATCGCGTTGTCGAGCGCCCTCGACGCCGTCATCGACAACGCGCTCAAGTTCACCCCCGCCGGGGAGGAGGTCCTGGTCACGATCGGTTCCGGACGCGACGACGTCACGGTGGTCGTCGCCGACCACGGCCCCGGCCTCACCCCGCAGGAGCTGGAACGCGTCGGGGACCGGTTCTGGCGCAGCACGCAGCACCAGAACGTGAAGGGATCGGGTCTCGGACTCTCCATCTCCAAGGCCCTCCTGGCCGCGGGCGGCGGCTCCCTCGACTACGCGGCCAACGAACCGCACGGGCTGCGCGTGACGGTGACGGTGCCGCGCAACGACCCGCAGGGCTGAGCGGCCGTACCGTGTGCGCGGTCACGGCCCGACCGGGCGGGACCCGTGCACGGGCCGGTGCGCGGCACGGACCGAGGGGCACGAGCCATGGACCACGGACCACCGATCACGGCTTGACCGAGCGGTAGTACCGCTTGGCCCCCTCGTGCAACGGCAACGGATCGGTGTAGATCGCCGTCCGCAGGTCCACCAGTTGGGCCGCGTGCACCTCGCGCCCGATCCGGTCCCGGCTGTCGATCACGGTCCGGGTGAACGCTGCGGTCATCGACGGATCCGTGCGGTCGGTGGTCACCAGGACATTGGCGATCGCCAATGTCGGCACCGCCTGGCCCTGCTGCGCGCTGCGGTAGGCGTCGGCCGGCATCAGGGCCGACCGGTAGTGGCGGGCGGCCCCGCCCACTGCCTGAAGCTCCTTGACCAGCGACGCCTCCAGCGGCACCAGCCGGACCGCGAACCGGTCCGACAGTTCCTGCACGGCGGAGGTGGGCAGTCCGCCCGACCAGAAGAAGGCGTCGAGCCGGCCGGTCTCCAGATGCCTCGGCATGGTGTCGATGCCGTCGGGCACCGGTGTGACGTCGTCGTTCGGGTCCAGCCCGGCGGCCGCCATCACGCGATCGGCCACCAGCCGCACCCCCGATCCCGGCTGCCCCACCCCGATGCGCAGGCCGCGCAGGTCGGAGACCTGGCGCACCGGCGAGTCCCGGGGCACCACCAGCTGGATGTAGTCGTCGTACAGCCGCACGCAGCCCCGCAGCCGGTCGGCGCCCGGACCGCGGTCGCGCAGATAGGTGGCGAGGGCGTCGGCGGTGGCGATGGTGAAGTCGGCCTTCCCGGTCGCCACCCGCGCGATGTTCTGCTGGGAACCCTCACTGGTCTGCAGCCGGATCGACACCTGCGGCAGATCCCTGGCGAGGTCGCCTATCAGCCGCTCGCCGTAGCGCTGGTAGACCCCGCTGCGCACCCCGGTGCTGAACGTCAGCGTCCCGCTCGGCGTCGGCTTCCCGAGCGGCAGCAGCCACCCCAGCAACAGCCCGAGCACGACGGCGAGGACGGCACCCGCCCGGAGGGCGCGCCGGCGGCCGATACGGGAGAGCGACTGGAGCATGGCGGCGATCCTGCCAGCCCGTCCCCGCGATGACCAGGGCCGGGGCTCCGGAGCGGGAGGCGCTCCCGGGACCGCCTACCCTTGAGGGATGACCAGCAGCAGCGACCGGAGCCTCGCAGTGGACGTCCAAGCACCCAAGAGCTACGAAATCCGCACCTACGGGTGCCAGATGAACGTCCACGACTCCGAGCGGTTGTCCGGTCTGCTGGAGGGCGCGGGTTACGTGCGGGCCGCCGAGGGCTCCGACGGGGACGCCGACGTCGTCGTCTTCAACACGTGCGCGGTGCGGGAGAACGCCGACAACAAGCTCTACGGCAACCTCGGCAGGCTCGCCCCGATGAAGGCCAGGCGCCCCGGCATGCAGATCGCCGTCGGCGGCTGCCTGGCGCAGAAGGACCGGGCCACCATCGTCGAGCGGGCCCCCTGGGTGGATGTCGTCTTCGGCACGCACAACATCGGCAAGCTGCCGGTGCTGCTGGAGCGCGCCCGCGTCCAGGAGGAGGCCCAGATCGAGATCGCCGAGTCCCTGGAGGCGTTCCCCTCCACCCTGCCCACGCGTCGCGAGTCCGCCTACGCGGCGTGGGTCTCCATCTCCGTCGGCTGCAACAACACCTGCACCTTCTGCATCGTCCCGGCGCTGCGCGGCAAGGAGAAGGACCGCCGCACCGGTGACATCCTCGCCGAGATCGAGGCACTGGTCGCCGAGGGCGTCTCGGAGATCACCCTGCTCGGCCAGAACGTGAACGCGTACGGCTCGGACATCGGCGACCGGGAGGCGTTCTCCAAGCTGCTGCGCGCCTGCGGGACGATCGAGGGTCTGGAACGGGTCCGCTTCACCTCGCCGCACCCCCGCGACTTCACGGACGACGTGATCGCGGCCATGGCCGAGACGCCCAACGTGATGCCCCAGCTGCACATGCCGCTGCAGTCCGGCTCGGACACCGTGCTCAGGGCGATGCGCCGCTCGTACCGACAGGAGCGCTTCCTCGGCATCATCGAGAAGGTGCGCGCCGCGATGCCGGACGCCGCCATCTCCACCGACATCATCGTGGGCTTCCCCGGCGAGACCGAGGAGGACTTCGAGCAGACCCTGCACGTGGTCCGCGAGGCGCGCTTCGCCAACGCCTTCACCTTCCAGTACTCCAAGCGCCCCGGGACCCCGGCCGCCGAGATGGAGGGGCAGATCCCCAAGGAGGTCGTCCAGGAGCGCTACATGCGCCTGTCCGCCCTCCAGGAAGAGATCTCCTGGGAGGAGAACAAGAAGCAGGTCGGCCGGACGCTGGAGATCATGGTCGCGGAGGGCGAGGGCCGCAAGGACGGCGCCACGCACCGCCTCTCCGGCCGCGCCGCCGACAACCGCCTGGTCCACTTCACCAAGCCCGACGAGGAGGTGCGCCCGGGCGACGTGGTGACGGTGGAGGTCACGTACGCGGCCCCGCACCACCTCCTCGCCGAAGGACCCGCGGTGGGCGTGCGGCGGACCCGGGCCGGGGACGCCTGGGAGAAGCGCAACGCCGCCGAGACGGCCAAGCCGGCCGGAGTGATGCTGGGGCTGCCCGGCATCGGCGCTCCGGCCCCGTTGCCGGCCGCGGCGGCCCCCGGCTGCGGCTGCGACTGAGCGCCTGCCGGGCGACCTCTGACCGGGCGGTCACACCCTGGCACGCGCCTCCAGCGCTGCTGAAATGTCCGCGTAGCTCCACTACGCGGACATCCCGGCGCCGCGCCCGCTCCGGCGGTGACGGCGGACCGGAGTCGTGGGCTCACGCAGTACGCTGCCGACCATGCTTGTCGCCGCCGCTGTCTGCCCCTGCCCGCCCCTGCTGGTACCCGAGGTCGCCGCCGGTGCCGCCCCCGAGCTCGACGCGCTGCGCAAGGCGTGCGCCGATGCCGTGGACATGCTCGCCACCGCCCGGCCCGACCTGCTGGTCGTGGTCGGGCCCGCCGCCCTCGCGGGCCGGGGACCGCACTCCGAGGGTGCCACCGCCACGTTCCGGGGCTTCGGCGTCGACCTCGGCGTACGGCTCGGGCGCGACCTGGGCCGGGTGGCGGCCCGTCCGCTGCCGCCGTCCCTGGCCGTGGGCGCCTGGCTGCTCGCCGACACGCGCTGGTCGGACGCGCCCGTCGAAGGTCTCGGCGTGGGGGAGCCCCTGGAGACCGAACGCTGCGTGAACTCGGGACGGGACCTGGCCGCCCGGGCGGACCGGGTGGCGCTGCTGGTGATGGGTGACGGCAGTGCCTGCCGCACGCTCAAGGCCCCCGGCTACCTGGACGAGCGCGCCGAGGCGTTCGACGCCGCCGCCGCGCGCGCCCTGGGCGCGGCCGATCCGGACGCCCTGATCGCACTGGACGAGTCGCTCGCGTACGAACTGAAGGCGGCCGGCCGCGCGCCCTGGCAGGTCCTCGCGGGCGCGGCCGAAGGGGCCGGCCTGCGAGGACGGCTGCTGTACGACGACGCCCCGTACGGCGTCGGCTACCTGGTCGCCGCCTGGTCCTGAGACCCGTACGGGAGCCGTACGTCAAGTGCGGCGGGCGGCCGTGCGGTCCTTGCGCCGCGCGGCCGCCCGCCGGCGCGGTCCTCCCGTTCCGCCGGACGCCCCGGTCGGCGGGACGCCACGAAGCGGCCGAGTGTCACGAAGCGGGCGGTGGCGCGCTCGGTGGCGTGTCGTCCCCGCGCTCGGGCGCACCGTCCTCGTGCTTGTGGGACAGGCGTTCGACCGCTTCCTTGGCCTTTCTCGTGCCGGACTCGATCTTCTCGCTGTACTTGCCCTTGGTCTTTTCGTCGACCGTCCGTGCCGCCTTGTCGAGCCCGTGGTCGATCTTCTCCCCGTGCTGATGCGCGAGTTCGCCGACCTTTTCCCTGGCGGGGCTCAGCTTGGCCTTCAAAGTGTCCAGGAAGCCCATCGGGCACCTTCCCTGCTGGAAGAAACCATGGCCGGGCGTCCTGTCCGGTCGCCGACCGCCTCGCCCACCGGCTTCGCGGTCGAATTACAAACCATGAAAAACGCCCGTATTCACGTACAAATTCTACTGGTGTGAGCGAGGATTCGCGCCGTTCGGCGCCGCGGGGCCGGCGCCCGCCCAGGGCCGCCGCACTCGTTCGGGAACACGGCGGAAGGTTTGCGAGACTGGGGCGGTGACAAGCTCAGCTCCCGCACCGCGGGTCATCACCGTCGTCGGCCCCACCGCTGCCGGAAAGTCCGATCTGGGGGTGTTCCTCGCTCGGCGGCTCGACGGCGAAGTGATCAACGCCGACTCCATGCAGCTCTACCGGGGCATGGACATCGGCACCGCGAAGCTGACGCTCCCCGAGCGCGGGGACGTCCCGCACCACCTGCTGGACATCTGGGACGTCACGGAGACCGCCAGCGTCGCCGAGTACCAGCGACTGGCCCGCGCGGAGATCGACCGGCTGCTCGCGGCGGGGCGCACCCCCGTCCTGGTCGGCGGCTCCGGCCTCTACGTGAAGGGTGCCATCGACGCCCTGGAGTTCCCCGGCACGGATCCGCAGGTGCGGGCCAGGCTGGAGGAGGAGCTGACCGAGCGCGGCCCCGGGGTGCTGCACGCCCGGCTCGCCGCCGCCGACCCCGAGGCGGGCCGGGCCATCCTGCCGAGCAACGGCCGGAGGATCGTCCGGGCCCTCGAAGTCATCGAGATCACCGGCAGACCCTTCACCGCCAACCTTCCGGGTAACGATGCGGTGTACGAGACCGTCCAGATCGGCGTCGACGTGGCCCGTCCCGAGCTCGACGAACGCATCGCCCTGCGGGTGGACCGGATGTGGGAGGCCGGACTCGTCGACGAGGTGCGCGACCTGGAGGCGCGCGGTCTGCGGGACGGACTGACCGCGTCCCGGGCGCTCGGCTACCAGCAGGTCCTGGCCGCGCTGGCCGGGGAATGCGCGGAGGAGGAGGCGCGTGCCGAGACGATTCGCGCCACCAAACGATTCGCGCGCCGCCAGGACTCGTGGTTCCGCCGCGACCCGCGGGTCCACTGGCTGAGCGGGGCCGCCCGGGACCGCGGGGAACTCCCGGACCGGGCTCTCGCGTTGGTCGAACGAGCGGTTACAGCCTGATCACGTGATGGCATCGGGACGCCCCGCCCGTCATTCCGGTGCCTCGGGGCGTGCCATCATCGAGCATCGATCGATCAGTGGAGTTCGAGTTGGGAGGGCGCGTGGCGATGGAGGCCGGCCCTCGCGACACGGAAGACGACGCACCGGACAAGCGACACGCGCCCGCGCACGACCCGGGTCACGAACCGGGGCGTCTGAGCCCCGACGGGCCCGACGAACTCGACGTGCCTGCCGAGGTCGAGATCGAGCTGCGGCCCGCCCGGCGGATGCGCATCTGGCAGCTCGCACCGATCGTCGTGCTCGCCGCGGTGGGCTCGTTGATGTTCGCCTTCCCGCTCGCCTTCGAGTTCGGCGACGGCGGCGCGGTCGTCGCCATGCTGGGCCTGCTGATCAGCGGCTGTGCCGCGGGCTGGGGCATGATGGCCGCCCGCCGTGTCGGCTACACCTGGCCCGGACTGCCGCAGCGGGGCACGGGCGAACGGCCCGACTGGCGTGTGGTCGCCCTGTACGTCGCCGTCTGCCTCGTACTGGTCGCCCTGGCCGTCGGGCGCGTGGCCCGGCTCCGCTGACCTGCTCCGACGGCCCGTCCGGCGCTGCCCGACGCGTGCCCGGCGACCGGCCTTCCCGTTCCCGCCCCGCCCCGGCGCTCCGCCCGGCCCGGCTTCGGCGGGCGTCGCCGCCGCCTCGTACAGTTGCCCTGTGAGCACCTCGCAGATCACCTTCCTCAAGGGCCACGGCACCGAGAACGACTTCGTGATCGTTCCCGACCCGGACGACGCCGTGGACCTGCCTCCCGCGGCCGTCGCCCGGCTGTGCGACCGCCGGGCCGGTATCGGCGGGGACGGGCTGCTGCACGTCGTACGGTCCGCCGCGCATCCCGAGGCGCGTGCCATGGCGGACGAGGCCGAGTGGTTCATGGACTACCGCAACGCCGACGGCTCCGTCGCCGAGATGTGCGGCAACGGCGTACGCGTCTTCGCCCGTTATCTGCAGCGCGCCGGGCACGCCGGGGCGGGTGACCTCGCCGTCGCCACCCGCGGCGGCGTCAAGAAGGTGCACATCGCCAAGGACGGCGACATCACCGTCTCCATGGGACGCGCGACCCTGCCCGAGGACGGGGTCACGGTCACCGTGGACGGCCGCGGCTGGGACGCCCGCAACGTGAACATGGGCAATCCGCACGCCGTCGCCTTCGTCGGCGAACTGGAGCACGCCGGCGCCCTGCTGGCCACCCCGTCCTACAGCCCCGCGGCCGTCTACCCCGAGGGCGTCAACATCGAGTTCGTCGTCGACCGGGGTCCCCGCCATGTGGCCATGCGGGTCCACGAGCGCGGCTCGGGGGAGACCCGCTCCTGCGGCACGGGCGCCTGCGCCGTCGCCGTCGCCACGGCCCGCAGGGACGGCGTCGACCCCGCGCGGACCGGTACCCCGGTCACGTACACGGTCGACCTGCCCGGCGGCACCCTCGTCATCACCGAGCACCCGGACGGCGAGATCGAGATGACCGGCCCCGCAGTGATCGTCGCCGAGGGCGTCATCGATGCGGCCTGGCTTGCCGCCCGGCCCGCGTAGAGCGTGTGCCGAAAGGAGCGTCGTCCGCCCGACGGGCGGGGCGGGCCGGACGGGACTTTCGAAACACGCCCTGGACGGCCCGAGCGGACGCCACCGCCCCGTACCGGCCGGGCGCGTACGGGAGATGCCTGACATGACCGAAACGGCAAGGCCCAAGGCTTCGCTCGAATGGGTGATCCGTTTCACGCTGGGCAAGAGCGGGACTCCGCCACGTGGTGGGCTCGGTAGCATCAAGCACCGGCCCGGAGGTGCGACCGCGCCTTCACCCTGCCGGTCGACGCCGCCGGAGGTACCCCCCATGAGCGCAGAGGCCGCCAACCCTGGTACTCCCTTCCGCAGGCGGGGCCGCCCCCGGATCGACCTCCGCAGGCTCGGCCGCGTCGCGCTCCTCGGCTCCGTACCCCGTGACCGACTGCCCGACGCGATCGGCCATGTCGCCGAGGCGCACCGCGCCCACCACCCCGATGCCGACCTCTCCATCCTGCACCGCGCCTATCTGCTCGCGGAGTCCTCGCACCGCGGACAGATGCGCAAGAGCGGCGAGCCGTACATCACGCACCCCCTCGCCGTCACCCTGATCCTCGCCGAACTCGGCGCCGAGACCACGACACTGACCGCCTCGCTGCTCCACGACACCGTCGAGGACACCGAAGTGACGCTCGATCAGGTGCGGGAGCAGTTCGGCAAGGAGGTCTGCTACCTCGTCGACGGCGTCACCAAACTGGAGAAGGTCGACTACGGCGCGGCGGCCGAACCCGAGACCTTCCGCAAGATGCTGGTGGCCACCGGCGACGACGTCCGGGTGATGTCGATCAAGCTCGCCGACCGGCTCCACAACATGCGGACCCTCGGCGTGATGCGTCCGGAGAAGCAGGCCAGGATCGCCCGGGTCACCCGTGACGTGCTGATCCCGCTCGCCGAACGGCTCGGCGTGCAGGTGCTCAAGACCGAACTCGAAGACCTCGTCTTCGCGATCCTCCACCCCGAGGAGTACGAACGGACCCGGGCGCTGATCGCCGCCGCCGGACCCGACCCGCTCGCCCCCATCGCCGAGAACGTCGCGGCGGTGCTGCGGGAGGCGGGCATCCCCGCCGATGTCCTCATCAGACCGCGCCACCACTTCTCCGTGCACCGGGTCAGGACCAAACGCGGCGAACTGCGCGGCACCGACTTCGGACGCCTGCTGGTCCTCGTCGGCGAGGACGCCGACTGCTACGCCGTGCTCGGCGAGCTGCACACCTGCTTCACCCCGGTGATCTCCGAGTTCAAGGACTTCGTCGCCGCGCCCAAGTTCAACCTCTACCAGTCGCTGCACACCGCGGTCGTCGGCCCCGAGGGCGCGGTCGCCGAAGTCCTCATCCGCACGCACCGGATGCACAAGGTCGCCGAGGCCGGCGTCATCGCCCTCGGCAACCCGTACGCGGCGGACGGCGGCTCCGGCCCCCAGGCCGCCGAACCCGCGGACGGGGAACGCGCCGACCCGACCCGGCCCGGCTGGCTGTCCAGGCTCCTGCAATGGCAGCAGTCGGCACCGGACCCCGACACGTTCTGGACCACGCTCCGCGCCGACCTCGCCCAGGACCGCGAGGTCACGGTCTTCCGCACCGACGGCGGCACGCTCGGACTGCCCGCCGGAGCCAGCTGCGTCGACGCCGCCTACGCGCAGTACGGGGACCGGGCGCACAACTGCGTCGGCGCCCGGGTCAACGGCCGGCTCGCCACCCTCGGCACCGTGCTGAGCGATGGTGACACGGTGCAGCCGCTGCTCGCCGAGGACGCCGGGTCCGGCCCCTCGCGCGCCTGGCTCGACCACGCCCGGACCCCCGCGGCCCGGATCGCCATCACCGGCTGGCTGGAGGCCCACCCCGAGCCTCCCCAGGGCCCGTACGGCGGCCGGCCGTCCGGGCCCAGGCCCGAACCGCAGCCCCAGGAGCCCCCTGCGACCGCGGGCGACCGGGCCCGCACCGCGAGCGCCGTGGTGGACCGGCCGGACGCCGGCGTGCGCCTCGCGGGCTGCTGCACGCCCGTGCCCCCCGACGACGTCACCGGCTTCGTCGTCCGCGGCGGCACGGTCACCGTGCACCGGCGGGAGTGTCCCGGGGCGGCCCGGATGCGGTCCACCGGCCGGACACCGGTCGGCGTGCGCTGGGGCGAGGAGGCCGCGTGCCGGGTCACGCTGGTCGCCGAGTCGTTCGGCCGCCCCCGGCTGCTCGCCGACCTCACCGAGGCGATCGCGACGGCGGGGGCGGCCGTCGTGTCCGCCACCGTCGAACCCCCCAGCGAGCAACGCGTCCGGCACACCTACACGCTCGAACTCCCCGACGCCGCCGGACTTCCGGCGCTGATGCGCGCGATGCGCGACGTAGCGGGGGTGTACGACGTGAGCCGCGCCCGGCACCCCGCGGGCGCCGTCTGATCCCCGCGGCGCGCCGCGGGGACCTCGTTCGAGTGGTGCGGCGCGCGCCGCGCCTGCCCGCCCGGACGTCGCTGATAGCGGTAGTCCATGCCGTTCATCTCCCGCCGTGCGCGGGCGGCTCTGCTGGCCGCCGCGTCCGCCGCCCTCGTCGCCGCCGCCCTCCCGTCGCCCGTGCCGCTCGGCATCGGCGACCGGCTCTTCCCGCATCTCGGCAACCCCGGATACGACGTCCTCTCGTACGACATCGGACTGACCTACCACGGCAACAACAGCCGGCCGATGGACGCCGTCACCACCATCGACGCCCGGACCACCGAACCGCTGGACCGGATCAACCTCGACTTCACCCACGGCACCGTCCGCGCGGTCGCGGTCAACGGTCTGCGCAGCGAATTCGCCACCGCGGGCGAGGACCTGGTCGTCAGCCCGCCCAGCCACCTCCCGCCCGGAGCGCCGCTGCGCATCACCGTCCACCACACCAGCGACCCCGGCGGTGCCCAGGACGCCGGAGGGTGGGTGCGCACCGCCGACGGCCTGGCCATGGCCAACCAGGCCGACGCCGCCCACCGCGTCTTCCCGGGCAACGACCACCCCGCCGACAAGGCGTACTTCACCTTCCGGGTCACCGCACCCAAGGCCCTCACGGCGGTGGCCAACGGACTGCTCGTCGCTGCCGCCCGGCACGGCGACACGACCACCTGGACCTATCGCACCGAGCACCCCATGGCCACCGAACTGGCCCAGGTCGGCATCGGCCGGTCCACCGTGCTGCACCGCACCGGACCGCGCGGACTGCCGGTGCGCGACGTGGTCCCGACCGCCGACCGCGAGCGCCTGGAACACCGGCTCGGCAAGACCCCGGAGCAGATCGCGTGGATGGAGCGGCAGGTCGGACGCTACCCCTTCGAGACATACGGACTGCTCGTCGCCGACACCCGGACCGGCTTCGAGCTGGAGACCCAGACGATCTCCCTCTTCGAACGGTCCCTGTTCGCGGGGGACGCCTACCCCGACTGGTACGTCGAATCGATCATGGTGCACGAGCTGGCCCACCAGTGGTTCGGCGACAGCGTCTCGCCCCGGACCTGGTCCGACCTGTGGCTCAACGAGGGACACGCCACCTGGTACGAGGCACGCTACGCGGAGGAGCACGCCGGGAAGTCGCTGGAGAGCCGGATGCACGACGCCTACGTCCGGTCCGACGGCTGGCGTGCCGCGGGCGGCCCGCCGGCCCGCCCCACGACGCCCGAGCCGGGCAAGAAGCTCAGCCTCTTCCGGCCGGTGGTGTACGACGGAAGCGCGCTGGTCCTGTACGCCCTGCGCCAGGAGATCGGCGCGAGCGCGTTCGACCGCCTGGAGCGGAGCTGGGTGAGGAAGCACCGGGACTCCACCGCGGACACCGCGGACTTCGTCCGGCTGGCGTCGCGGATCGCGGGCCGCGACCTGACCTCGTTCCTCGACGGCTGGCTGCACGGCGAGAGGACCCCGCCGATGCCGGGACACCCCGACTGGCGCAGCGCCGCCCCGGACGGCCGTTGACGCGGGGCGCACGGGCGGCCGCGAGCGCGGCCCGGCCGGGGTAAATCCGGGTGACGAGCCCGGAGCGGCCGTGCCACTATCGACGGGTCGCCACGGCGGCCGGACCGTTGATTCGCCGCACCGGGAATCATCGGCAGAGGTCACACGTTGTGACAGACGTAACGGAATTCCATCGACGTAAGGATCCAATGACCTCCTCTTCTTCCCTTCCCCAGGACGCGCGGTACGCGCGGAGTGCTACGGAGAACACCACCGAGAGCCTCACAGAGGGCCTTCGGGCCGACGCCCTGATGGAAGAGGACGTCGCCTGGAGCCACGAGATCGACGGAGAGCGGGACGGCGACCAGTTCGACCGCTCCGAGCGCGCCGCGCTGCGACGGGTGGTCGGTCTCTCCACCGAGCTGGAGGACGTCACCGAGGTCGAGTACCGGCAGCTGCGCCTGGAGCGCGTGGTGCTGGTGGGCGTGTGGACCTCGGGGACCGCCCGCGAGGCGGAGAACTCCCTGGCGGAGCTCGCCGCGCTGGCGGAGACGGCGGGAGCCCAGGTGCTCGACGCCGTCTACCAGCGTCGCGACAAGCCCGACCCGGCCACCTACATCGGGTCCGGCAAGGCGCTGCAGCTGCGTGACATCGTCCTCGAATCGGGGGCCGACACCGTCGTCTGCGACGGTGAGCTCAGCCCCGGCCAGCTGATTCATCTGGAGGACGTCGTCAAGGTCAAGGTGGTCGACAGGACCGCCCTGATCCTCGACATCTTCGCCCAGCACGCCAAGTCCCGAGAGGGCAAGGCACAGGTATCCCTGGCGCAGATGCAGTACATGCTGCCGCGCCTGCGCGGCTGGGGTCAGTCGCTGTCCCGGCAGATGGGCGGCGGTGGTTCCAGCGGCGGCGGGGGCATGGCGACCCGCGGCCCCGGTGAGACCAAGATCGAGACCGACCGGCGCCGGATCCGCGAGAAGATGGCGAAGATGCGCCGGGAGATCGCGGAGATGAAGACCGGCCGCGAGATCAAGCGCCAGGAGCGCAAGCGCAACAAGGTGCCATCGGTCGCCATCGCCGGTTACACCAACGCGGGCAAGTCCTCGCTGCTCAACCGGCTCACCGGGGCGGGCGTCCTGGTGGAGAACGCGCTGTTCGCCACCCTGGACCCGACCGTGCGCCGGGCCCAGACGCCGAGCGGCCGGATCTACACCCTGGCCGACACCGTCGGGTTCGTACGGCATCTGCCGCACCACCTCGTCGAGGCGTTCCGCTCCACCATGGAGGAGGTCGGCGAGTCCGACCTGATCCTGCACGTCGTGGACGGCTCCCACCCGGCCCCGGAGGAACAGCTCGCCGCGGTCCGCGAGGTGATCCGCGACGTCGGCGCGGTGGACGTGCCCGAGGTCGTGGTGGTCAACAAGGCGGACGCCGCCGATCCGCTGGTGCTCCAGCGACTGCTGCGCATCGAGAAGCACGCGATCGCCGTCTCGGCACGCACGGGCGACGGCATCGAGGAACTGCTCGCGCTCATCGACACCGAACTGCCCAGGCCGTCGGTCGAGATCGAGGCACTCGTGCCGTACACCCGGGGCGGTCTCGTCTCGCGCGTGCACGCCGAGGGCGAGGTGATCTCCGAGGAGCACACGTCGGAGGGCACCCTCCTCAAGGCCCGGGTCCACGAGGAACTGGCCGCGGAACTCTCCGCGTTCGTTCCCGTGGCGCACTGACGGCGCGGCGGCGGCACCGCCCGGTACGGACCGAGGGCCCGCTCCCCGAGAGGCACATATGCCTCTCGGGGAGCGGGCCCTCGCCGTCGACGCCGCCGGGCCGCGCGTCACGCGCCCGGTCGCGGCGCCGTCATCGTGAAGCGACGCCGTCACCGGACACCGGTCCGGTGACGGCCCGGTCTCACCGTCCCGCGTACTTCTTGCTGACCGCCTCGTAGACGCCCTCGGCCTCCTTGCCGAACCGCGGTCCGGCCAGCCAGCCGGCCGTCACCGGGCCGATGGAGGTGTTCGAGACCAGCGCGGGCTCGCCGTCCCGGCCGGTCGCGACCCAGCCACCGCCGGACGCGCCGCCGGTCATCGTGCAGCCGATGCGGTACATCGTGGGGTCCTGTGCGGCCAACGACAGCCGGCCCGGCTCGTCCTCGCAGCGGAACGCCTTCTGGCCGTCGTACGGAGGCGCCGCCGGGAAACCGGTGGCGGTCATGGTGCCGATCTTCGACACGGCCGGGGCGTCGAACTCGACGGGCAGCGCGGAACCGACCGTCTCCTCCAGGGACTTGCCCGTCGCCCCCTTCTCCGGCGTGACGCGCAGCACCGCGAAGTCGTACGGCGCGCCCTGCCCGCCGACCGAGGACCCCTGGGAGATCCACTGGTCGGACGTCTGCGCCCACTGCCCCCACCACACGCCGTAGGGGGCCATCTGCTCCCTGGTCGCCTTCTTCAGCTCGGCCGTCGGCAGACCCTCGTTGTTGTACGACGGCACGAAGGCGATGTTGCGGTACCAGCCGCCCTTCTTGCCCGCGTGCACACAGTGCCCCGCCGTCCACACCAGATTCGACTTACCAGGGTGCGCCGGGTCCTTCACCACGGTCGCGGAGCACACCATGGAGCCCTCGGGGCCGTCGAAGAAGAGCTTCCCGGACTCGGCGGCGCTGGAGTGGTACGGCGTTCCGACGGCGACGGCGCGCACCGGCGCGGGCTTCGGGTCCGTCACGCCGGCATCGCCCGAGATGTCGTTCTCGACCGGCCGCTCCGGCGCCTTGTCGGCGTCCCGCATCCGGTCGGGGTCCCAGAGGTCCTCGATGACCGGATTGACGAAGTCCCTGGCCTCGCGCAGCCACTTCTCCTTGTCCCAGTTCTTCCACTCGCCGTTCCGCCACCGGTCGAGGTCGATCCCGCGGTCCTTGAGCCGCTCCTTCAGATCGTCCGGGATGGTGATCTTGCCGTCGGACGCCTGGGTCGCCGCCGCGTTCGGCTTGTCGCCCCCGGCGTCCTCCTCCGGCCCGCAGGCGGTGGCGGTGAGCGCGAGGACCGCGGTGACCGCGGTCACGGCCGGCAGCGAGAAGCGCCTGCGCCGCACGCCCCTCCGGCGTGCGGCGAGAGCCGGTCGACTGAGTCGCATGTGGTGATCCCCCTGGGACTTCGTAACTCAACACTTCGGTACGGCACTTCGGCACTGCTGCGGGCCAACGGCCTCGAACGCCCTGCAGGCATGCGGAAGGCCGCCCGAGCGCCTGGTGCGGCCCTCCACTATGCCGGTGCCGGTGGGGACGGCGTGAGGCAGGTCCGTGGTTCCACCCCCGCAAGGATCTTCGGATATACCCGTGATCCGCCGGGCCCGGCGTCGTTGGTACGTGCGAGGGACGCCGGGGAGGGAGTTCATCCCCTGAGTCCGTCCGTCCGCGCACCGACGTACCGACCCACCGACGTGCGACGCAACCGTCCCAGCGGGAGGACCGACAGCCGTGGCCGTGACCGAACCAGCTCCGGTGGCAGCACCGGCGGCGTACGAGGGGATCCTGCGCCGTCAGTCGATGCGCGAGTCCGCCGCCCGTACCTACGCGCGCTCACTGCCCATCGTCCCGGTGCGCGCCAGGGGGATGACCATCGAGGGCGCGGACGGGCGGCGGTATCTCGACTGTCTCTCCGGGGCCGGCACCCTGGCGCTCGGCCACAACCATCCGGTGGTGCTGGAGGCCATCAAGAAGGTGCTCGACTCGGGCGCGCCCCTGCACGTCCTCGACCTCGCCACCCCGGTCAAGGACGCGTTCACCACCGAACTGTTCGCCACCCTGCCGCGGAGGTTCGCCGACGACGCCCGGATCCTGTTCTGCGGACCCGCCGGGACGGACGCCGTGGAAGCGGCCCTCAAACTGGTCCGTGCCGCCACCGGCCGCGAGGGACTTCTCGCCTTCACGGGCGCCTACCACGGCATGACCGAGGGCGCCCTGGCCGCCTCGGGCGGTGCCGAGGACGTACGGGTGACGCGCCTGCCGTTCCCCCGCGACTACCGCTGCCCCTTCGGGATCGGGGGAGAGCGCGGCGCGGAGATCGCCGCCCGGTGGACCGAGAACCTCCTGGACGATCCGAAGGGCGGCGTGCCGGCCCCGGCCGGGATGATCCTGGAACCGGTCCAGGGGGAGGGCGGAGTGATCCCGGCCCCCGACGACTGGATGCGCCGCATGCGCGAGATCACCCGTGCCCGGTCCGTGCCGCTGATCGCCGACGAGGTCCAGACGGGCGTCGGCCGCACCGGCGCCTTCTGGGCGGTCGAGCACAGCGGGATCACCCCCGACGTGATGGTGCTCTCCAAGGCCATCGGCGGTTCCCTCCCGCTCGCCGTGGTCGTCTACCGCTCCGCGCTCGACACCTGGCAGCCCGGAGCGCACGCCGGCACCTTCCGGGGCAATCAGCTCGCGATGGCCGCCGGAACCGCCACTCTCTCCCACGTACGGGAGAACCGCCTCGCCGAACGCGCCGCGACGCTCGGGGCCCGGATGCTCGCCCGACTCCAGGGCCTGGCGGCGGACCATCCGTGCGTCGGGGACGTCCGGGGCCGGGGACTGATGATCGGGGTGGAGCTCGTCGACCCCGAGGCCGCCGCGCCCGACGGCAGCCCCGAACCACCGCCCGCCCCCGCGCTCGCCGCCGCCGTCCAGCAGGAATGCCTGCGCCGCGGGCTCATCGTCGAACTCGGCGGGCGCCACTCCGCCGTCGTACGCCTCCTGCCGCCCCTCACCCTCACCGACGAACAGGCGACGGCGGTCGTGGACCGTCTCGCCGACGCCCTGGCAGCCGCCGAGCGACTGCCGTACCGCCGGATCGCGACCGGGCCGATCCACTGACCCGGCCACCTCACAAGGAAGACCGCAGTGAACCCCACCCCCCCACCCCAGGCCGATGGCCCGCCCCCCATGCCGCAGCGAGCGGAGGCCGGACCCGCCGGAAGCCTCCTCGTCGAGCCCACCGTGCCGCGCCAGAAGGCCGCACCGGACGACGAGCGGTACACCCCGCCGGCCCGGACCGCCGACGCGACGCCGGACGACCACTTCGACCATCTCGACCACCCGGACCCGCTGCGCGCCGCCGACGCGGCGGGCGTCGAGAACCTCCTCCGCTGCTGGGTCCGTGAGAGCGGCCTGGCCCGCCCCGAGGCGGACGTCCTGCGCGTCCCCCTCCCCGCGAGCGGAACAGCGCTGCTCGTCCCCGTCGTGCACTGGTCCGTCACGGGCTGGCACCGGTTCGGACCGCCCGTCCTGGAAGGGGCGCCCGACAGCGCACCGTCCGTCGACGCCGTCACGGTCGCCGCCCTGCTGGGCCGCGAGGCCGACCGTGACGAGGGAGCCGACATGGTGGCGCGGGTCGCCGATTCGGTCCGCCGCACCGCGGGCTTCATCGCGGAGCGGCGGCGTGCCCCCGAGCCTCCGGCCGCGGCGGACCTCTTCCTCACGGCCGAGCAGTCGCTGCTCCTCGGCCACCCGCTCCACCCGACGCCCAAGAGCCGTGAGGGGCTCTCCGAATCAGAGGCCCGCCGCTACTCGCCCGAGTCGTACGGCTCCTTCCCGCTGCACTGGACGGCTGTCGACCGGTCCGTCCTGGCCACCGACTCCGCCTGGACCGAACGCGGCCGTCCCGTGCCCGCCACGGAACTGCTCACCGCCCAGGCCCAAGGGCTGCGCCTCCCCGAGAACACCGCGCCGATCCCGCTCCACCCCTGGCAGGCCCGCGACCTGCTGCACCGGCCCGAAGCGGCCGCCCTGCTCGACGCCGGGCTCCTCCACGACCTCGGACCGTACGGCGGGCACTGGCACCCCACCTCCTCCGTCCGCACCGTGCACCGGCCCGGCGCCCAGCTGATGCTCAAGCTCTCCCTCGGCCTGCGCATCACCAACTCCCGTCGTGAGAACCTCCGCAAGGAGCTCCACCGCGGGGTGGAGGTCCACCGCCTGCTGCGCAGCGGGCTCGCCGCACAGTGGCACGCCGCCCACCCCGGCTTCGACATCGTCCGCGACCCCGCCTGGCTCGCCGTCGACGGCCCGGACGGCGCGCCCGTCGCGGGCCTCGACGTGGTGCTGCGGCACAACCCGTTCGGTCCGCACGACGACGCGGTCTGCATCGCCGGGCTCACCGCGCCGCGCCCGTGGCCGGGCCGCAAGGGCATGCACTCGCGCCTCGCCGAGGTCGTCCTCTCTCTGTCCGCCGCCACCGGCAGGGGCGTCGGCGCCGTGGCCACCGAGTGGTTCCTGCGCTACCTCGACCGGGTCGTGCGCCCTGTGCTCTGGCTCGACGCCCACGCCGGCGTGGCCCTCGAAGCACACCAGCAGAACACCCTGGTACTGCTCGACCGCCACGGCTGGCCCGTCGGCGGCCGGTACCGTGACAACCAGGGCTACTACTTCCGCGAGTCCCACCGCGCCGCCCTGGAGCGACGGCTTCCCGGCATCGGAACGGCCAGCGACACCTTCGTCTCCGACGAAGTCACCGACGAGCGCTTCGCCTACTACCTCGGGATCAACAACGTGTTCGGGCTGATCGGTGCCTTCGGCTCCCAGCGGCTCGTCGACGAGAGGGTCCTCGTCGCCGCGTTCCGCCGGTTCCTCGGCTCGGCCGCAGCACTCGGCTCCCCGCTGCCCGCGCACCTCCTGGACAACACCCATCTGCGCTGCAAGGCCAACCTGCTGACCCGGCTGCACGGCCTCGACGAACTCGTCGGTCCCGTCGACACCCAGTCCGTGTACGTCACCATTGCCAACCCGCTGCACGCCTGAAGGACCGCGACGACCGGAGACCGCATGATCAGCGAAAGAGCGGGACCCGCGAAGGCCCGTGACCGACGCACGACCACGACCACCGCCTGAACCACCGGGAGGAGAGCGACCACATGGCTTCCGCCGACGCACCCACAGGCGCCGGTACCGGCCCGGCCCCGCAGACCGACACGAGCGCCGAGGACACCCTGGACCTGCCGCTCTCCGAGGAACTCCTCGGACTGCTCAGGGACGGCACGCGTGCCACGGCCACCGCCGCGGCACCCCTCGAGGCGCCGGACGCGCCCGGGCCGTCGGGCTCGTCGTCCGCCTCGTCCGTGTCCTCCGCGACGCCACCCGTGTCCTCCGCGACGCCACCCGTGTCCTCCGCGACGCCACCCGTGTCGTCCGTGACGGCGGCATCGGGCGGCGCGGACCCGACGGGCGCCGCACGCATCACGGCCACCGGCACGACCGTCCCACGTACGCCGGAGAGCGGCGGGGCCTCCGCCGCCCTGCTCGACCGGCCGGCGGACTGGGGCCCCGTCAACACCCCGGCCGGAGTGTTCCAACTCGTCCCCGTGCGACTGGAACGCGATCTCGCCCTCATCAGCCGCTGGATGAACGACCCTGCGGTGGCGGCGTTCTGGGAACTCGCCGGAGCCGAAACGGTCACCGCGGACCATCTGCGTCCCCAACTGGACGGCGACGGACGCAGCGTGCCGTGCCTCGGGGTGCTGGCGGGCATCCCCATGAGCTACTGGGAGATCTACCGCGCGGACCTCGACCCGCTGGCCCGCCACTACCCGGCACGCCCGCACGACACCGGAATCCACCTGCTCATCGGAGGAGTCGACGATCGCGGACGCGGTGTCGGCACCACCCTCCTGCGGGCCGTCGCCGACCTGATCCTCGACCACCGCCCCCTGTGCGGGCGCGTCGTCGCGGAACCCGACCTGCGCAACACCCCGTCCGTGTCCGCCTTCCTCAGCGCCGGCTTCCGTTTCTCCGCGGAGGTCGAGCTTCCCGGCAAACGAGCCGCCCTGATGGTCCGCGACCGAACCCACCGGGCCCACCTGTGAACGAACGACTGCGATACATACACCGCTCGAACCCCATCGGTTCCACCCCGAGGAGTCACCGTGCCGAAATATCCCGCGCGCATTGATTCAGCGACTGATTCGACAACTGGTTCGGCGACTGATCCAGTGAGCGATTCAGCGGAATCCGCCGCGCCGCTCAGCACGCCCGAGCTGAATCCGGCGGACTGGGAGGGAGCCGCCGTCCGACTGCTCGCGAAAATGCTCGGCCAATTCGCCTACGAGGAGGTCGTCGAGCCGGTCGGTCCCCTCGACGGCGGCGATGCGTACACCCTCCGGCTCGACGACGGGGGCACCCTGATCTTCAGGGCCCGGCGCGGGGTGTACGGGAGCTGGCTCATCGCCCCCGAGTCGATCCAGGAACTGCGCGGCACCGCCGGGGAAGCGCCGACGCGAGCCGCGCACGACACCGTCGGGAGCGCGTCGCCGGAATCGACGCGCGCCAGGACGCGGGAGCTCGCGGACCCGGCGGCCGGGGCGGAGTGCGACAGCCTCCCCGGGGCGTCCGGCAAGCCCCGGCCGGAACGGAGTGCCGACGCCGTCGCGATCCCGGGCCGTCGCACGGATCCCGCACCGGACAGCAGCGCCGAAGCCGTGTCGACACCGCACCGAGGCGCCGACGACACCGCCCCGTCACGGCACCCGGGCTCCGACGCCGTGCCGTTCCGCGACCCCCTGAGCTTCCTCGCCCGCGCCCGCCGCCTCCTGGGGATCGACGGCGCCACGCTCGGCCACCTCATCCGCGAGATCACCACCACCCTCGCCGCCGACGCCCGGCTCGCCCGCACCGCGCTCACCGCCGCCCGTCTGGCCGAACTCGACTACGCCGAGCTGGAAGGGCACCAGACCGGCCACCCCTGGCTCGTCGCCAACAAGGGCCGCCTCGGCTTCTCCGCCACCGACGCCTCCCGCTACACCCCTGAGGCCCGCCGGCCCGTACGGCTGCCGTGGCTCGCGGTGTCCACCCGGATCGGGGCCTACCGGGGCGTCACCGGCCTGGCCACGCCCGGGCAGCTGTACGCGCGGGAACTCGACCCGGCCGTCCGCGACTCCTTCGCGGCCGTGCTCCGCGCCCGCGACCTCGACCCGGACCGATACCTCTTCCTGCCCGTGCACCCCTGGCAGTGGGACGAATGGATCGTCCCGCTCTTCGCCCCGGCCATCGCCTCGGGCGACATCGTGCCCCTCCACGCCGATCCGGACCGCAGGCTGCCGCAGCAGTCCATCCGCACCTTCACCAATGTGTCCCGCCTCGACCGGCACACCGTCAAGCTGCCGTTGTCGATCCTCAACACCCTGGTCTGGCGCGGGCTGCCGACCGAACGCACCCTCGCAGCCCCCGCAGTGACCGCCTGGGTCCAGGGCCTGTGCGAGCGCGACGGCTTTCTCCGCGACACCTGCGGGGTCGTCCTGCTCGGCGAAGTGGCCTCCGTGACCGTCGAGCACCCGCTCTACGATCACCTGCCGGAGACGCCGTACCAGTTCAAGGAGATCCTCGGCGCGATCTGGCGCGAACCTCTCCAGCCCCGGCTCGCCCCCGGCGAGCGCGCCCGGACCCTCGCCTCGCTGCTCCACACCGATCCGCACGGACGCGCCTTCACGGCCGAACTCGTCGAACGCTCCGGACTCGCCCCCACCGCCTGGCTGACCCGCCTCTTCGCCGCGCTGCTGCCCCCGCTGCTGCACTTCCTCTACCGCTACGGCACGGTCTTCTCGCCGCACGGCGAGAACGCCATCGTCGTCTTCGACGGACAGGACGTGCCGGTGCGCCTGGCGATCAAGGATTTCGTCGACGACGTGAACGTCAGCGCCCAGCCACTGCCGGAACACGCGTCCATGCCGCAGGACGTGCGCGACATCCTGCTCACCGAGGAGCCCTCCTTCCTCACCCAGTTCATCCACGCCGGACTGTTCATCGGTGTCTTCCGCTTCCTCTCCCCGCTGTGCGAGGAACAACTGGGTCTTTCCGAGGCCGATTTCTGGTCACTCGTGCGAGCCGAGGTGCTCCGGTACCACGCCCGCTTTCCCGAGCTCAAGGACCGGTTCGAGATGTTCGACATGCTCACGCCGCGCATCGACCGTCTCTGTCTGAACCGCAACCGTCTGCATGTGGACGGCTACCGGGACCGCCCGGGACGCCCTCACGCGGCCATCCACGGGAGCGTGCCCAATCCGCTCCACCCCGCTGAATCCGACCGGGAGTGAGCGCCGTTGTCAGTGGTGCCCCGTAGGGTGGTCGGGCTATGACGAAGCCATCCCTCCCCGAGCTCCTCCACGCCGCCGTGACCGCCGTCGGCGGTACGGAACGGCCCGGCCAGGCCGCCATGGCCGCGGCCGTGGCCGAGGCCGTCGACGACAACTCCCATCTGCTCGTACAGGCCGGCACCGGCACGGGCAAGTCCCTGGGCTATCTGGTGCCCGCGCTGGCCCACGGGGAGCGCGTCGTGGTGGCCACGGCGACCCTGGCGCTCCAGCGCCAGCTCGTGGAGCGCGACCTTCCGCGTACGGTCGACGCTCTGCACCCGCTGCTGCGCAGACGCCCTCAGTTCGCCATGCTCAAGGGGCGCTCGAACTACCTGTGCCTGCACCGCCTGCACGAGGGCGTGCCGCAGGACGAGGAGGAAGGGCTGTTCGACCAGTTCGAGGCGGCGGCCCCGTCGAGCAAGCTCGGCCAGGACCTGCTGCGGCTGCGCGACTGGTCGGACGAGACGGAGAGCGGTGATCGCGACGACCTCACCCCCGGCGTCTCCGACCGGGCCTGGGCGCAGGTCTCCGTCTCCTCCCGGGAGTGCCTGGGCGCCACCAAGTGCGCGTACGGGGCCGAGTGCTTCGCCGAGCAGGCCCGTGAGCGGGCCAAGCTCGCCGACGTCGTCGTCACCAATCACGCCCTGCTCGCCATCGATGCCATCGAGGGCGCCCCGGTGCTCCCGCAGCACGAGGTGCTGATCGTAGACGAGGCCCACGAGCTGGTCTCCAGGGTCACCGGCGTGGCCACCGGCGAGCTCACCCCCGGCCAGGTCAACCGCGCGGTGCGCCGCGCTGCGAAGCTGGTGGACGAGAAGGCGGCCGACGCCCTCCAGACCGCCTCCGAGGGGTTCGAGCGGGTGATGGAGCTGGCGCTTCCCGGCCGTTTGGAGGAGATCCCCGAGGACCTGGGCTACGCGCTGATGTCCCTGCGTGACGCGGCGCGTACGGTGATCACGGCTCTGGGCACCACGCGCGACAAGTCCGTCCAGGACGAGGACGCGGTCCGCAAGCAGGCCCTCGCGTCCGTGGAGACGATCCACGGCGTCGCCGAACGGATCACCCAGGGCTCCGAGTACGACGTGGTCTGGTACGAGCGCCACGACCGCTTCGGTGCGTCGCTGAGGGTCGCTCCGCTCTCGGTCTCCGGGCTGCTGCGCGAGAAGCTCTTCGCCGACCGGTCCGTGGTCCTCACCTCGGCCACCCTCAAGCTCGGCGGCGACTTCAACGGCGTGGGGGCGTCGCTGGGACTCGCTCCCGAGGGCACCGAGGGCGACGACCTCCCGCAGTGGAAGGGGCTCGACGTCGGGTCGCCGTTCGACTATCCGAAGCAGGGGATCCTGTACGTCGCCCGGCACCTGGCCGCGCCCGGCCGCGAGGCGTCTCGCACGGACATGCTGGACGAGCTCGCCGAGCTGGTGGAGGCTGCGGGCGGGCGCACGCTCGGGCTGTTCTCGTCCATGCGCGCGGCCCAGGCCGCGGCCGAGGAACTGCGGGGCCGGCTCGACAAGCCGATCCTGCTCCAGGGCGAGGAGACGCTCGGCGAACTGATCAAGAACTTCGCAGCCGATCCCGAGACCTGTCTCTTCGGCACGCTGTCGCTCTGGCAGGGCGTCGACGTGCCCGGACCCAGCTGCCAGCTCGTGGTCATGGACCGGATTCCCTTCCCGCGCCCCGACGACCCGCTGATGAGCGCACGCCAGAAGGCGGTGGACGAGGCCGGAGGCAACGGCTTCATGGCCGTCGCGGCCACGCACGCGGCACTGCTGATGGCGCAGGGCGCCGGTCGGCTGGTTCGAGCCACGGGGGACAGGGGGGTCGTCGCGGTCCTCGACCCGCGGTTGGCCAACGCCCGGTACGGCAGTTTTCTGCGCGCCTCGCTGCCCGACTTCTGGTACACGGTCGACCGCAATCAGGTGCGACGCTCACTCGCGGCGATCGACGCGGTGGCCAAGGCCGACGGCCGGTAGCCGGTCGGTCCGCTGCGTCTCCGGCGGGTCCCGCCCGCGCGTCGGCCGCCGGGACGCGGGCGGGACCCGGCTGCCCTGGTTCCCAACGGCCTGCTCGCCCGTCGGGCCGTTCGGTCGGTTCCGCTCCCGGCGCCTTCGCGACCCTCCTCGGCAGCGATGGCGGGACGGTCATGCGCATGACAGGGCTCGCATGGAAGAGGGGCCCCGGGATCGGCGCAGTGGATCCCGGGGCCCCGGTCGGGACCTGCGACGTGTCAGACCCGTCGCAGTACCGCCACTACCTTGCCGAGAATGGTCGCCTCGTCACCGGGGATCGGCTGGTACGCGGCATTGTGGGGGAGGAGCCAGACATGGCCGTCCTCGCGCTTGAAGCGCTTGACGGTGGCCTCGCCGTCGAGCATGGCGGCGACGATGTCACCGTTCTCCGCGACGGGTTGACGACGCACGGTGACCCAGTCGCCGTCACAGATCGCCGCCTCCACCATCGAGTCACCGACGACCTTGAGGACGAAGAGCTCTCCGTCGCCGACCAGCTGGCGGGGGAGCGGGAAGACGTCCTCGACCGACTCCTCGGCGAGGATCGGACCACCGGCGGCGATCCGGCCGACGAGCGGTACATAGGACGCCGCGGGCTTGCCGGCCGTGTCGGCGGGCTGGGTGCTGGGCTGGTCCGAACCGCGGACCTCGTACGCCCGGGGACGGTGGGGGTCGCGGCGGAGGAACCCCTTGCGTTCCAGGGCCATCAGCTGATGGGCCACGGACGACGTGCTGGACAGGCCCACCGCCTGACCGATCTCCCGCATGGAGGGCGGGTAACCGCGCCGCTGGACGGAATCCCGGATCACCTCGATCACGCGCCGTTGCCGGTCCGTGAGCCCCGAGCTGTCCGCCCGGATGCCTGGAGGTCGGCCGGGCAAGGAGCGCGCTGGGCGCATGGGCTCCGGCCCCTCCGTGCTCGTGAGGTGGTCATTCATGGCGCGTACCGGATCAAGTCGGCCCTGGGAGCGGTCCTGGGCGGTGATGGTGGCACTGTCTGCGGTGGTGGTCACGTCGGCCCCTCTCGAATGGTCTCCCTGGCTGGACAACGGTAGTGGCTTTCGAAAGGTTGCGCCAAACACACGTTCGAGTGAAAAACGAATAAAAGACTGTCGCCAGTTAACTGCTGGGTGTATGCGGATTCGCTGCCGGGTGTTTGTGCGAACAGGTGCCGGTGGCGTGCGGCCTTGTCGCGTGCCGACCGCGTTGCGTGCCGGCGGTCGTGCCTCGTGCGGCCCCGGCTTCGTCCTCCTCGTGCGGGCGAGGGCGGGCGCGTGCGTGGGACGGATCGTGCGTGGATGCGGTGGGCGGGGCCGTGGAGGTGAATCCGGACCGCACGCAACGCGATTCATTACGGTAACGTCCGCGGGCGCGGAGTGGCTGTTCGGGGCTCCGGCCGTACGCCGCGCGGGCATGGCGAAGGGCCCCGCGATTCCGGCGGGCGGGTGGTTCCCGTACCCTCGTCCACGGCCGCACGCCGCCTGCCGGCTGTCCGCGAACCGCGACACGCTCACAGGGCCAAATGCGCGACGGAACCCAAGATCTAGTGGTTGGATTGTTCCGGCCGCCCAGAAGTTGTGGTCCCTGGTCCGTCAGGGGTGTGGCCATCGCCTATGCTTGTGACTGCTTCGAGGGGCCCCGACGGGCCCCGCCGAGGCTGTTCAGTCGTGCTGTGAAGGAGGGTTGGGAGCCATGCACTGCCCCTTCTGCAGGCACCCCGACAGCCGGGTCGTCGACAGCCGCACCACCGACGACGGCACGTCGATCCGTCGCCGCCGCCAGTGCCCCGACTGCTCCCGCCGTTTCACGACGGTGGAGACCTGCTCGCTGATGGTGGTCAAGCGCAGCGGTGTGACCGAACCCTTCAGCCGGACCAAGGTCATCTCCGGCGTGCGCAAGGCATGCCAGGGGCGACCGGTCACCGAGGACGCCCTCGCCAAGCTCGGCCAGCGGGTCGAGGAGGCGGTGCGCGCCACCGGCAGTGCCGAGCTGACCACCCATGACGTGGGCCTGGCGATCCTCGGCCCCCTGCGGGAACTCGACCTCGTCGCATACCTGCGTTTCGCGTCCGTGTACCGGGCGTTCGACACACTTGAAGACTTCGAGGCGGCCATCGCGGAGCTCCGCGAACGGCAGCCTCCCACGGAGGAGCGCGGGACCGGCGCGGCCCTTGAGGTCCCCGTTCCCGCCGTCGCCGCCGACTGAGCGGCACCGGCCGGTCCTGCGGCATGTCCGCGGGCCGGCGCGGCCAATCGGCTTTTTGAACCCGCTCAGGGCGTCCTTCGTGGCGCCCGGAGCAGCAGAGACAGACTGTGCCCTGGGAAGTTCTGGGCACTTCAGGGCGTTTTTGCCCACATATGGGAGGCGGCATGACAGAGACGGCGAGCGGCCCGGCACGAGGTTCCCGAGCCAAGGGTTCCAAGGCGAGCAAGGGGCTGCGCATCGAGCGCATCCACACCACCCCCGGCGTGCATCCGTACGACGAGGTGGTCTGGGAGCGCCGTGACGTCGTCATGACCAACTGGCGCGACGGCTCGATCAACTTCGAGCAGCGCGGCGTCGAGTTCCCCGACTTCTGGTCGGTGAACGCGGTCAACATCGTCACCAGCAAGTACTTCCGCGGGGCCGTCGGCACCCCGCAGCGCGAGACCGGTCTGCGGCAGCTCATCGACCGGATCGTGAAGACGTACCGCAAGGCCGGCGAGGACCACGGCTACTTCGCCTCGCCCGCGGACGCCGAGATCTTCGAGCACGAACTGGCATACGCCCTCCTGCACCAGATCTTCAGCTTCAACTCCCCGGTGTGGTTCAACGTCGGAACGCCCCAGCCGCAGCAGGTCTCCGCCTGCTTCATCCTGTCCGTCGACGACTCCATGGAGTCGATCCTCGACTGGTACAAGGAAGAAGGCATGATCTTCAAGGGCGGTTCCGGGGCCGGTCTGAACCTCTCCCGTATCCGTTCCTCCAAGGAACTGCTGTCCTCCGGCGGCAACGCCTCCGGCCCGGTCTCCTTCATGCGTGGCGCCGACGCCTCCGCCGGAACGATCAAGTCCGGTGGCGCCACCCGGCGCGCGGCCAAGATGGTCATCCTCGACGTCGACCACCCCGACATCGAGGGCTTCATCGAGACCAAGGTGAAGGAGGAGGAGAAGATCCGCGCCCTGCGCGACGCGGGCTTCGACATGGACCTGGGCGGCGACGACATCACCTCCGTCCAGTACCAGAACGCCAACAACTCGGTCCGCGTGAACGACGAGTTCATGAAGGCCGTGGAGTCCGGCGGCAAGTTCGGGCTGCGCGCCCGCATGACCGGCGAGGTCATCGAAGAGGTCGAGGCCAAGGCCCTCTTCCGCAAGATGGCCGAGGCGGCCTGGGCCTGCGCCGACCCGGGCATCCAGTACGACGACACGATCAACCACTGGCACACCTGCCCCGAGTCCGGCCGGATCAACGGCTCGAACCCGTGCAGCGAGTACATGCACCTGGACAACACCTCGTGCAACCTTGCCTCGCTGAACCTGATGAAGTTCCTCAAGGACGACGGCAAGGGCAACCAGTCCTTCGACTCCGAGCGCTTCGCGAAGGTCGTCGAGCTGGTCATCACCGCGATGGACATCTCCATCTGCTTCGCCGACTTCCCCACCCAGAAGATCGGCGAGAACACCCGCGCCTTCCGTCAGCTGGGCATCGGCTACGCCAACCTCGGCGCCCTGCTGATGGCGACCGGCCACGCCTACGACAGCGACGGCGGCCGCGCCCTCGCCGGTGCCATCACCTCGCTGATGACCGGCACCTCGTACCGCCGTTCCGCCGAGCTCGCCGCGGTGGTCGGCGCGTACGACGGCTACGCCCGCAACGCCGAGCCGCACCAGCGCGTCATGAAGCAGCACGCGGACGCCAACGCCGCAGCCGTGCGTATGGACGACCTGGACAGCCCGATCTGGGCCGCCGCGACGGAGGCGTGGCAGGACGTGATCCGCCTGGGCGCGAAGAACGGTTTCCGCAACGCGCAGGCGTCGGTCATCGCCCCCACCGGCACCATCGGTCTCGCGATGTCCTGCGACACCACCGGCCTCGAACCGGACCTGGCCCTGGTCAAGTTCAAGAAGCTGGTCGGCGGCGGCTCGATGCAGATCGTCAACGGCACGGTCCCGCAGGCTCTGCGCCGCCTGGGCTACCAGGAGGAGCAGATCGAGGCGATCGTCGCCCACATCGCGGAGCACGGCAACGTGATCGACGCCCCCGGCCTGAGGACCGAGCACTACGAGGTCTTCGACTGCGCGATGGGCGAGCGCGCCATCTCCCCGATGGGCCACGTCCGCATGATGGCCGCGATCCAGCCGTGGATCTCCGGCGCCCTGTCCAAGACGGTCAACATGCCGGAGTCGGCGACCGTCGAGGAGGTCGAGGAGATCTACTTCGAGGCGTGGAAGATGGGCGTCAAGGCGCTCGCGATCTACCGCGACAACTGCAAGGTCGGCCAGCCCCTCTCCGCGAAGACCAAGGAGAAGGAGAAGTCCGCGACGGACGCGGTTGCGGCCAGGACCGAGGCGACCATCCGCGACGCGGTCGAGAAGGTCGTCGAGTACCGCCCGGTCCGCAAGCGCCTCCCCAAGGGCCGTCCGGGCATCACCACCTCCTTCACGGTGGGCGGCGCCGAGGGCTACATGACCGCCAATTCCTACCCGGACGACGGTCTCGGCGAGGTCTTCCTGAAGATGTCGAAGCAGGGCTCCACGCTCGCGGGCATGATGGATGCCTTCTCCATCGCCGTCTCGGTCGGTCTGCAGTACGGCGTCCCGCTGGAGACGTACGTCTCGAAGTTCACCAACATGCGCTTCGAGCCGGCCGGCATGACGGACGACCCGGACGTGCGGATGGCGCAGTCGATCGTCGACTACATCTTCCGCCGCCTCGCGCTGGACTTCCTGCCCTTCGAGACCCGCTCGGCGCTGGGCATCCACTCGGCCGAGGAGCGTCAGCGCCACCTCGACACCGGTTCGTACGAGCCCTCGGACGACGAGATCGACGTGGAGAGCCTGGCCCAGTCCGCTCCGGTGCGGACGGAGCCCCTGAAGGCCGTGGCCGCCGTGCAGGAGGCCGAGAAGCCGGCCCCGAAGACGGCGCACACCTCGGCGGAGCTCGTCGAGATGCAGCTCGGCATCAGCGCGGACGCCCCGCTCTGCTTCTCCTGCGGCACGAAGATGCAGCGTGCCGGGTCCTGCTACATCTGCGAGGGCTGCGGCTCGACCAGCGGCTGCAGCTGAGGCCGGCGGGAGTCGCGTCGGACGCGCCGTCCGACGTAGACCGCTCCTGTAGCTGACCGGCAGCACACGAAGGGGATCGACCATCGGTCGATCCCCTTCGTCGTGCCCGTGACCGGGGCGACGTACCGATTCGACGATGCCGCGCCGGACGCACCGTGCGCAGAAGGAGGGGAGTCGCCGACCACACCGACGGCAGGAGCGCCGGCGCCTCTTTCAGGTTGTGCTCGACGATCCCCCGCATGAGTGCCCGGTCGGGGAAGTCACCGTCGAGGAGACACAGCGGACCGGCCACGGCGGCGTCCGCCGGCTACCGGCGCCGGCTGTCGTCCGTCAGGAGTACCCGCGGAACCCGTGCCCCGAGGCTGTTCAAGCTCCGCTGCGCGGTCAGGAACGGGACCAGCCCGGAGGCGGGCACGAACGGGTCGGCAGGGTCGGCCTCGCGCGCGCCCGACCAGAAGTTCTCGGCTTCGGCCCAACTGCAGATGATCACACTGGCGCCTGAAGGCGGGATCCAGGCGGCGGCGAGCACGCTCGACCGCTTCCCCGATCGAGCGGGGTTCCCGTCCCGCGTCGGACACGTCTTCGGTGCCGGGTACCACGATGCCGTGCGGTTCCGCGTTCAGCGCAGTGCAGCGCCCTGCCGGTTCCGCGGTGCCGGCGGCGGGCGGCGGGTCAGGACGCGGACGGACGGCCTCCCATCGCCGTGGTGAACGACTCGGGGTCGACGTCGAACCCCCTGACCGTGTCGCGGAACTCCCATACACCCGAGGCGCCGCGGGCGAACTCCGCGACGGTCGCGGCGGTGGCGTCGCCCACGGAGGAGAAGTCGTCCTCCGACAGGTTGGTGTAGCCCTCCCTGACCTGCACGACGGTGTTCTCGATGTCGCCGAACGTCTTGCGGCCGTCGCGCTGCTGAATGACGACCCCGACGACGACCCGCGCGTACGTGGACGACAGGCGGTCCAGTTCCAGGGTCAGCACCTCGTCGAAGCCGAAGCCCTGACCGGTCCTGCTGTCACGGTTGAGCGTGATGGTGCCGTCCGGTGACCGGCTGTCGAAGTGCACGAGATACGCGGGAGCGTCGTAGGGCGCGTCCGTGCGGTAGATGGCCGCGATGATGTCGAGGTCGTGATCCGGGGCGCCGTGAGGGCTGGGATCCCACTTGAGTCTGACCTCGACCTTCTCGATGTCCTTGTTGGGGGTGCTCATCGGACTTCCCTCCTTGGTGCGCCGCTGTGCTGTCGGGCCGTTCATACCACTCGATCATGTCCGTAACCGGCCGCGTAACCAACCGGGTTGGCCCAAGGCGAAGGAATCGGGCCATCCCGCCCGGCGCGAGTTCCGGGCGAGGCGAACGGCAGTCACCTCGCGCGTACCACGAATCAGGGCCGGAGAAAAGGGGGTTGGTGCGACGGCGGTGCGCATGGCCCTGCAACTCCGTTTCGCGAGGGGCCGGTTCGAAATGACCGTGCACGGAGTGACTTCGGCCAGGTCCGGCACCGTACGATGGCGCAGTGCTGGTCAAGTGGATTCGTTGCACCGTGGTGGACCGTCGGGGTTTTGAACGGGAACAACGAAAGTGGGCGGAGCTGCTGGGAGAGCCGGGATTCTGCGGACAGGGCGGTGGGTGGAGCCGAGGGCGTCCCGATGTGGCACATGTCTTCGCCTTCTGGGACAACCGCGTCTTCTACGACTCGTTCATGGCGCGCAAGCACGACCGGTTGGCCGCCTCGCAGTCCGGTACGTGCAGTGGCGTCCAGGTCAAGCTGTTCGAGCACCGTTTCGACGTGAAGACCGGTTTCGAGCCGCGCTTCACCGACGTGGACGTTGTCAGGGTGGCCCACAGCATGGTGCACGAGGACCGGGCCGAGCACTTCGCGCTGATGCAGGAGCGGGTGTGGAACCCGGCGATGGCCGGTTCGCCAGGCATGGTGCGAGGGGTGTTCGCGGAGGCGCCGGGGCCTGAGTTTCTGGTGTTGTCGATGTGGCAGTCGAGTGCCGAGCGCGGCAAGTACCGGGCCGGCAGCATCGAGCGGCTGACGCAGCGGACGCAGGTCGAGGAGGACGTGGCGGCGGTGGCGGGCGACGTCGTGCGGCTCGAACCGTCCTGGACGGTGTGACGACGGGCGAACCCTCGCGGTCCTCGGCACGACCGTTCGTACTCGACCTGCTCCAGAGGGTTTCCGTCGCCGAAGTCGAAGAGGTGTGTGGCCCCGCTCTCGGCGAAGCCGCACTCGGCGTGGAAGCGGCGGGAACGCGGGCTGTCGCGCAGCGTCCACAGACGGACGCGGCGAAGGCCGTCGCCGCGCAGCAGCCGTAGGGTCCCGGTCATCAGCGCCGTGGCGATGCCGCTGCCCCAGCTGTCGGGATGGCTGGAGAAGCTGTGGATCTCGGGCAGGCCCGGCTGGGTCCGGGACGGTGTGTGGACGGACAGTGCCAGGGGGGCGGCCGTCCTCCCGCCTCCGCCCCGGCACGACTGCTGCCCGGCACCGGCCGGGGGCCGGGGCGGAGCGCTTACGACCTGGGGAACGAGAGGGAGTGGATCAGCGAGCGGCGTCGTGCGGCTTCGGATCCAGGGCGGAGGAGGGAGGCGGAGGGGGTCTCCCCTGCTCGAAAGCAGCTGAGAGCTCGGGGAAGGAGCGTCGGTGACCGACGACGACGCGGGAGGCGGAGGGGCAGGGCGTCGGGAGCCCGCTCCTTATTGCTCCCCAGGTCGTTAGGGTCGAACCATGGCACGACCGCAACGCATCGTCCTCGTCCGGCACGGGGAGTCCGAGGGCAACGCAGACGACTCGGTGTACGAGCGCGTGCCGGACCACGCGCTGAGGCTCACCTCCATTGGGCTCCGGCAGGCCGGCGAGACCGGCGCGCGGCTGCGCGAGCTGTTCGGCACCGAACGGGTCAGCGTGTACGTCTCGCCCTACCGCCGTACGCACGAGACCTTCAGGGCCCTGGACCTGGACCTGGCGCGGGTGAGGGTGAGGGAGGAGCCGAGGCTGAGGGAGCAGGACTGGGGGAACTGGCAGGACCGGGAGGACGTGCGGCTCCAGAAGGAGTACCGGGACGCCTACGGGCACTTCTTCTACCGCTTCGCCCAGGGCGAGTCCGGGGCCGATGTGTACGACCGGGTCGATGCCTTCCTGGAGAGTCTGCACCGGAGTTTCGACGCCCCCGACCACCCGCCGAACGTCCTGCTGGTCACGCACGGGCTGACCATGCGTCTGTTCTGCATGCGGTGGTTCCACTGGTCGGTGGCCGAGTTCGAGTCCCTGTCCAATCCCGGCAACGGGGAGACCAGGATGCTGATACTCGGCGAGGACGGGCGGTACACCCTGGACCGGCCGTTCGAGCGCTGGCGCACCCCTGAACCGTACGGAATCACCGGATAGAGTGGAAGGCGATGACGACCGCCTCCTCTGCCTCCGACCAACGATTCGAACGTGCCCTGGCCAGCCTCCGCGGACTGGCCGTGGGGGACGCGCTGGGGTCCCAGTTCTTCGTGCCGGTGAACTACCCGCTGCTGAAGCAGGGAGGGCTGCCCCCCGGCCCCTGGCAGTGGACGGACGACACCGAGATGGCCGCCTCGGTGGTCGCCGTGCTGGTGGCACACGGGCGGATCGACCAGGACGCGCTGGCCCGGTCCTTCGCCGAGCACCACGACTTCGACCGGGGATACGGCCCCGCCGTGAACCGGCTGCTCAGGCTGGTGCGGGAGGGCGGCGACTGGCGTGAGCTGGCGTCCGCGCTGTTTCAGGGGCAGGGTTCCTGGGGCAACGGCTCCTCGATGCGCATCGCCCCGCTCGGGGCCTGGTACGCCGACGACCCGGAGCAGGCCACGCACCAGGCCGAGATCTCCTCGTACACCACGCACCAGCACCGCGAGGCGGTCGCGGGCGCGATGGCCGTCGCGGCGGCCGCGGCGCTGGCCGCGGCGAGCGTGGGGCCGCCCGCCCCGACGGAGTTCCTCGACGGTGTGATCGACCTCGTACCGCGCAGCGCGGTCGGTGCCGGACTGCGCCGGGCGCGCGACATGCTCGACTACGACGACGCGGGAACGGTCGCCGCGGTGCTCGGCAACGGACGGCGTACCAGCGCCCACGACACCGTCCCGTTCGCCCTCTGGTCCGCGGCGCGGCACCTCGACGACTTCGAGCAGGCCTTCTGGGGCACGGCCCGGGCGGGCGGAGACGTCGACACCACCTGCGCGATCGTCGGCGGCATCGTCGCGGCGAGCGGGGCCGGCGCACCGCCCGCCGACTGGGCGGCACGGACGGAGGAACTGCCGGGCTGGCTCCCGCGGTAGCGCGATCCGGGCGAACGGCACGCCCCTGAACCGGACGGCGCCCGCCCCGGGCCGGAGCACGTCGCCCGCGAGCCGGACGGTGATCCCGAACCGGACGGGCGACGCGGGCTGAGACGCGGGCGGACGGAGTCTCTCCCAGCCGCACGGCTCTCGCGTCGAACGCGATGGTTCCCAGGCCGTGTCGGGTGCCCGGCCCGTACTGTCACGGTCCTGCCACAGCCTTCCCTCGAACGCGTGCCCAGGGGAAGGGGAGCTACTCTTTCGGCCACGTCGTCCCCGCTGATCAACCGGACCGGCGTGCACCGAATGAGACGCCGGGGTGTTCCCGTGCTGCCCGGCAGCGGTGCGCGCGCGGATCCCGGTGGGGGAGGGGTCCCATTGGCCGATCACGCAGCGGTACCACGACGGCCGCTCGATCGACATCGCCTACCTCCGTGTCCTCTCGGCCGACGCCGTTCCGGCCGACGCCGTTCCGGCCCTCGACACCCGGCCCGAGCCGCTGCGCTCCTGCGCCCTGCGGGACATCGAGCGTTCGCTGCGGTCCTCGGACACGCCCTGGTACGCCATGAGCCTGGGTGAGGCGCGAGCCCGGGAGATCCTGCGCGAGCGCGGTACGGACGGGTCGGAGGGCTCCTGTTCCCTCGTGCGCGGGGGTGTTGGAGGAGGAGAAGGAGGAGGGGCGAACGGCAACCGCGGCCACGAGGACGGCCGTTACGTTCTGAGCGACACCAGCGACACGAGCGACGTGGGCGACCCGCGCTGACCCGAGCCGCCGCGGGTGCGGTCCGCACCCGCGGCGGTGTGCCGTCCTTCCCTGTTGCGCCGGTCACTCGCGCGCCGGGGCGCTGCCCGTCGCCGTACCGCTCCGTACCGTGTTACGGGCTTCACGAATGTGACGCGGACCCCCACGAGCGCTTCGGGTGGTGATCCGCCGAGGGATTCCTCCGACGTCGCCGGGACCGCTCGCGGAACACACCGGCCGTGCCCGGCCCACTGATCCGTGTACCGCAGCAAACCGGCGCGAGGATCCGCGGCCGGGCGGCAGTTCGTCCCTCCGACGCGGCCCGCGTCCGGCGCGGTCGTCAGGCGCCCCCGGGGTGTTGCCCGCGTTCCCGTCGGCGTACGCTGACAGGCGCCATGCCGTACGAACCACCCACGCACACTGTCGAGCGCTCGTTGCGCGCCACCACCGGCGCCAGGATCGTCGCCGGTGTCGACGAGGTCGGACGCGGAGCGTGGGCGGGGCCGGTCACCGTGTGTGCGGCCGTCACCGGCCTTCGCAGACCTCCCGTCGGACTGACCGACTCCAAGCTGATCACCCCCAAACGCCGCGCGGAGCTGGCCCCGCAGCTTGAACGGTGGGTCACCGCGTTCGCCCTGGGGGACGCATCCCCGCAGGAGATCGACGACCTGGGGATGACGGCGGCACTGCGCCTCGCCGCCGTACGCGCTCTGGAGGGCCTGCCGGTGCGTCCCGACGCGGTGATACTCGACGGCAAGCACGACTACCTGGGACAGCCCTGGAAGGTCCGTACGGTGATCAAGGGCGACCAGTCCTGCGTCGCCGTCGCGGCGGCCTCGGTGATCGCGAAGGTCCGGCGGGACGAGATGATGGCTGAACTGGGCGCGGATTCCGGCGAGTACGCCGCGTTCGACTTCGGTGCCAACGCCGGTTATCCGTCGCCCGTGCACAGGGCCGCTCTGGAGGAGTGGGGTCCCACGCCCCACCACCGCCTCTCGTGGTCCTACCTCGACGCGCTGCCCAGGTGGCAGCACCTCAAGAAGGTCCGTTTCTCCGCCGAGGCGGCCGCACTGGAAAGCGGGGGCCAGCTCGGCTTCGACTTCTGACCGCGCACGAATACCCACCCGCCGACATCCCACATGTCGGCGTTTGATAGACAACCACCCATGCCTCTCATCCCCGAGGAGCCTCAGATTCACGAGAGCGCCCAGGGTCCCCGCGCCACTCCGGCCTCAGGCCGCGCCGCGTCGACCCCCCGTCCCGTACCCGGTCCGCGTTCAGCGGCCACGCCGCGTCCCGGTCGCCCGGGCCCCGGCCCCGCGAGGCCCGCGCCGCCGGCGCCGCGTCCGCACCCCGCCTCCAGAACGTCGCAGACGGCCCGTCCGGAGAATCGTTCCGCACCGCAGATCCAGCTGATCCCCGCCGTGGCCGCCGCCGCGGTCGACGCCGCAGACGAGGCGGTGGACCTGCTGCTCGACTCCGGGCGCACACCGGGCGACATCCTGGTGGTCACCACCGGTGAGCAGCACCCGTGGGCCGCGCACGAACTCTCCTTCGGCGAAGCCGCCTACTGGGCCCAGCACGACGCCGGCGAGGACGTCTTCTTCGCCCGCGCCGGTGCCGCCGGGCGGCTGAAGCCCCGTCCCGTGGTGGTCGTCGCCGTCAACGACGCCGCTGGTGACGACATCGCCGACGCGCTGTCCGGTGCCCTCGCACGGGCGGGTGCCCTGCTGATCGTGTGCGGGGACCCGCGACGGGTCGACGCGGTGCTCGGCGCAGGGGTCTGAGCGACGGCGCGTACGCAGTCGTGACGCTACGGCGCGTACGCCGCTGTGGTGCGGACGTTGTGTACGCGGTCGTGGCGCGACGCCGCCGGTGTCGTCCGTCGTCGTGAACGTGGTGGCCCGGTCGCCCGAGGAGGGTGGCCGGGTCCGCGACCGCCGGTCAGCGCGCCGCGGTGTGACGCAGCGCCCGGGATGCCCCGCCACCGGCACTCATCGGCTGCGGGGCGGCGTCGAGCGCCGTTCCCGCGAGGGGCGACGGTTGCGACGTGGCGCTGGGCCGACGGCCGCCGCGCCCCTCGCCGAGCACCTGCCAGCCGCCGCGGGTCAGGGTGATGTACGCGCCGCACCGCAGACCGTGCAGGGTGCAGGCGTCCCGCAGCCCCCACATCCAAGCCCCGTCCTCCTCCGTCCAACGTTCGTCGCCCTCACGGCAGTAGAGCAGTACGGCGGTGCGGACGGGGGTGCGGCGGCGCAGATCGTGCGGAACGACCCGGCGCAGATGCGCCAGCAGCGCGTTGCGGAACTCCCAGCCGTCCGTGGCCCTGGCACGGCGGGCGAACGAGGCGCTGGCCACGAGGCGTTCCTCATGGTCCAGGACCGCGACGACGGCGGTTCCCGGAGCGGGCCGGTGCCGGGCGTGCAGACCGCCGACGACCTCGCGGGGGCTGCGCAGCAACGGTATGCCCGCCTCGGCCCACTCGGCCGGTTCGAGCATCCTGGCAAGTCGGTTGGTGGAATCGGCGGACGCGGACGGCGCCGGTATCGAAGCGGCCGCGGACGGGGCGAATTCGAAGGTCACGATCCTCCCTTCGCGTACGCGCCCACATGGCGGGCGGGGACGAGTGAGGGCGCACCGGGGCACAGCCGTTCCGGGATGGCGAACGCTCGTGCGGGGAGCGAGTTCAATTCTTCCTGGCGTTTCGACCGGCGGCAACGAGCAATCGGCGCGGCCGACGGGAATGCGGGGGTATGGCCCTGATATCCCGCGCGTGCCGTACCCGGACGACACCCCCGGTCGCGCTCGAACGGCGGGGACCAGCGGAAACGTTCCGATCGGGTCGTCGTCGGCGATTCGGGGCGGCTCCTCGCCCAGCACCCGGGGCCTGTCGTCCGAGAGCGGTACGCGACCTGCGGACCGTGCATGAGTCGCTCGTCACGCCGCGTGAACTGGCTGTCCGTACCCGCCATCGGGTTGCATGGGGGGCATGAACGAACCGGAACTCCGCGCCGAAGCCGATGCCGTCCTCGCCGAACTCGTCGGTGCCCCCGAGGGCTCGGCACGGCTGCGGGAGGACCAGTGGCAGGCGGTGGCCGCTCTGGTGCGGGAGCGCCGACGCGCCCTGGTGGTGCAGCGCACGGGCTGGGGCAAGTCGGCGGTGTACTTCGTCGCCACCGCCCTGCTGCGTCGGCGCGGATCCGGCCCGACGGTGATCGTCTCGCCGTTGCTGGCGCTGATGCGGAACCAGGTCGAGGCGGCGGAACGGGCCGGTATCCGGGCGCGTACCATCAACTCGGCCAATCCGGAGGAGTGGGGCACCGTCTACGAGGAGGTCGAGCGCGGCGCGACCGACGTTCTCCTGGTGAGTCCGGAACGCCTCAACTCCGTGGATTTCAGGGAGCAGGTGCTGCCCGGGCTCGCGGCCACGACCGGCCTGCTGGTGGTCGACGAGGCGCACTGCATCTCCGACTGGGGCCACGACTTCCGCCCCGACTACCGCCGGTTGCGGGCGATGCTCGGGGACCTCGCGCCCGGCGTGCCGGTACTGGCGACCACCGCGACCGCCAACGCGCGGGTGACGGCCGACGTGGCCGAGCAGCTGGGTACCGGCGCCGGTGAGGCCCTGGTACTGCGCGGTTCGCTGGAACGGGAGAGCCTGCGGCTCGGCGTCATCCGGCTGCCCGACGCGGCGCACCGCCTGGCCTGGCTCGCCGAGCACCTGGACGAGCTGCCGGGTTCCGGGATCGTCTACGCCCTCACCGTCGCCGCGGCCGAGGAGGCCACCGCCTACCTGCGGCAGCGTGGCTTCCAGGTGGCCTCCTACACGGGCCGCACCGAGAACGCCGACCGGCTGCAGGCCGAGGCCGACCTGCTGGGCAACCGGGTCAAGGCACTGGTCGCGACCTCGGCGCTGGGCATGGGCTTCGACAAACCGGACCTGGGATTCGTGGTCCATCTCGGCTCGCCGTCCTCGCCCATCGCCTACTACCAGCAGGTGGGGCGGGCCGGCCGCGGTGTGGCCCACGCCGACGTGCTGCTGCTGCCGGGCAAGGAGGACGAGGCCATCTGGCGCTACTTCGCCGACACCGCCTTCCCGCCCGAGACACAGGTGCGTCAGACCCTCTCGGCCCTCGCCGGTGCGGAGCGGCCACTGTCCGCTCCGGCCCTGGAGGCGGCAGTGGACCTCCGGCGCACCCGTCTGGAGACCATGCTCAAGGTGCTCGACGTGGACGGGGCGGTCAAGCGGGTGAAGGGCGGCTGGATCTCCACCGGCGAGCAGTGGGTCTACGACTCCGAGCGCTATGCCTGGGTCGCCCGGCAGCGGGCGGCCGAGCAACAGGCCATGCGCGATTACGTGAGCACGACGCAGTGCCGGATGGAGTTCCTGCGCCGGCAGCTGGACGACGAGGGAGCGGTCCCATGCGGCCGGTGCGACAACTGCGCCGGGGCCTGGGCCGATGCCTCCGTCTCCGCGGAGGCGCTGACGGGGGCCACGAAGGAACTGGACCGCCCGGGCGTGGAGATCGAGCCGCGCCGGATGTGGCCGACCGGCATGCCCGCACTCGGCATCGACCTCAAGGGCCGCATCCCCGTCGGCGAACAGTGCTCCACCGGGCGCGCCCTGGGCCGGCTCTCGGACATCGGCTGGGGCAACCGCCTGCGCCCGCTGCTCGCGGAGAACGCGCCCGACGGTCCGGTCCCCGACGACGTCCTGCGGGCCGCGGTGGCCGTCCTCGCCGACTGGGCGCGCTCTCCCGGCGGCTGGGCGTCGAACGCCCCGGACGCCTCCGCCCGCCCGGTCGGAGTCGTCGCCGTGCCGTCGCTTGCCCGTCCTCGGCTGGTCGGCTCCCTCGCCCGGGAAATCGCGGCCATCGGACGCCTGCCCTTCCTGGGCACCCTGGCGCACACCGGACCGAACGGAGCGCACCCGGTACGCCGCAGCAACTCCGCCCAACGCCTCCGGGCGCTGTCCGATGCCTTCGCCGTCCCCGAGGAGTTGGCGAGCGCGCTGTCCGACGCTCCCGGACCCGTCCTGCTCGTGGACGACTACACCGACTCCGGCTGGACCCTCGCGGTCGCCGCCCGTCTGCTGCGCCGGGCCGGCGGTGAACAGGTGCTTCCGCTGGTTCTCGCCGCGACGGGCTGAGCCTCCCCGGGAACGGCGGGGACGCGCCGCCGCCGCGCGGCGCCTCGCGTGGTGGTACGCAGCGTCCCGCGCGGACGATGCCGCACGGGACGCAGGGCCCCGGGACGCCCGGCCGACAGGCCCACTCACGTCGACGCGGTCGGGCCTGTGCGGCCCATGTACGTCGGGCCCCGGACCCCCGGGCTCCGGGCTCTGCGTGGTCTGCGTGGTCATCCCTCCATGGAACCCGACGGCCCGACGAACGGCGAGTGACTCCCGGCGCCTGTGGATAACGTTATCCACAGGGGTCGCGGGAATCGGCCGTTCGCGGGACGGTCGAGCCATGAACCAGCACCACGAATCCACCGGCCCGGTCGACGAGCAGCAGATCACCCTGCGAGGCCCTGCCGAACTCGCCGACGCACTCCCGTACCTGATGGGGTTCCACCCGAGCGACAGCGTGGTCATGGTCGCCCTGCACGGCGGCCGCGGCCGCTTCGGCGGGCGGCTGCGGCTCGGCATTCCCCAGGCGTCCCGCGAATGGCCATCCGTCGCAGAACAGCTCGCCGAATGCCTGATCAAGGGGAGCGAGCGGCGCGGCGGACGGCCCGACGCGATCGTCGTCTTCCTCTGCCAGGACCCCGCCGAGGGCGAGAACGGCAACCAGGTCATGGAGCGGCTGCGCCCCCTCGCCCAGAACCTGCGCACGGCCTGCGGTGCGCTCGATGTGCCCGTGCTCGAAGCACTCTGCATTTCCGCCGGCCGTTACTGGTCGTACTGCTGCCCCGACGAGCGCTGCTGCCCGGCCGAGGGGAACCGGATGGCGATGCCCGGTACCTCGGTGATGGCGGCCGCTGCGGCGTACGCGGGCATTCAAGTGCGCGGCACGCTGCGGGAGATGGAGGCACGACTCGCACCGCTGGACGCCTCGGCGGTGGTCGCCGAACAGCAGCGCGCGCTCGACGCGGCCGGCGCCGAGCTGATCCCGCAGATCCTCGACGAGGCGGGGCGTGGGGACGTGGCCCGGGAGACCCTCGATCTCGTCCGACGGCTCATGAAGCGCCTCAAGGAGGCACCGATGTCGACACCCTCGGCGTCGGACACCGACGACGACCGGCTGATCACGCACGACGAGGCCGCCACGTTGATCCTTGGCCTGCAGGACCGGGAAACGCGTGACAGGGCTGCGGAATGGATGGAGGGACCCGAAGCCGGTTCCGCGCTGCGGCTCTGGCGCGCACTCGCACGGCGCTGCGTCACACCGTACGAGGAGCACGCGGCCGCCCCACTGACGCTCGCCGGGTGGGTCTCCTGGTCCACCGGCGACGAACCCGGTGCGCGGGTCGCACTCGGCCTCGCCCTGCGCGCGGACCCGCACTACACCTTCGCCCAGCTCCTCCACGAGGCGTGCAATCAAGGGCTGGATCCGGAAACGCTGCGCCGCTGCCTTCGCGGCGAGCGCGGCGCCCGGGCGGCCGGGCAGGACCGGGCCGCCGAGCGGACCGGACGTCCCCGCGAGGAACGCCGAGCACGGCACCGGACGGTTCGCCCGGCCACCGGCCGCCGCACGAGGCCGTCACGGGGACCCGTCCGCCCGGGGCCGACGTTCTCCCGACGCCGTTCGGCGCAGACACCCCCGAACCGCCGCGGCTCCAGGAGCGGTCGATGACGACATGCCGCATGGCACGGACGAGCGGGGGAGCGGCCGCCGTGCCCCGCCCGCAATCCGGTCCATACGGGACGACGGGCGAGGCAACACACGCAACGAACGGCGCGAGAGCGACAGTCGGGCCCGGGAGCACGGCGAAGGGAGTGTTTATCGTCAGGAAGACGACTATGATCACGGCATGCCGCCCTACGACCCGTCGACCTTCCCGCCCTTCGCAGTCACCGTCGATCTGGTTGTGCTCACGGTGCGCCGTCACGCGCTCTGTGCACTGGTCGTACGCCGGGGTGAACCGCCCTTCCAGGGCAGCTGGGCACTGCCCGGCGGCTTCGTCAGGGCCGACGAGGACCTCGGCGCCGCCGCGGCGCGCGAACTGGCCGAGGAGACCGGCCTGTGCGCCCAGGACCCGGCGGCACCGGCGGCCGGCAACGGCGCGCACCTGGAGCAGTTGGCCACATACGGCGCCCCCGGCCGCGATCCCAGGATGAGGGTCGTCAGTGTCGCCCATCTGGTGCTGGCCCCGGACCTGCCCGCGCCCCGTGCGGGCGGTGACGCGAACTACGCCCGCTGGACGCCTGTCGAGGACCTGCTCGCGGCCGAGGCCAAGGACGGCCGTGAGGGCGAGAACCAGGCCGCGCTCGCCTTCGACCACGCGCAGATCCTCGCCGACGGCGTCGAACGCGCGCGTTCCAAGATCGAGTACTCCTCCCTGGCCACCGCCTTCTGCCCGCCGGAGTTCACGGTCGGTGAGCTGCGGCGGGTGTACGAGGCGGTGTGGGGCGTGGTTCTGGACCCCCGGAACTTCCACCGCAAGGTGACGGGCACCCCGGGCTTCCTGGTGCCCTCCGGGGGGACGACCACCCGGCAGGGCGGCCGCCCCGCCCAGCTCTTCCGGGCCGGCGCGGCGACGGTGCTCAACCCGCCGATGCTGAGGCCGGAGGTCTGACCCCGCGGAACACCCGCGGGCTCGACCCTGCGCGAAAAGTCGGATACGTCGCGTTATCGTGCTGTGGTACCCGCCCTGCCGCCGAGCGGTCTCATCCTCCGCGAGAGAAGCGATGCTCCAGGCCATCGGACTCACCAGCGCACCCCGACGCAGCCATCCGGCCGTCGTGGACGATCTCACCTTCGAAGCCCGGCCCGGTCACGTCACCACACTTCTGGGCGCGCCCGGATCGGGCAAGACCGCGGCCCTCCGCCTGATGCTCGAACTCGACCCGGGGCGGGGGGTCACGTATTTCCGGGGCAGGCCGCTGCACCGGATCGAGCACCCCGCGCACGAGGTGGGAGTGCTCCTCGGCGACGTGCCGGGGCACCCCGCCCGTACGGTCCGGGGGCACCTCCGCATGCTCTGCGCCGCCGTGGGCGTACCGGTCTCCAGGGCCGACGAGGTGCTGGAACTCGTCGGTCTCGCCGGGCTGAGGGACCAACGCGTCGACGCACTGCCGCTCGGCATGGACCGCATGCTCGCATTCGCGTCGGCCCTGCTGGGAGACCCGCACACGCTCGTCCTCGACGATCCCGCCGAAGGGCTCTCGCCGAGGGAGGCGAGCTGGGTGCACCGGCTGATCCGGGACCGGGCGGCCCGCGGCGGTACGGTTCTGTGCACCACGACCGACGCCAAGGAGGCCCTGCGGACCGCCGACCGCGTGGTCACCGTCGACGCGGGACGGCTTGTCGCCGACCAGAGCGCGGGCGACTTCTCCCGGGCCCGTCTCCGTCCCCGGGTCGCGGTGCGAAGTCCGCACGCCGCCCGCCTCGCCGCCGTTGTCGGGCGTGAGGCCCGGGCGGCGAAACGCCCCGTCGAGGTGGTCGCCGGGACGGGGGGCCGGCTCTCCGTGTACGGGGCCACCTGCGCCGAGATCGGCGACATGGCCTTTCGGCACGGTCTCCCGGTGCACGGACTCGCCGACGAGGTCGCGGACGCCCGTCCCCCGCACATCGTCGGCCCATCGGCCGTCGCCGCCGGGTCCGTGGAAGCCGGACCACGCCCGGCTGCATGGGTGAACGGCGCGCGACCCGCGCCGCCGATCAGGCGCCGGCCCGCCCGCGGCCCCCTCCAGCCGCTGCGTTACGAACTGCGTCGCCTCCTTGGCACCGGTACGACAACTCTGGTCACCGCCGCCGTCCTTGCTGTCTCGCTCGGAATCTCCGCCTTCCTCGCACTCTCCGGGCATGCCCCGCTGCACAGGGTGCTGGTGGCCTGGCCGTCGCCGCTGCCGCTGCCGCCCGCGGCGATCGGGGCCGGGCTGCTCGGCGCGCTCTCGTTCGGCGACGAATTCCGCCACCCCGCCCTCGCGGCGGGGTACGGCACCGTCCCGCGCCGCCTCGGGCTGCTGCTCGCCAAGCTGGTGGTGTCGGCGGGAACCGCCCTGGTGCTCGCTGCGGCCGTCGTACTGACCTCCGCAGGGACCCATCACCTCCTAAGCGGCGCTGATTTGACCGCAATCATCCATAATTCTCCAACGCTGGGTGCGAGTTGGGCGGGGCTGACCGTCGGCTGCGCCTGGGCGGGCCTGCTGGGTGCCGGGGTCTTCAGGGCGACGGCGGCCGGAGTCGCCGCAGTGCTTGCCGTGCCCGTACTCGTCGTTCCGCTGCTCCGGGCGGTGTCGACGGGATCGGGCTCCCGCCCGGCCGTCGGGCTGCTGGGCAGGCTCCGTGAACTGGTGTGGCCGCACTGGCCGCACGAGGCGGAGCGGTGGCTGGCGGCCGCCCTGCGCGTGGTGGACCAACCGGTGGGGGCTGCCTTGTCGCTTTCGCTGTCGACCCTGGTCTGCGCCTACGTGCTCACTGGCCTTCGCGCCAGGGTTCGTTGGTGACCGAGGGTGGCGACGAGCCGTTTCGGGATCACAACTCCCTTGAAAATGCCTGATTTGAGGAGATAAGGCGTCAATTGGCGGGCGGGTGCCGATCACCCTTTCGTGTGCTTTTCACCAAAGACCTCAAGGGGTGGAGGAGCCGCGCCGACAAAGGATGCGTGAGTACCCTTGCGCACACCATGATGACCGCCGCCCGCTCCGTCGATTCCGGTCTCGCCGGCCCGGGTGAACTCGACCGCTACTCGTATGCGGAGGCGCCGGCCGGCGAGCGCGCCGCTCTGCGTTCCTGGGAAGGGTCCGATGCCGAGCTCGGCCGGGTCGGCCGGCGGGGCTCGGCCAGCCGGGGGCGTGGCCTGCACGGCCAACTCGTTCAGCAGCTGGGTCAGATGATCGTCTCCGGAGACCTGGGCGCCGACCGCCCCCTCGTGCCGGAGGAGATCGGCCAGCGCTTCGAGGTCTCCCGCACCGTCGTCCGTGAATCACTGCGCGTCCTCGAGGCGAAGGGCCTGGTCAGCGCCCGGCCCAACGTGGGCACCCGGGTCCGTCCCGTCAGCGACTGGAATCTGCTCGACCCCGACATCATCGAATGGCGCGCCTTCGGCCCGCAGCGCGAGGACCAGCGGCGCGAGCTGGGGGAGCTCCGGTGGACCATCGAGCCGCTCGCGGCCCGTCTCGCGGCGGGCCACGGCCGCGAGGACATCCAGCAGCGCCTCGGCGACATGGTCGAGATCATGGGGCACGCCCTCGGGCAGGGCGACGTGATCACCGGCTCGCGAGCCGACGCGGAGTTCCACTCCTTGCTCATCCAGGCCGCGGGCAACCGCATGCTGGAGCACCTCTCCGGAATCGTCGCGGCGGCCCTGCAGGTCTCGGGTGGTCCCGCCACGAGCTGCGACCGCCCCACCGAAGCGTCCCTCGCCCACCACGCCCGGATCGTCGACGCCCTCGCGTCGGGGGACGCGTCGGGCGCCGAGGCGGCCATGCGTCAACTGCTCGTCGTCCACCCCGAGGTGGAGCGGGTGGTGCCCGCGCCCCGCGAGCACTGAACACAGCACGGTCAGGTGTGTGAACCGCGTGTCGCCGGACCGCTGCGGTCCGGCGACATAATTGTGGCGAGATGGCACCCCTGATCGCTTTCGTCGCAAATGAGGTGTGACTCGGGCCACGCGGATTGGGCGTAACACTCCTCGAAGCAGTGCGATGACCTAAGAGGTGACCGCCACGGAAGGAATACAGCAGCCGTTCAGTGCGCTGTGCAGTTCTGAGGCCAAACCCGCGCCGTCGGTACATTCCCAGCCCGGCGGTCGTCGGCTCCGGTCCTCTCCAGGGCCGGGCCGGAAGCCGTTTCCATCGTTCCGAGAGGTTGTTCGTGTCGGCCAGCACATCCCGTACGCTCCCGCCGGAGATCGCCGAGTCCGAGTCTGTGATGGCGCTCATCGAGCGGGGAAAGGCTGATGGGCAGATCGCCGGCGATGACGTGCGTCGGGCCTTCGAGGCTGACCAGATTCCGCCAACCCAGTGGAAGAATGTTCTGCGCAGCCTCAATCAGATCCTCGAGGAAGAGGGTGTGACGCTGATGGTCAGTGCCGCGGAGCCGTCCAAACGTGCCCGCAAGAGCGTCGCAGCAAAGAGCCCGGTCAAGCGCACCGCCACCAAGACCGTCGCGGCCAAGACGACCGTGACCAGGACCGTCGCGGCCGCTGCCGCCCCGTCGGCAGAGGCCGTGGGCGCGACGGTCGGCGACACCGCCGCGGCCGGACCTGCGAAGAAGGCGGCAGCCAAGAAGACGGCAGCCAAGAAGACCGCCGCGAAGAAGACGGCGGCGAAGAAGACAGCTACGAAGAAGGCCGGGAAGCAGGACGACGACCTCCTCGACGGCGACGACCTGGTCGAGGACGTGAAGGTCGGCAAGGAGGACGAGGAGGGCGAGGGCGAGAACAAGGGCTTCGTCCTCTCCGACGACGACGAGGACGACGCGCCCGCGCAGCAGGTCGCCGTCGCCGGTGCCACCGCCGACCCGGTCAAGGACTACCTGAAGCAGATCGGGAAGGTCCCCCTCCTCAACGCCGAGCAGGAGGTCGAGCTCGCCAAGCGCATCGAGGCCGGTCTGTTCGCGGAGGACAAGCTGGCGAACTCCGACAAGCTCGCGCCGAAGCTCAAGCGCGAGCTGGAGATCATCGCCGAGGACGGTCGCCGCGCCAAGAACCACCTGCTGGAGGCCAACCTCCGTCTCGTGGTGTCGCTGGCCAAGCGTTACACCGGCCGCGGCATGCTCTTCCTGGACCTGATCCAGGAGGGCAACCTCGGTCTGATCCGCGCGGTCGAGAAGTTCGACTACACCAAGGGCTACAAGTTCTCCACGTACGCCACCTGGTGGATCCGTCAGGCGATCACCCGCGCCATGGCCGACCAGGCCCGCACCATCCGCATCCCGGTGCACATGGTCGAGGTCATCAACAAGCTCGCCCGTGTGCAGCGCCAGATGCTCCAGGACCTGGGCCGTGAGCCCACGCCGGAGGAGCTGGCCAAGGAACTCGACATGACGCCCGAGAAGGTCATCGAGGTCCAGAAGTACGGCCGCGAGCCGATCTCCCTCCACACTCCGCTGGGCGAGGACGGAGACAGCGAGTTCGGTGATCTGATCGAGGACTCCGAGGCTGTCGTCCCGGCCGACGCGGTCAGCTTCACGCTCCTCCAGGAGCAGCTGCACTCGGTGCTCGACACCCTCTCCGAGCGCGAGGCGGGCGTCGTCTCGATGCGTTTCGGACTCACCGACGGCCAACCGAAGACGCTGGACGAGATCGGCAAGGTCTACGGCGTGACGCGTGAGCGCATCCGGCAGATCGAGTCCAAGACCATGTCGAAGCTGCGCCACCCGTCGCGCTCGCAGGTGCTGCGCGACTACCTCGACTAGGCCGGGAGGCCTCGTCGGAGTTCTCGCGCCGAGGGCCCGGATCCCATGGGGAGCCGGGCCCTCGGCGTATCTGCGGGTGCGCCTGGGGTCGTCTGCGACGACTCTGGGTAGGAGGTGTTCACCACAGAGTCAGGAGCGCGCATGTCCCGTACCGTCTTTCACGCCATGTCAGGGGCGCTCGCCCTGGTCGCCGCCACGGTCGCGTTACCGTTCGGACTCTCTGCTCCCGCCGCCGCGGACAGCATCGTCATCGGTGGTCAGCCCGCACACGCCAAGGACAGTCCTTGGGTCGTGGCCCTGTCCAGTCGGGAGCGTTTCGGGGAGACGCGCGCCGGTCAGTTCTGCGGAGGCGTCGTCGTGGCGCCGAGGAAAGTGCTCACCGCCGCGCACTGCCTGAGCCGGGCGGCGCTCGGTGTCGATGTCGGCCGGGTGCGTGACCTGAAGGTGATCGTGGGCCGGGACAGCCTGCGCGGAACCGGCGGTCAGGAGATCCCTGTGCAGGCGGCGTGGAGCAACCCGAGGTTCGACCCCTCGACGAACGCCGGGGACCTGGCGGTGCTCACCCTGGCCGGTGCGCTCCCCGCGAAGAACGTGATCCCCGTGGCCGAATCCGGCGACTCGGCGTACCAGCCGGGTACGAGCGCGATGGTCTACGGGTGGGGTGACACGACCGGCAACAGCGACTACGCCTCGTCACTTCGCGCCGCGAAGGTGAGCGTGTTGTCGGACAGCACGTGCGAGCGGGCCTACCCCGGGGGAAGAAACGGCACGTACGACGCCTCGACGATGCTCTGCGCGGGCGAACCGCAGGGTGGGTATGACGCCTGCCAGGGGGACAGCGGAGGGCCGCTGGTGGCCCGCGGGCGGCTCATCGGGCTGGTGTCCTGGGGGGACGGATGCGGCCGGGCGGGCAGCCCCGGTGTGTACACCCGCGTCTCCGCCGCCATCGGCTGGGTGCCGGAGAGTGTCTGAACGGCACGGGGCCGTGACGACGAGGACGGGCGGCTTCCGTGCGGAAGCCGCCCGTCGCCAGGTCGGGACCTGGCCCTGGCTCGTCGTGGATGCGAGGTGTCAGTGCCGTTCCTCTTCGACGGCGTGCCCCGGCACGGCCGTCAGCCTGTCCGTCTCATCCTGTATCTCCGCGGCGATCTTCTTGAGTTCCGGCTCGAACTTGCGACCATGGTGGGCGCAGAAGAGCAGCTCACCGCCGCTGATCAGGACGACGCGCAGATATGCCTGGGCGCCGCAGCGGTCACAGCGGTCTGCTGCGGTCAGCGGGCTCGCGGGGGTCAGAACAGTAGTCACGTCGCCTCTTCTCTAGCTCGACGAGCTGTCGTACCAGGGTCAACATCCAACCAGGCCGAAAACGTTCCCGCTCGTGGCTTTTCTTTGAAACTTCTTCTCAAGATGGCTGTCTGTTGCCGGTTGGCGGCGAATGTGCCGTATTGCGTAGCGCTACGGTTTCGCGTTGCTTGTCTCGGTGGTTCGGTCCTCCCGGCCGGCTTGCCGGTTTGTTCATGAGGACGTGCCCGGAGCCTAAATGGTTCATGCCCGGAAGGGAACGTGATGTGCGCGTCACTCCTCCGAGGGATCGAACGTGTATGCGAGGCTGGACTAGTGTGAGGGTTCTCGGAGGGTGGCGTGACAACCGCTCTACCAGGCCTCGGTACCCTCTCAGCGGCGACCGAAGCCGAACCCCTTACCCACTGGGTACCAAAAAGAAATTCAGCGAGGAGCGAACCGCGTGACCGCCGATACGTCCGTGCCGTCCACTGCGCTGCTGACCGGAGCAGACCGAGACGGTTCCAACTACACCGCGCGGCATCTCCTCGTACTCGAAGGGCTCGAAGCGGTTCGCAAGCGCCCTGGCATGTACATCGGATCCACGGACAGCCGTGGGCTCATGCACTGCCTCTGGGAGATCATCGACAACTCCGTCGACGAGGCCCTGGGCGGCTACTGCGACCGTATCGAGGTCGTCCTCCACGACGACAACTCCGTCGAGGTCAAGGACAACGGTCGCGGGATCCCGGTCGACGTCGAGCCGAAGACGGGCCTGTCCGGCGTCGAGGTCGTGATGACGAAGCTGCACGCCGGCGGAAAGTTCGGCGGCGGTTCGTACGCCGCGTCGGGCGGACTGCACGGTGTGGGCGCCTCCGTGGTCAACGCCCTCTCGGCCCGGCTCGACGTCGAGGTCGACCGCAACAGCGCGACCCACTCGATCAGTTTCCGGCGGGGAGTGCCGGGGATCTTCACCGAGCAGGGGCCGGACAGCCCGTTCGACCCGGCCAACGGCCTGATCAAGGGCAAGCGGGTGCCGAAGGCCCGCACCGGCACGAGGGTGCGCTACTGGGCGGACCGGCAGATCTTCCTCAAGGACGCCAAGCTCAGCCTGGAAACGCTTCACCAGAGGGCACGGCAGACGGCCTTCCTTGTGCCCGGTCTCACGATCGTCGTGCGCGACGATCGCGGTCTCGACGGCGAGGGGAAGTCGGAGGAGACCTTCCACTTCGACGGCGGAATCAGCGAATTCTGCGAGTACCTCGCCCAGGACAAGGCGGTCTGCGACGTGCTCCGCCTGTCCGGGCAGGGCACGTTCAAGGAGACCGTGCCGGTCCTGGACGAGCGCGGGCACATGACGGCGACCGAGGTCACCCGTGAACTCGGGGTCGACATCGCCATGCGCTGGGGCACCGGATACGACACCACCGTCAAGTCCTTCGTCAACATCATCGCCACCCCCAAGGGTGGCACGCACGTCACCGGGTTCGAACGCTCCGTGACGAAGACCATCAACGAGGCGCTGCGGTCCGCCAAGCTGCTCCGTGTGGCCGAGGACGACATCGTCAAGGACGATGCGCTGGAGGGGCTCACCGCGGTCGTGACCGTGCGGCTGGCGGAACCGCAGTTCGAGGGCCAGACCAAGGAGGTGCTCGGCACCTCGGCGGCCAACCGGATCGTCGCCAACGTCGTGGCCAAGGAGCTCAAGGCGTTCCTCACCTCGACGAAGCGCGACGCGAAGGCGCAGGCCAGGGCGGTTCTGGACAAGGCGGTGGCGGCCGCGCGCACCCGCATCGCCGCGCGTCAGCACAAGGACGCCCAGCGCCGGAAGACGGCACTGGAGTCCTCCTCGCTGCCTGCGAAGCTCGCCGACTGCCGCAGTGACGACGTCGACCGCAGCGAACTCTTCATCGTCGAGGGCGACTCCGCGCTCGGTACGGCCAAGCTCGCGCGGAACAGCGAGTTCCAGGCGCTGCTGCCGATCCGGGGCAAGATCCTCAACGTGCAGAAGGCGTCCGTCTCGGACATGCTGAAGAACGCCGAATGCGGCGCGATCATCCAGGTCATAGGAGCCGGGTCCGGACGGACCTTCGACATCGACGCCGCCCGCTACGGGAAGATCGTCCTGCTGGTGGACGCCGATGTCGACGGCGCGCACATCCGCATCCTGCTGCTGACGCTGTTCCAGCGCTACATGCGCCCCATGGTCGAGGCCGGTCGGGTCTTCGCCGCCGTGCCCCCGCTGCACCGGATCGAGCTCGTCCAGCCCAAGAAGGGCCAGGACAAGTACATCTACACGTACTCCGACAACGAACTGCGCCAGCGGCTGCTGGAGCTGCAGCGGAAGAACATCCGGTACAAGGACTCGATCCAGCGCTACAAGGGTCTGGGCGAGATGGACGCCGACCAGCTGGCGGAGACCACGATGGACCCCCGCCACCGCACGCTGAGGCGGATCAACATCGGCGACCTGGAAGCGGCCGAGCAGGTCTTCGATCTGCTGATGGGGAACGAAGTGGCTCCGCGCAAGGAGTTCATCACCAGCTCGGCGGCCACCCTCGACCGCTCGCGCATCGACGCCTGAGCACTGCCGTCTCCACCCGGGGCCTCCACCGCGCGGGCTCCCCACCCGTGGGTGGAGACGGCATCTCCATCCGTGGTCAACCCCTGAGCCGATCCCGTGACCCGGCCGATTCCGTAGCGTCGAAGGCGTCCGATCTTCCCGCATCACGGAGGCAGCCATGCCGGGGTTCGTCGATGTCCTGGCGACCGTCGCCGTCGCCGTAGTCGCCGTCGTGGTCCGTCAGTTCTCGGCCCAGCGGATCTCCGACGACAGGCGCTGGTGGGTCCTGCCGGGCATCCTCCTCGTCATCTCGCTGCGGGAGCCCGGACTCGTCGATCCGCATCACGCGGCGCCGGCCGTGGTGTTCCTGTGCGCGGAACTGGCGGTGGCGTTGACGACCGGCGCCACCCGGGGCTGGACTTCCCGCCTGTGGCGAGGGGCGGACGGCTCGTTGTGGACCAAGGGCGGCAGGGCGACCGTCTTCGCCCGGGCAGGCGGACTGGCGCTGAGGGCGTCCCTGTACGGGGCCGCCACGCTGGTGGGCATACAGCAGAACAGTTCCGTACTGCTGTCAGCTCCCCCCGTGACCCTGTCGGTGCACGGCGGCTCGGGTCATGAGGCGCCGTCACGCATGGTGGGGAGGGACCGGGCATGACGCAACGATCTGGACGAGCCGGCCTTCCAGAGAGGCGCCTTCGACGGCCCGCACCCGGCCACGGGCGGTGCTCGCCTGGTCCGTCCGGTTCGGCCTGCTCGCCGCCCTGCCATGGGGCACCTTCGCCGACGACCAGTCGGTGGTGCGTGAAGGCATCGTGATGCTGTGGGGCTGCTGCCCGGGATCGAGGTGGTCGGTTCGGTGAAGGACGGTGAGGAAGCGGTCGCGCTCATGGCCGAGTTGGCCCCGGATGTGGTCCTGATGGACCTGCGCATGCCCCGTTGCGACAGGGTGGAGGCAACGCGGCGGATCCGCAGGGACTGTCCGGGGACACAGATGGTGGTGCTCACGACGTTCGCGGACGACGACTCGCTCTTTCCCACGCCCCGGGCCGGGGCTGGGGCCATCTCACCAAGGACGCCGGGGGCGAGGAGATCGTGCGGGCCATCCGGGCGGTGCTGTCGGGAGAGGCCGGACTCTCGCCGTCCGTGCAGCGGCGGCTGCTGGAACACGTCACCACACAGCCACCTCCGCCCGAGGCGTCTCCCGATCCGCAACTGCCCGACGGCCTGAAACCGTGCGAGGTGGAGGTGCTGGTCCTGATCGCCGATGGGCTGTCCAGCCCGGAGATCGCGCGCAGACTGCACATCTCGCAGGCCACGGTGAAGAGTCACATCAACAAACTCTTCGCCAAGGCCGGGGTACGTGACCGCGCACAGGCCGTTCGCTATGCGTACGTTCGGGGCTTCGCACAGCCACCCGGGCCGGTGTTCACCTGATCGGATGAATACCGGCGAATGAACTGCCCGAGATCTTCCCAATCCACTCATTCTTGGGTACGCGGCCGAAGTAGTCCGTGGACAAGGGGAGTTGTTCGGTGGAGAAGGAAGCAGGGCGTGACGCCGCGGCGGTGCGGCTCGACGACCCGTGGTACGACACGCTTGCCCCCGGCTGGGGCGAGTCGGACGGGGCGGGGAGGCTCGCACCCGCGGGGCCACCCGTTCCTGCTGCCTCGCACCGGGGCAACAGCGCGGCCGAGATCTATCTGGAGGTGCAGCGCAGTAGAGCCTTCCAGGAGGTGCGGCGCCGGTACAGGCGCTTCGTCCTCCCCGCGACACTCGCCTTCCTCACCTGGTACCTCGCCTATGTCGTGGTCGCGATCAGCGAGCCCGGGCTGATGTCCCGTCCGGTGGCCGGGGCGGTCAATGTCGCAATGGTCGCGGGCCTCGGGCAGTTTCTGACGACGTTCCTCCTCACCTGGGCGTACGCACGACACGCACGGCTGCGCAGGGACCGCGCCGCGCTCGAACTGCGCTGGAAGACGCAGGAGATGACACGGAAGGCGGGCCGTTGAGCGGGCACCACCAGACGCCGGCCCTCGTGCTCTTCAGCGTCTTCATCGCGGTGACGCTCGCCATCACCACCTGGGTGAGCCGTAACCGGCACGGCTCGGCCGAGGAGTTCTACGCGGGCGGCCGGCTGTTCTCCCCGATGGAGAACGGTTTCGCCATCGCGGGCGACTACATGTCGGCGGCGTCGTTCCTCGGTATCTCCGGCCTGATCGCCCTCTTCGGTTACGACGGCATGCTCTACTCGGTCGGGTTCTTCGTCGCCTGGCTCGTGGTTCTGCTGCTGATCGCCGAACTGGTCCGCAACTGCGGCCGGTTCACGCTCGCCGACGTGGTGGCGGCGCGCATGGCGGAGCGCCCGGTGCGGATCGCCGTGGGCACGTCGTCCGTCACCGTCTCCCTGCTCTATCTGGTGGCTCAGATGGTCGGCGCGGGCAGCCTCGTCGCCCTGCTCCTCGGCGGTACGAGCGGTGCCGCCCGGCCCTGGACCGTCATCGGTGTCGGAGCGCTCATGGTGATCTACGTCTCCTTCGGCGGAATGCGTGCCACCACGTGGATCCAGATCGTCAAGGCCGTGCTGCTGATGGCGGGAGCGGTCGTGCTCACCGTTCTCGTCCTGGTTCGCTTCCACGGCGACGTCAACGCACTGCTCGACTCCGCGGCCCGGCGCAGCGGACACGGAAGCAGTTTCCTGGTGCCCGGTCTCCTGTACGGCGAAACCTGGACGGCGCGCCTCGACTTCATCAGCCTGGGCCTGGCTCTGGTGCTCGGTACGGCGGGCCTGCCGCACATCCTGTCGCGGTTCTACACCGTGCCCACCGCCCGCGCGGCCCGGAGGTCGGTCGTCTGGTCGATCGGACTCATCGGCGGCTTCTACCTGATGACCATCGCGCTCGGCTTCGGGGCCGCCGCACTGGTCGGCCCGGCCGACGTGCGGGCGTCGAACGCCGCGGGGAATACGGCGGTGCCGCTGCTGGCCCTGGCCCTCGGCGGCGGCGAGGGTTCCACCGCGGGAACGATTCTGTTCGCCGTGGTGGCGGCCGTCGCCTTCGCGACCATCCTCGCCGTCGTTGCGGGGATCACGCTCGCGTCCTCCGCCTCCGTCGCCCACGACCTCTACGCCTCGCTCAGGAGCCCCGGTTCCAAGCAGTACAGCGAGGTCACCGTGGCCCGGGCCGCCGCGGCCGGGATCGGGCTGGCGGCCATTGGGCTCGGTCTGGTCGCGCAGAACCTGAATGTGGCGTTCCTGGTCGGGCTGGCCTTCGCCGTGGCCGCCTCGGCCAACCTCCCGGCTTTGCTCTACTCCCTGTTCTGGCGGCGTTTCACCACGAGGGGAGCGGTCTGGTCGATCTACGGAGGACTGATTCCAGCGGTACTCCTCGTGGTGTTCTCACCGGTCGTCTCCGGTAGCCCGGCCTCGTTCTTCCCCGGGGTCGACTTCCACTTCTTCCCCCTGGAGAACCCCGGTCTGGCCTCCATCCCACTGGGATTCCTGGCCGGCTGGGCCGGAACGGTGACCTCCGCAGAGCCGCCCGATGCCGCCAAGCACGCGGAGACCGAGGTCCGCGCGCTCACCGGCGCCGGAGCGGTGTAGCCGCCGACCACATCGCGGGGTCCAAGGCCCCGTGCGACCCGTGGAGGGCCTCCGGCCGCCGTTCACCCCGGTCGGGCCTTCGCCGGTCGGCCGTCGTTCAGCACGGCGGCCGACCGTCGGTCGGCCGGTCGGCGCTCGGCGGAGGGGAGCGGCTGAGGGGGACGCGGGCCGTCGTACTGCCCACTGGGCCGTATGCGCAACGGCCGTTCCTCGTACTCCTCCAGCGCGTGCGCGATCCAGCCCGCCGTGCGCGACACGGCGAAGGCCGTCTCGCCCGACTCGGCGGACATGCCGCAGGAGACCGACAGCACGGCCGGCGCCGGTTCGACGTTGGCGTGCAGGGGCGCGTGGCGGGCGGCCGTGGCGACCACGTCCTGCGCGGCGGCGAGTGCGGACACGGCCTCGGGGGACGTCCGCGAGCAGGGCGAACAGCGTCCGCGCCCGCGGGCCGTCCGCCGGGCGCGCGGTGAGTTTCGGCCACAACAGCCGGGCGAGCCCGCCCTCCTTGCCCGATGTCGGTTCCTCCTCGCCGGAGGTCTGTTCCAGGTCGTCGGCGGTCGAAGGGCCGCCGGACACCGCGGGCAAGGCGCGGACCAGCATCGGGATCAGGCTCCGCGCACCGGCGATCACCGCCTCGCGCGAGAGGTCGAAGCGGAGCGGCCATCGCCGCGGCGACCACGGCCACCCGCAACCGGTCCGTCGAACCGCTGTGGGCGGGCAGTGCGCCGACCGCCCGGCGCGCCGCCGCCAGTGCCTCGGCGGGCGTCGCTCGCGATCAGCGTGATACCGGCACGGAACACCAGGTCGCCCGTGCCGACGACGGAGGGCCCGCGGCGGCCCGAGCGCCGGGCCGGGGCGTCCACCTCCGCGGCGTCGAACCGCCGCGCTGCGACGACTGCCCGCGGAGGTGCGCGAGGCCCTGCCCGCCACAGCCCGGGCAGGATCCGTCTCCGGCCCGCTGGCCGGTCTGGCGCACCGCCCTGTCCCTCCTCGGCGCCTCGGCGCACTTCCGGCCGGTGTACGACATCGACGCCGACCGGCGTCGCGACGACGCCCTGGCCGCCTGTGCCGCCGTTCCGACCGTGCTCACCGCCCTGCACAGGCTCGGCCGGGGCCTCGAACCGGTCGAGCCCCGCGACGATCTGCCGTACGGGTCGTCATGGAGCTGTGCGGGCTGCCGTGCGAGATGTTCACCCCGACGTTCTGTGCGGCGCGGGTGATCGGCTGGAGCGCCAATATCCTGGAACAGGCGGAGGACACGAAGATCATCCGCCCGGCGGCCCGATAGGTCGACACCCCGCCGCCACAGCCGGTCCCGGCACCCTGACGACCCGGAGGAAGGTCCCCCCTTGAACCCGCCGTCCCCGCCCCGCACGCAGCAGATTCCGGTCATCGTCCTCGCGGGGTTCCTGGGGTCGGGCAAGACGACACTGCTCAACCATCTCCTGCGCAACCGTGCGGGGAACCGGATCGGTGTGATCGTCAACGACTTCGGTTCGATCGAGATCGACGCCATGACGGTTTCGGGACAGGTCGGTTCGACGGTCTCGCTCGGCAACGGCTGCCTGTGCTGCGCGGTCGACGCGAGCGAACTCGACTCCTTTCTGGAGACGCTGACCCGGCCCTCGGCCCGGCTCGACGTGATCGTCATCGAGGCCAGCGGACTGGCGGAGCCGCAGGAACTCGTCCGCATGCTCCTGGCCAGCGAGAATCCGCGCGTCATGTACGGCGGCCTGGTGGAGGTCGTGGATGCGGCGGAGTTCGCCGCCACCCGGCGCCGCCATCCGGAGATCGACCGCCATCTCGCCGTCGCCGATCTCGTCGTCCTCAACAAGACCGACCGGGTCGGGGACGACGAACTGGCCCGCATCCGTGAGGCCGTCGCCACGGCCGGCACACGGGGCACCGACGGATCCGCAGCGGGCACCGGCGGGTCCCCGGGTGGCGGCGCGGGTGCCGTCATCTGCGCCACGTACGGACGCGTCGATCCCGAGCTGCTCTTCGACCCCTCGCTGCGTCCGGACGGCGAGGAGAAGGCGCGCCAGCTCACCTTCGAGGACCTGCTGCTGGCGGAGCGGGCCGAGGCGGAGGCCGACGCCGGGCACGAGCACCATCTGCACGCCGCGTACGAGAGCGTGTCCTTCACCGCGGACGTGCCCATGAACCCGCGCAGGCTGATGGACTTCCTCGACTCCCGGCCGCAGGGGCTCTACCGGATCAAGGGACTCGTCGACTTCGGCATGGGCGATCGCGCCAACAAGTACGTGCTGCACGCGGTCGGGCGGTTCCTGCGGTTCGAGCCGCAGCCGTGGGCACGCGACGAACCACGCCTCACCCGACTCGTGCTGATCGGCTCGGGCATCGATGCGGAGGCCCTGCACAAGGAGCTGACCGACTGCCGCGAGACGGACACGCCGACCCGGGACGCACCGCTGCCCGGCACACCGGACTTCGGCACCTCCATCCCTGACGTGCCGGACCCCGGCGCGCCGGGCCCGGACACGGCGCAGGACGCCGCACATGACCGAAGCATGTGGGGCGTCCTGCGGTACGTGCGACGGCCCGACGAGGACGGCTGGTGACGGAAGGGGCACGGGCCCCGTCGTCACACCGCCGTCGCCGGGTCTGACGAGGGGCTACACCGGTCCCGCGACCGACGCGACCGGCTTGGCCAGCGGCGCACCCGAACCGTCGCGCCGGGGGTCCGGCGCCGGCAGCTCGGCGGGCGCGCCGTTCTTCTGGGCGGCCCTCGCGGGCACGGGGCCCGCCCAGGCGAAGACCAGGGCGTCCTCGCCCTTGAGGAACCGCTGACAGCGCACCCCGCCGGTGGCCCGGCCCTTGCGCGGGTACTGGTCGAACGGGGTGAGCTTGCACGTCAGCATCGAGTCGTCCAGCATGCCCTGCGAACCCGCCACCGTGAACACCATCGCGTCCGCGGCCGGATCCACCGCCGTGAACGAGATCACCGAGACGCCCGCCGCGAGCTTGATGCCCGCCATGCCGCCTGCGGGCCTGCCCTGCGGCCGCACCTGCGCCGCCGGGTAGCGCAGCAACTGCGCGTCGGACGTGATGAAGACCAGGTCCTCCTCGCCCGTGCGCAGTTCGGCCGCGCCGACGATCCGGTCACCGTCCTTGAGGGCGATGACCTCCAGCTCGTCCTTGTTGGCCGGGTAGTCCGGCACCACCCGCTTGACGATGCCCTGCAGGGTGCCGAGCGCCAGACCGGGGGACGTCTCGTCCAGCGTGGTCAGACAGACGACCTCCTCGTCGCTTCCCAGCGTGAGGAACTCCGAGACCATCGCCCCGCCCGACAGACTGGGCGCCGCGTGCGTGTCCGGCAGCTGCGGCAGATCGATGACCGCGAGCCGCAGCAGCCGTCCCGTCGATGTCACCACCCCGATGTCGCCCCGGGCGGTCGCGGGCACCGCGGACACGATCACGTCGTGCTTGGCTCGCTTGGCGTCCTCGGCGAAGGCGATCGGGTCGTCGCTGGCGGTACGCGCCAGCAGACCGGTCGACGACAGCAGCACCCGGCACGGGTCGTCCGCGACCTGCAGCGGCACCGAGGCGACCTGCGTACCGGCCGACTCCAGCAGCACCGTGCGCCGCTCGGTACCGAACTTCTTGGCGACCGCGGCCAGTTCCGACGAGACGAGCTTGCGCAGCGCGGCGTCCGACTCGAGGATCGTGGTCAGCTCGTCGATCTCCTTGTTGAGCCGGTCCCGCTCGCTCTCCAGCTCGATCCGGTCGAACTTGGTCAGCCGGCGCAGCGGCGTGTCCAGGATGTACTGCGTCTGGATCTCGCTCAGCGAGAAGCGCTCGATGAGCCGCTCCTTGGCCTGCGCCGAATTGTCGCTGGACCGGATGAGCCGGATGACCTCGTCGATGTCGAGCAGCGCGACGAGCAGGCCCTCGACCAGGTGGAGACGGTCGCGGCGCTTGCCGCGCCGGAACTCGCTGCGCCGGCGCACCACGTCGAAGCGGTGGTCGAGGTAGACCTCCAGCAACTCCTTCAGGCCGAGCGTGAGCGGCTGCCCGTCGACCAGTGCCACGTTGTTGATCCCGAAGGAGTCCTCCATCGGGGTCAGCTTGTAGAGCTGCTCCAGCACCGCCTCGGGCACGAAGCCGTTCTTCACCTCGATGACCAGGCGCAGACCGTGCTCGCGGTCGGTCAGGTCCTTCACGTCCGCGATGCCCTGGAGCTTCTTCGCCGAGACCAGGTCCTTGATCTTGGCGATCACCTTCTCCGGGCCGACCGCGAAGGGCAGTTCGGTGACGACGATGCCCTTGCGGCGCGGCGTCACGTTCTCCACGGACACCGTCGCACGGATCTTGAACGTCCCGCGCCCGCCGGCGTACGCGTCCTTGATGCCGCCCAGGCCCACGATCCGGCCGCCGGTCGGCAGGTCGGGACCGGGGATGAACCGCATCAGCGTCTCCAGGTCCGCGCCCGGATGCTTGATGAGGTGGCGGGCGGCGGCGACGACCTCGCCCAGGTTGTGCGGAGGCATGTTGGTCGCCATGCCAACGGCGATCCCGGACGCCCCGTTGACCAGGAGGTTCGGGTACGCGGCCGGGAGGACGGAGGGCTCCTGCTCCTGGCCGTCGTAGTTCGCCTGGAAGTCGACGGTCTCCTCGTCGATCGACTCCGTCATCAGCGATGTCGCGTCGGCCATCCGGCACTCGGTGTACCGCATGGCGGCCGGTGGGTCGTCGTTCCCGAGCGAACCGAAGTTGCCGTGTCCGTCGACCAGGGGGAGACGCATGGAGAACGGCTGCGCCAGCCGGACCAGCGCGTCGTAGATCGACGCGTCGCCGTGCGGGTGCAGCTTGCCCATGACCTCGCCGACGACCCGCGCGCACTTCACGAAGCCGCGGTCGGGGCGCAGGCCCATCTCGTTCATCTGGTACACGATGCGTCGGTGCACCGGCTTCAGACCGTCACGGGCGTCGGGCAGGGCCCGTGAGTAGATCACCGAGTACGCGTACTCGAGGAAGGAGCCCTGCATTTCGTCGACGACGTCGATGTCGAGGATGTTCTCCTCGAAGTCGTCCGGCGGCGGGGTCTTCGTGCTGCGGCGGGCCATCGCTGCTGCGACTCCTTCACGGATTCTGTTCGGGCAACCTCAGGTTCTGACGCGGACCATTGTGGACCTCCGCACCGACAACGCCGACCTCGCCCCGTCCCAACCGGCCCTCCCGACGCCGCCGGGAAGGGCTCCGGAGCGGTGAAAGGGGCGCGTGCGCCGGGTGGTGCGCCCCTCTTTCACGCGAACTTCCGCGGTATGGGAACTTCGCCAGGTGTCGGTGCGCTTGCTTACAGTGGCAGGCCACGCAGAAAAACCAGTAACGCGATCGAAGGGACGTACATGCCCATGGGTCACACGGCCACAGCCCAGGCCGGTTCCGGCGGCTTGACAGCGACCGAGCACCGCCTGGCCAATGGCCTGCGCGTGGTGCTCTCCGAGGACCATCTGACCCCGGTCGCCGCGGTCTGCCTCTGGTACGACGTCGGATCGCGCCACGAGGTCGAGGGACGCACCGGTCTGGCTCACCTCTTCGAGCACCTGATGTTCCAGGGCTCCGGCCAGGTGAAGGGGAACGGACACTTCGAGCTGGTGCAGGGCGCCGGCGGTTCACTCAACGGGACCACCAGCTTCGAGCGCACCAACTACTTCGAGACGATGCCCGCGCACCAGCTGGAGCTGGCCCTCTGGCTGGAGGCGGACCGGATGGGCTCGCTCCTCGCCGCGCTCGACGAGGAGTCGATGGAGAACCAGCGCGACGTCGTCAAGAACGAGCGCCGCCAGCGCTACGACAACGTCCCCTACGGCACGGCGTTCGAGCGGCTGACAGCGCTCGCCTACCCCGAGGGGCACCCGTACCACCACACCCCGATCGGCTCGATGGCGGACCTCGACGCCGCGACGCTGGAGGACGCGCGCGCCTTCTTCCGTACGTACTACGCGCCGAACAACGCGGTGCTGTCGGTCGTCGGCGACATCGACCCCGAGCAGACGCTCGCCTGGATCGAGAAGTACTTCGGCTCCATCCCCTCCCACGACGGGAAGCGACCCCCGCGCGACGGCACGCTGCCCGACGTCATCGGCGAGCAGTTGCGCGAGGAGGTACGCGAGGAGGTTCCGGCGCGGGCGCTGATGGCCGCCTACCGGCTCCCGCACGACGGCACCCGCGAGTGCGACGCAGCGGATCTCGCGCTGACCGTGCTCGGTGGCGGGGAGTCGTCGCGGCTGCACAACCGCCTGGTCCGCCGTGACCGTACGGCCGTGGCGGCCGGATTCGGGCTGCTGCGGCTGGCGGGCGCCCCGTCGCTCGGCTGGCTGGACGTCAAGACCTCCGGCGGTGTCGAGGTGCCGCGGATCGAGGCGGCGGTCGACGAGGAGCTGGCCCGGTTCGCCGCCGAGGGCCCGACGCCCGAGGAAATGGAGCGCGCCCAGGCCCAGCTGGAGCGCGAGTGGCTGGACCGGCTCGGTACGGTCGCGGGCCGCGCCGACGAACTGTGCCGGTTCGCCGTGCTGTTCGGCGACCCCCAGCTCGCCCTGACCGCGGTGCAGCGGGTTCTGGACGTGACGGCGGAGGAGGTCCAGGCAGTCGCCAAGGCCCGGTTGCGGCCCGACAACCGGGCGGTGCTGGTCTACGAACCGGTCGAACCGGCCGATTCCGCGGATGCCGCGGACACCGACGAGACCGACGCCGACACGCACGAAGGAGCGGACAAGTGACCGACGCCGCCGCGACTGGAGTTTCGATGCAGTTCCACCCCCAGCCGGCCCCCGGCGTCGCCCGCCCCTGGGCTTTTCCCGCGCCGGAGCGCGGTTCGCTGCCCAACGGCCTGACGGTGCTGCGCTGCCACCGCCCCGGCCAGCAGGTGGTGGCGGTCGAGATCGTCCTCGACGCCCCGCTGGACGCCGAGCCGGAGGGGCTGGACGGCGTGGCCACGATCATGGCGCGGGCCCTGTCCGAGGGCACCGACAAGCACACCGCCGAGGAGTTCGCCGCCGAGCTGGAGCGCTGCGGTGCCACGCTCGACGCGCACGCCGACCACCCCGGCCTCCGGGTTTCCCTGGAGGTCCCGGCCTCCCGGCTGGCCAAGGCGCTCGGACTGGTCGCCGAGGCGCTGCGGGCCCCCGCCTTCGCCGAGAGCGAGATCGAACGGCTGGTGCGCAACCGGCTCGACGAGATCCCGCACGAGCAGGCCAACCCGGCGCGCCGCGCCGCCAAGCAGCTCTCCAAGGAGCTCTTCCCGGCCGCCTCGCGGATGTCCCGGCCGCGCCAGGGCACCGAGGAGACGGTGGAGCGGATCGACGCGGGGGCGGTGCGCGCCTTCTTCGAGGCCCATGTCCGGCCGTCCGCGGCGACCGCCGTGGTCGTCGGCGACCTGACCGGCATCGACCTGGAGGCTCTGCTCTCCGAGACACTCGGCGACTGGTCGGGCGACACCGTCGAGCCGCGCCCGGCCCCGCCGATCACCGCCGACGACACCGGCCGCGTGGTCATCGTGGACCGTCCGGGCGCGGTGCAGACGCAACTGCTGATCGGTCGGATCGGACCGGACCGGCACGACAGCGTGTGGCCCGCCCAGGTGCTCGGCACGTACTGCCTGGGCGGCACGCTCACCTCCCGGCTGGACCGGGTGCTGCGCGAGGAGAAGGGCTACACCTACGGTGTCCGCGCCTTCGCCCAGGTGCTGCGGTCGTCGGCCCCGGACTCGGACACGGGCGCGACCGGCGCCGCCATGCTCGCGATCAGCGGATCGGTGGACACGGAGTCGACCGGACCGGCGTTGGAGGACCTGTGGACGGTCCTGCGGACGCTGGCGGCCGAGGGGCTGACCGACGAGGAGCGCGAGACCGCGGTGCAGAACCTCGTGGGTGTCGCGCCGCTGAAGTTCGAGACGGCGGCCTCCGTGGCGGGCACGCTGGCCGACCAGGTCGAGCAGCACCTCCCCGACGACTTCCAGGCCCACCTGTACGCGCGGCTCGCGGCAGCCGGCACGGTCGAGGCGACCGCAGCCGTGGTCAGCGCCTTCCCGGGTGACCGGCTGGTGACGATCCTCGTCGGCGACGCGTCCCGGATCGAGGAGCCGGTCCGGGCCCTGGGCATCGGTGAGGTGTCGGTGGTCACCGGCTGAGCGGTACGCCGTCACGGTCCCCGGCCGCCTCCTCGGGCGGAGACGCCGGGGACCGTCCCGGCGTCCCGGCCCAGTCGGTCCGGCGGCCGGGCGTCCGGCGCCCCGTTCCCGTACGGGGCAGGTGCCGGAGCACAGCCGCGGGCCGGGCCGTTCCGGGTACCGAACGGGGGCGGCCCGACCGGCCCGGTGGCCGGGCGTGGAAGGCCCCTGTGAGCGATGTCTCGCCGGGGTCTTCCCCATGTTCGGTTCCGGTCGCCGGGTTGGTCGCCGGGTTGCCCGTACGACCTGTGGCATGCGCTACAAAACGGCTTGTCCGTTTGGTGAACGAATGTGCTCGCGCTTAGCGTCGACCGGGCTGCCGGCCACTCGTATGTCGCGACCGCGACGCACCGGACAGCCATCGCCGAGTCCCCGCCGGGCGTGAGCCCTGGGGAGCCGGGGACCCAATGAAGTCCCTGGGGTGAATCGGAAACCTGAGCCTCGCTGAGGCCGGGACCTCCGTAGGAGACCTTCCTGCTCCGAACCCGTCAGCTAACCCGGTAGGCGAGAGGGAAGGAAAGGATCAGCCACTTCATGGCGTTCACCCGTGCCACCGGGAAGCATCGCCCCCCCGGGCGACTGACGCGCGGCAGCGCGAGGATCGCCGGCGTCGCGGCGCTGGCCACCACCGGCGTCATCGGAGGCGCTGCTTCCCCGGCCCTCGCCGCGGACGCCGAGACCTCCGCGGTCGGCGAGATTGGCCTGAACCAGGTCATCGCCATCCAGGACGTCATCGCCGACCGGATCGACGCACAGGCCGACGCGCAGCAGCGCCGGGCCGACCTCATCGCCGAGGCGAAGGAGGCGGCCCAGCGGAAGGCCGAGGCCGAGAAGCGCGCCCGGGCCGAGGCGAAGGCCAGGGCCGAGGCGAAGCGTGCCGCCGAGGCGCGGGCCGAGAAGGCGCGTGCCGCCCGCTCCGCCGAGCGCACCCGCCTGGGCCTCTTCCAGCTCCCGGTCGCCGGTTCCTACGTCACCACCGGCTACAAGTCCAGCGGTTCGCTCTGGTCCTCCGGCAGCCACTCGGGCATCGACTTCCACGCCGCGTCCGGCAGCTCCGTCGTCGCCGTCGGCGCCGGTACGGTCGTCGAGGCCGGCTGGGGCGGCGCGTACGGCAACAACATCGTGCTGCGGATGACGGACGGCACGTACACGCAGTACGGGCACCTCTCGTCGATCGGTGTCCGTGTCGGCCAGAGCGTCGGCGCGGGCCAGCAGATCGGCCTTTCCGGCTCGACCGGCAACTCCACCGGACCGCACCTCCACTTCGAGGCCCGGACCACGCCCTCCTACGGATCCGACATGGACCCCGTCACGTATCTGCGTGCCCACGGCGTCTCCCTCTGACCGACGGCCGACCCGCGAACCGCCTCCCGAAGGCCCCGGCAGCACGCCGGGGCCTTCGGCCTGTCCGGGGCGCCCGTCCGCCGGTCCGCCCCTTGCGCGACCGTCCCGGATCCCGGGAAGAGGCACCCGGGGCCGGGAAGGGATCCCGGGGGCCGGAAGACGAAGGAGCCGCGGTGCCGGTGGGCGGCACTGCGGCTCCTTCGCGGGAATCGGTCCCGTACAGAAGTCCGGAAGTCCCGGGAGCGGGAATCCCGGAACGTGGCTCAGACGGTCTCCGGGAGTTCGTCGAGCCCCTCCGCGACCAGCTTCGCCAGGCGGTCCAAGGCGGCCTCGGCGTCGTCCGCCTCGGATGCGAGCACGATCTCCTCGCCGCCCTGCGCGCCGAGCCCGAGCACCGCGAGCATGGAGGCGGCGTTCACCGGGGTGCCGTCGGCCTTGGAGATCGTCACGGGGATGCCGGACGCCGTGGCGGCGCGGACGAATATGGAAGCGGGGCGGGCGTGCAGGCCCTCGGCCCAGCCGACGTTGACGCGGCGCTCAGCCATGGTTCTGCCCTTCATGAATCAATAGTTGTCTAGACCATTCCCTCATGTGGTGCGCGGTGCTCCGGCCGACCCGCGCCACACCCACGAGCGGTGCCGCAACGCCGTTCGGCCCCCCTCAGACTGCCCCGGCCCCGGCGGCTACGCGAGTGGTGGACGAGCCGTAGTCTGTGCCCATGCAGTCCTCGACGGAGCAGAGTCCGCATCACGCCTATCCCGACCACTGGGAAGCGGACGTGGTCCTCCGTGACGGAGGCACCGCGCGGATCAGGCCCATCACCACGGACGACGCCGAACGCCTGGTCAGTTTCTACGAGCAGGTCTCCGACGAGTCGAAGTACTACCGCTTCTTCGCCCCGTACCCCCGGCTGTCCGCCAGGGACGTGCACCGGTTCACCCACCACGATTACGTCGACCGGGTGGGGCTCGCGGTCACGGTCGGCGGCGAGTTCATCGCGACCGTCCGCTACGACCGGATCGACGGACGGGGCAGGCCCGCCTCGGTGCCCGCGGACGAGGCGGAGGTCGCCTTCCTGGTCCAGGACGCGCACCAGGGCCGGGGAGTGGCGTCGGCACTGCTGGAGCACATCGCCGCGGTGGCTCGCGAGCGCGGCATCCGCCGCTTCGTCGCCGAGGTGCTCCCCGCCAACACCAAAATGATCAAGGTGTTCCGGGATGCCGGCTACACCCAGCAGCGGAGCTTCGAGGAAGGTTCCGTCCACCTCACCCTGGACCTCGAACCGACGGCCGAGTCCCTCGCCGTCCAGCGCGGCCGTGAGCAGCGGGCCGAGGCGCGCTCCGTGCAACGGCTGCTCGCCCCCGGCTCCGTGGCCGTCATCGGCGTCGGCCGGACGCCCGGCGGTGTCGGCCGCGCGGTCCTGCGCAACCTCCTCGCGGCCGGATTCACCGGCCGTACGTATGCCGTGAATCGTTCCTTCGCCGCCGACCAGGACACCATCGACGGCGTCCCCGCCCACCGCCGCGTCGGCGAGATCGGCGAACCGGTGGATCTCGCGGTCGTCGCCGTCCCCGCCGAGCGCGTACCGGAGGTCGTGGCCGACTGCGGCGAGCACGGCGTCCAGGGTCTCGTCGTCCTCTCCGCCGGATACGCCGAGTGGGGTGCCGAGGGCAGGGACCGGCAGCGCGAACTCGTCCGCCAGGCACGCTCGTACGGGATGCGGATCATCGGTCCGAACGCCTTCGGCATCATCAACAACGCCGAGGCCGTCCGGCTGAACGCCTCCCTCGCCCCCGAGCCGCCCGAGCAGGGCCGCATCGGGCTGTTCACCCAGTCCGGGGCGATCGGCATCGCCCTGCTCTCCCGGCTCTACCGGCAGGGTGCGGGGCTCTCCACCTTCATCTCCGCGGGCAACCGGGCCGACATCTCGGGCAATGACTTCCTCCAGTACTGGTACGAGGACCCGGACACCGACGTCGCCCTGCTGTACCTCGAATCGTTCGGCAACCCGCGCAAGTTCATGCGGCTCGCCCGGCGCACCGCGGCCGTGAAGCCCGTGGTCGTGGTGAAGGGCGCCCGGCACACCGGCGCCACCCCGCCCGGCCACGCCGTACCCGTCAGCCGGATCCCGGACGCGACGGTCTCCGCCCTCATGCGGCAGGCGGGCGTGATCCGCGTCGACACGGTGACGGAGGTGGTCGACGTGGGTCTCCTCCTCGCGGACCAGCCGCTCCCGGCGGGCCCCCGGGTCGCGATCCTCGGCAACTCCGAGTCGCTCGGCCTGCTCACCTACGACGCCTGCCTGACCGAGGGGCTGCGTCCGCGGCCGCCCCTCGACCTCACCACCGCCGCGACGCCGCAGGACTTCCGGGACGCCCTGACCGAGGCCCTCGCCGCCGACGACTGCGATTCGGTGATCGTCACGGCGATCCCCTGGGTGGGCGAGGACGGCGAGGCGGAGAACGGCGGCGGGGAGGTCCTGGCGACCGCGCTGCGCGCGGCGGCGGCCACCGGTCCCGCGAAGCCCGTGGCCGTCGTCCACGTGGAGATCGGCGGGCTGGCGGAGGCCCTGGCCGTGGCCAGTGGCACGGCCGCGCCGCGCACGGCGAAGCCGTCCTCCACGACCGGGGAGCCCGCGGACACCCGGCCCATGACCACCCGGCCCATGACCACCCGGCCCGCGACCACTCGGTCCGCGTCCGTCCCCGCGCACGCCCGCACCGCGCCCGCCGGAGCTTCGGGCACCCGGGAAGCGCCGGGCGGCCAGCGCGGCCAGGGCGCCCGGACCACCCCGGCCGGACCGGGAACGGCCGGACCGGGAACGGACGGCCACGGAACGGACGGCCCGGGAACGGACGGCCGCGCGGGCCGGATCCCCGCCTACCCCGCCGCCGAACGGGCCGTACGAGCCCTGGCCGAGTCGGTGCGGTACGCGCAGTGGCGGCGGCAGGCCGCCGTACCCGGCAAGGTGCCCGAGTTCCTCGACGACACCATCGACGAGTCGGGTACCGCCGAGCTGATCGACACCCTTCTCGGCCCGCCCCCCGCCCCGCGCGGCAGACAGCTCACGCCCGACGAGGCGTGCGCGCTCCTCGGCCGCTACGGCATCGCCGTACGGCCGACACTGCCCGCCCCCGACCCGGAGGCCGCCGTCGCCGCCGCGGCACGGATCGGCTATCCCGTCGCGCTCAAGACCACAGCGCCCCATCTGCGTCACCGGGCCGATCTCGGCGGCGTGCGGCTGGACCTCGCGGGCGAGGATGCGCTGCGCCGCGCGTACGGCGAGCTGACCGACCTGCTCGGCAGGCCCGCCGAACTCCAGCCCGTCGTCCAGGCCATGGCGCCGCGCGGGGTCGACACCGTCGTGCGGGCCTCGATCGACCCGGCGGCGGGCGCCGTTCTCTCGTTCGGGCTCGCGGGCGCGCCCTCCGAGCTCCTCGGCGACACCGCCCACCGTCTGGTTCCGGTCACCGACCGCGATGCCGCGGAGCTGATCCGGTCCATCCGGGCGGCCCCGGTGCTGTTCGGCTGGCGGGGCGCGGCACCCGTGGACACCGCGGCGCTCGAAGAACTGCTGCTGCGGGTGTCCCGGCTGGTCGACGACCACCCGGAGGTGGTCTCCGTCGCCCTGGAACCGGTCGTGGTCGCCACCCACGGGCTGGCCGTCCTCGGCGCGAGCGTCCGGCTCTCCCCGCCGCCGCCCCGCACCGACCTCGGCCCCCGTCGTCTCCCCAACTACTGACCGGACGGCCACTGCCGGGACGTTCCCGCTGCCGAAAGGGCCAGGACCGGGGCCGGGACGCTCCGTCCCCGCCGCCCCGTGCCCACGAGAGCGCGGACCACCGTGTCCCCGGTCCGTGCTCGCCGTACGACGTCCCCGGCAGTCATCCGCCCCCCGTAGGATGGTGCCCATGGCTAAGACCGGTACGACGACCCAGGGGCTGCGCGCGGCGATCGAGCGCAGTGGCTACTACCCGGCCCTCGTGGCCGAGGCGGTGGAAGCCGCCGTGGGCGGTGAGCCCGTCGCCTCGTACCTGGTCCACCAGGAGACCACCTTCGACTCCAACGAGGTGCGCCGTCACGTCACGGTCCTGGTCCTCACGGGCACCCGTTTCATCGTCAGCCACACCGACGAGCAGAACGCGGACACCACCTCCCCGTCGCCGTACGCCACCACCTCGACGGAATCGGTCAAGCTCGATCGCATCTCGTCGGTCGTGGTCAGCCGGGTCGTGGCCGACCCCGAGAAGTACGTGCCGGGCACGCTGCCCCGCGAAGTCGTCCTCACCATCGGCTGGGGTGCGGTCTCCCGCATCGATCTCGAACCGGCGGCCTGCGGCGACCCCAACTGCGAGGCCGACCACGGCTACACCGGCAACTCGACGGCCGACGACCTGAGTCTGCGGGTGAGCGAGGCCGGGGACGGCCCGGACACCGTGCGCCAGACCCTCGCCTTCGCGCAGTCCCTCTCCGAGGCCACGGCCGCGACCGCGGCGACCGACCGCTGATGGCTCAGCCGGCCTGGCAGGACCCCGTTCTGCTCGACGTCGACACCGCTCCCGTCCCCGAGTACGGCAACGGCTCGCTCGCCGATCTGCTGCCCACGCTCGTCGCCGGGCAGGGCGTACCCGGTTTCACCGCCACGATCGCCGAACTCACCCCGGCGGACCGGAACTGCGTCTTCCTGATCGACGGCCTCGGCTGGGAACAGATCCAGGCGCACCCCGACGAGGCGCCCTTCCTGCACTCGCTGCTCCCCACCTCGCGCGGCGGCACCGGCCGCCCGGTCACGGCGGGCTTCCCGGCCACCACGGCGACGTCACTGGCCTCGGTCGGCACCGGACGCCCGCCGGGGGAGCACGGCCTGCCCGGCTACACCGTGCGCGATCCGGACACCGGCGAGCTGATGAACCAGCTCCGCTGGCAGCCGTGGACCCCGCCCGCAGTCTGGCAGCCGTATCCCACCGTCTTCGCGCTCGCCGATGCCGCGGGGGTGCGCACCGCCCAGGTCTCCGCGCCGGCCTTCGAGCGGACTCCGCTCACCCAGGTCGCGCTCAGCGGCGGCACGTTCCTCGGCCGGCTGACCGGCGAGGAACGGATGGACGTCGCCGCCGAACGCCTTGCCGCGGGAGACCGGTCGCTCGTCTACACGTACTACAGCGAGGTCGACGCCAACGGTCACCGCTTCGGAGTCGACTCCGACGCCTGGCGCGGACAGCTCATGCACGTGGACGGCCTGGCCCGGCGCCTGGCCGAACAGCTCCCGCCCCGCTCGGCGCTGTACATCACCGCCGACCACGGCATGATCGACATCCCCTTCGACGAGCGGTCCCGCATCGACTTCGACGAGGACTGGGAACTGCGCGCGGGCGTCGCGCTGCTCGGCGGCGAGGGCCGGGCCCGGCACGTGTACGCCGTCCCGGGTGCCGAGAACGACGTCCTGGCCGTCTGGCGCGAAGTGCTCGGCGAGCAGTTCTGGGTGGCGAGCCGGGACGAGGCGATCGAGGCCGGATGGTTCGGCCCGACGATCGACGAACGTGTCCACGGCAGGATCGGCGACGTCGTCGCCGCGGCCCATGACGACGTGGTGATCACCGCCTCGGTCAATGAACCGCACGAGTCCGCGATGGTCGGCATGCACGGCTCGATGACCCCCACCGAGCAGCTCGTGCCCCTGCTCGAAGTACGCTCGTAGCCCCTCCCGCGTCGGCACGCCTCCCTCCTGATCCGCCCGACCGCCCCACCGTGTCCGAAAGGCCCTCAGTTCCCCATGTCCGAGCCCGTGTTCTCCTCCGGGGCGGCGGACCGTGCAGAGCGCGCCGTCGTGCTCGGGCATCCGTCGCCCCGCGAACGGGCCGCGCCGGTACCGGCCGGTCGGCGGGTCCCCCCGGCGCTCCCCCTCGATCCGGAAGATTGTGCTCCACTGATGTCCGAACTGGTCTCCTTCTCCGGCGCCATGGACTGCGGAAAGAGCACCGACTTCCCGGGGTATTCGCCATCGACGGTAGCTGCCGCCAAGTGCTGCCCGGGCGGCGTGCTGTCCCTGGAGCCCCACTCGTCGGAGCCCCACTCGTCCCGAAAGGCAACCTTCCACTGATGTCCGAATTGGTGTTTTTCTCCGGCACTATGGATTGTGGGAAGAGTACTTTGGCGCTCCAGATCGGACATAACCGCTCAGCCCGGGGGCTTCAAGGTGTGATCTTCACACGGGATGACCGGGCGGGCGAGGGGAAGCTGTCGTCGCGACTGGGCCTCGTCGCGGAGGCTGTCGAGGTTGCCGAGGGTATGGACGTGTACGGGTACGTGGTCGACCTGTTGTCCAAGGGCGGCAAGGTCGATTACGTGATCGTCGACGAGGCGCAGTTCCTCGTGCCGGCGCAGATCGACCAGCTGGCGCGGGTCGTGGACGACCTCGGGCTCGATGTCTTCGCCTTCGGTATCACCACCGACTTCCGAACCAAGCTCTTCCCTGGCTCGCAGCGGCTGATCGAGCTGGCCGACCGGATCGAGGCCCTCCAGGTCGAGGCCCTGTGTTGGTGCGGCGCCCGAGCAACGCACAATGCTCGTACGGTGGGAGCGGAGATGGTGGTCGAGGGTGCTCAGGTGGTCGTCGGTGACGTCAACCGCCCAGCGGAGGAGATCGGCTACGAGGTCCTGTGCCGCCGCCATCACCTCCGCCGGATGACTGCCGCTTCAGCCCGCGCGGGAGCGCTGTCCCCCGACGTCCTGCCGGTGACACCGGCTTGACTGCGAGGTTCTTCCCTGGCCTTTCTTGTTGCGCTGCCGGGTAGGCAGGCGCGTTTTTCAAGCCGTCTGCGCGACTGCGACCAACAATTTCTGGGTGTAAGAGGTCGCGCGGATAGGTGGGTCGGCGTCGCGTGGCGATGGGCGGCGCCCGGCGGCGTTGTCGTCGGTCGACGACTCCCCCATGGCCCGAAAGG
>NZ_JBIARH010000024.1:0-121167 GCF_042889785.1 Streptomyces sp. NPDC002476 | reverse complement strand
AACTACGACACCTACTGCAGCGATGAGGCGACCACCACGCCGCCTTCGGGGCTCAACGATGCCGCCGAGGGCAAGGCCAAGGGCGCCAGGGACGGCGAGCGCGACGGTCTCACCGACAAGTGCGACTACCGCCACTCGTACGCTCCGGCGAAGACGACGGAGGAGTACACGGACGCGTACTCGCTCGCGTACCGGACCAGCTACGACACCTACTGCTAGTCAGGGGTGCGGTCGGCAACTCCCAAGAAGATCAATGGCTGTGACTGGTGGTGAGCTGGTCACGGCCATTGGTCTGGCCACAATCGGGAACACGCAGCCGCCTCGGCGCAGAGCGCCGGATTCCGCAGCTCGACCATGAGCCCGCCCCGGGCGGGCGCGGGTGGGCCTACGGTGGGCGTGGGTGGGCCGGCCGGGTCAGTCCCACCAGAACGACCAGGTGGACTGGTCGAGCAGGTGGCTCCTGGCGTAGTCGTCGAGGTCGTAGGGCGGGTTCTGGTTGATGTTGTCCGGGCAGAACGCGAAGTGCTCGGCGGCGAGCGCCCGCGCCTCGTCCAGTGTGGTGGGCGGGCGGCCGACGGTGACGGTGAGGGTGTCGAAGCCGAGCATCAGGACCCGTACGTCGTAGCGGTCCTCCCAGGAGCGGAGCACCGCGCTGAGCCGGGCCACGTCGTTCTCGTAGTTGAGCGGGCCCGACCAGCCGATTGCCGCCGGGATGTCCGCGCTGCGCCGGGCCGGGACGAGCGCCGCCCGTACGCCCGGGAACCAGCCCTCCGGGCCGGTGAACATGTCGGCCATCTCGGCTGCCAGGGCGTCGGGGGACTGGACGGAGCCCGTGTCGGCCGGGGCGGAGGCCAGGCCCGGCCATTCGGCCTGTGCGGCGTCGAGTTCTTCGGGCGCGCACTCGGCCCAGTACGCGGCCAGCACCTCGGCGGTGTCGTGATCGCCCGGGTATGAGGTGTCCTCCGGGACGAGGTCCCAGTCCTCGGGCCACTCGTCGCGTCGCCCGCCGTCGATCAGCACGGGCAGCAGCCCGAGGGACCGCCCGGCCGCACGCAGCCGGGCCCAGTCCCCGGGGACCACGGGCGCGTCGGTGTACCAGAGCAGCGGCTCGTGCCAGGTGCCGTCGATCGTGGCGTCCACCAGCGAGCCGGGCGGAAGCTGGAGCCCTGAAGTGGCCAGGGACGGGAGCGGGTTCGGGAGCGTCGCCATGGTGCCGAGCGTACGGGTGGCCACTGACAGCCGGGCTCGAACGAGGGGTGTGGTCTACGGGCGTGCGTGGCTCACGACGGCGAACATGGCGCGTGCGGTCGTGCCGTCGGGCAGCGGCCAGCCCGCAGTGACGTGGCCCAGGGCCGCCCGTTCGTCGTCGGTCTCCCGGCCGGGCCGCAGAACGCGGTTGATGTGGATGGCCAGCCGACGGCCGTCGGCCGCCGTCTCCACGAGGAGATCCGTGCCGTCCGGGTCGTCGGACACGGTCGTGGAGACGATCGCGGACGTGACGCGGACGGACTCCGCGAACGAGGCGGTGACGGACGGGTCGGGGGTGTGGCTCGTGCTCTGCATCTGCGGTTCGGCCTCGCCGATGACGAGTGCGAAGAGCTGCGCGACGAGTACCGGGTCACGCGTGCCGTCGTAGACCCACCGAGTCCCCAGCTCTCCGTGCTCGGTGGTGCCGATCAGAGCTTCGTCGGCGCCCGCGATCGGTGCGCCGCGGTAGCTGAACGGCACCTGGTAGTTGACCGGTTGGGCCCCCGAGGTGTCGGTGACGGCCATGAACTCGATGCCGACCTCGCCCTCGGGGTCGTCCAGCCGGAACCCTCCGGCCTTCACCAGTTCGGGCTCGCCCTTGCCTCGGTACCAGGGTTGCGTGGGCAGCCAGGTGGTGAGGAGTTCGAGCTTGGTGGGCGTCAGTGTGGTGCGGTGAATGAGTGCCATGCCGGTGGTGTCTCTCCTGTGGGATCAGCCCATGTGTCGGTCGGCGGCGAAGCCGGCGAAGGCCGCCCAGGTGGTGGGGGTGATGGTGAGGACGGGGCCTTCGGGGTTCTTGGAGTCGCGGAGGTGGATGGCGGCGGGGTGGGCGGCCACCTCGACGCACGCACCGCCCTCACTGCCGCTGTAGCTCGACTTGCGCCAGTCGTAGGCGACTTCGAGGCACTGCCCGCCGTCGCTGCCGCTGTAGCTGGACTTGAACCACTCAAGTGTGCTGCTCATCGCTCTCCCAGCAGATGGTCCAACAGGCCCACGGTGTCTTTCGGGTTGAGGGCTTGGGCTCGAAGCATTGCATACCTCTGGGAGAGAATGCTGACCTCGTCTGGGTCGTAGATGAGCTGGCTGCCACGTTGCGTTTCGGTGTACGCGACATGCTGGAAGTCCGGAGTCTCCAGCAGGGTGAATGAGCCGTCGAGCGCTGAGTGGGTACGGCTGTTAAGGGGCAGGACCTGGATACAGATGCCGGGGAGTTCGGCGTACGCCCGCAGGTGGCGGAGCTGCTCCAGGTGTTCCTCGTCGTCGAGGAGTCGGAGCCTCAGGACCGGATCCCAGATGACGAAGCTGGTGGTCGGGGGAGAGGACCGGCGCAGGATCTCCTGGCGTTGGATGCGAGCCGCCGTCTGGTTCGCGATCTCCTCCTCGCTGAAGACCGGGACGCGGTTGCGGAAGACCGCTTCGGCGTACGGGGCCGTCTGGAGCAGCCCCGGCAGCACCTGGTTGTCGTACCAGGACAGGGCGAGCGCGTCATGTTCCAGATCCACGTACTGCTCGGCCCACGCCGGGATCAGGTCCACCTCCGGCATGTTGCCCACCGCCATCTCCAGCGCGCCCTTTGTGCCGAGCAACTGGTCGAGGTGGCTTGCCAGATCGGGGAGGAGCGAGCGCCTGCCCTGTTCGATGGAGGCGATCGTGTCGACCTGATGGCCGACACGGTCCGCGAGTTGGGCTTGGGTCAGGCCGTTCGCGATGCGGTACAGGCCGACCAGCTTGCCCACGAGTTTCATTGCCGACGCGTTCTTGCGCTGCCGCTTTCTGGGGTGCATACGAATCGAACTCCCACCGTGGTACGTACGTCACGCGCGCATGGCCCGTACAAAGGAGAAGTACGGGCGTGCGCGCTGTGGCAGCGTAATCACAGAATGTGACTCTCTTCTCATGAATGAGACGATGCAACTCTCGTTGCTGCGCGAGCGGTTCTGTCGGCGGGAGCGCCGATCGGTGCCCGCCGCTCGGGAGTTCGTGCGAGCCGCCGTGGCCGACTGGGGGTTCGGGGTGCGGCTGGACGACGTACTGCTGTGCGTGAGTGAGCTGGCCACCAACGCGCTGATGCATGGAGTGCCGCCCGGGCGTGGGTACTTGGTGCGGCTGCTGTTGCGGGAGGGTGGGGCGGCCCTGCGGGTGGAAGTGCATGACAGCGGGAGCGGGGAGCCGGTGGTGCGGGAGCCGGGGCCCGGACCGGAGGGGGAGTCGGGGCGGGGGCTGCTGATCGTCGCGGCGGTGGCCAACCGGTGGGGAGTGGAGGAGCGGGACCCGGGCAAGGTCGTGTGGTGCGAGTTCGGGGAGCGACGGGAGGGGCCCGGCCCGGGAAGCGGAACGCTCGGGGCAGCCGCATACGGTGAGGCGTGACCAGCATCGATGGACCCATGACGGAACCCGGGCGGACGTGGGAGCGGGGCGTTCGGCTCGGCGTGAGGAACTTCCGTGACGCCGGCGGCGTCGGCGCGCTGCCCCGAGGCACGCTGTTCCGTTCCGCCGCGCTGCACGGTCTCGCTTTGGAGGACGCGGAGGCTCTGCGGCGGCTGGAGCTGCGGACGGTCGTGGACCTGCGCAGCGGCCCCGAGATGGCGGAGCGGCCGGACGCCGTCGAAGTGGTCCGCGCGGGGTACGTCAGGTACCTGCACGTACCCGTCTTCGAGGAGCGGCGGTGGCCCGCGGACCAGATGGAGCTCTATCCGCTGATGGCCGAGCGCGCCGGGAGCGCGGCTGTGGCGGTCGTACGGCGACTGCTCGCGGACGACGGCGCTCCGGTGCTGGTCCATTGCGCCTCGGGCAAGGACCGCACGGGGGTCGTCGTCGCGGTCGTACAGACCCTGATGGGCGCCTCCGATGAGGAGGTTCTCCAGGACTTCCTGCGCTCGAACACCGAACTGGGCCTGGTCGCCGACCCTTCGGCGGCCGGGGCGGCGGTGGCGCACGGGTCCCTGCCCGTGCTCGCCACGCATCTGCACCGGGCCATGCTGTGGATCCGGAGCCATCATGGCTCGGTTCCCGATTACCTCCTCGCCCATGGTCTGACGGCCTCACAGCTGTCCGCCGTACGGGAAACGATCTCGCGAGGAACGCCTTGAGCCGAACGGCCCAAGAACTCCTGGGTGGAACGTTGACGCCCGGCGTCCGGGAGGAGACAGCGCGGGACCTACAGGTGGGTTGCATGCCCTGCCCGGCTGTGGGCCGGGTGCAATAGTCGGTGGCATGAATACGACACCCTGGGTGCGGTGCAGATCTTGCGACAGGGGCGCTTCTTGACAACCGGGGGACGGGACCGGCGAATTCTCGGCGTTGAACGGGCGGGTCGCCAGTGCCTGGGCGGCAACCCCCGCTAAATGTGCGGATCTCATCCGTGACCACTCAAGTGGAACGGGATGGATGGTCACAGACGACGAATGGTTTTGCATGTCCACCAGTGCGGCGCATGTGGCGGCTCTGGAATCCCTCGGCTTTGATGACGAGGGCCGACGACGGTTCCACTAAATCGTATGGGATATGGATGCGCACAGTGACTGAGTGTGTGATCCGCGACCTCAACTGTCCGCCGCCTCGGCCCAGAGCGGGCGCCGGGTGCCCGCCAGCCGCGGACCAGCAGGTTCCGCTCATACCCACACCATCGGGTGATGCCAGACCCGCTCAAGGAATTGCGAACCGCCCTTCAAGAGCTCCGAACGAAATGGGCGCCCGGCTCGCGACGCTTGGCACCTACACCCACACCCACGCGCAGACGCCGCGAGCTGATCGGACGGGCATGGACGACTCACCGCTGGGATGAACCCGAACCGCCGACCCTGACCACGCGCTTATCCGCGCGGCCTCTAATATCGTGTGAAACTCTTCGACGGACGCTGACGCCCACTTGGGCGTACCTGCCGCCCAACGCCCAACACGATACGACGACGTACACCCCACGGTGATGGAGTCGAGCATCGAGGAGAGGAACGTTTATGCGAGCCCGGAGCATAGGCACAGCCGCCGCAACAGCATTGGCGCTGGTGGCCGCCCGCGATCTCATCCAGAAGAAGCACGCACTGCTCCGGAACTTCCCGGTGATCGGGCACGCCCGGTACTTGCTGGAGACGATCGGGCCGGAGCTGCGGCAGTACGTCGTGACCTCCAACGAGGAGGAGCGCCCGTTCAGTCGTGACCAGCGCACCTGGATCTATGCGTCGGCGAAGGAGGAGAACAACTACTTCGGGTTCGGAACCGACGTCGATGTCGAGCACGTACAGGGGCACGCATACCTGAAGCAGCGTACGTTCGCCGACGCGCTGCCCGACATGCAGGACCCGCAGGCCCCGCTGCCCTCGGCCAAGGTGCTGGGCGGGCCGCGCGGGCGCGCCAAGGCGTTCCGGCCGCCGAGTGTGGTGAACATCTCGGCGATGAGCTTCGGATCGCTCTCCGGCGCGGCGATCACGGCGCTCAACAAGGGGGCGGCGCTGGCGGGCACGATGCAGAACACGGGCGAGGGCGGCCTCTCGCCGTACCACCGCAACGGCGGCGACCTCGTCCTTCAGATCGGTACGGCGTACTTCGGCTGCCGCAACGAGGATGGCAGCTTCAACCTCGACAAGCTCAAGGACGTGGTCGCCGACGCCCCGGTCAAGGCGATAGAGATCAAGCTCTCCCAGGGCGCCAAGCCAGGGTTGGGCGGGATGCTGCCGGGCGCGAAGGTGACTCCGGAGATCGCCGAGATCCGGGGCATCCCGCTCGGCAAGGACTGCGCCTCCCCGTCGCGGCACACCGCGTTCAGCGATGTCGACTCGATGCTCGACTTCGTCGAGCTGCTCGCCACCGAGACCGGTCTGCCGGTCGGGGTCAAGAGCGCGGTGGGAGAGATGAGCTTCTGGCAGGAGCTGGCCACGCTGATGGCGCGTGGTGACCGCGGTGTCGACTTCGTCACCATCGACGGCGGCGAGGGCGGCACGGGGGCGGCGCCGCTGATCTTCAGCGACTCGGTGTCGCTGCCGTTCCGGATGGGCTTCTCCCGGGTCTACGGCACCTTCGCCGAGCTGGGGCTGACCGACGATCTGACCTTCATCGGCTCCGGCAAGCTCGGCCTGCCCGAGAACGCCGCGGTCGCCTTCGCCCTGGGCGCCGACATGATCAATGTGGGCCGCGAGGCGATGCTGTCGATCGGCTGCATCCAGGCGCAGAAGTGTCACACCGACAGGTGCCCCACCGGCGTCGCCACCCAGAACCCGTGGCTGGCCCGCGGCCTCGACCAGGCATCGAAGGCCACCCGGGCCGCTGCCTATCTGCGCACCCTGCGCAAGGAACTGATCAAGGTCTCGGCGGCCGTCGGCGTCGCCCATCCGGCACTCATCACGGCCACCGACATCGAGATCATGAACGGCGACTACGACGCCCGTACCCTGGCCGGTGTCTACGGCTACAAGGACGGCTGGGGCGAACTCGGCCCGCATCTCGCCGATGAGATCACCGCACTGCTCGCCACCAAGCCGACCTCTTTCCCGAAGCCGGCTGTCTGACCCGCCGACAGCGACAAGCACCGCGCTCACCGCTCTCCTGCCGGTGCGATCGACCTGCCGGACTGTGGGATCCGTGATCCGGGGCTGGTGAATCTTCGCCCACGGAATTTCGCGACGCCACCGGTCCGTTGCCCGTTCTTGTACGCACGCCGTCCCCCTCGGGTCTCGATCCTCGGATCTTAGGATCTACTGCCCTTGGGGGAGCGGTGAGTTGTCGGTCCGGCCCTACGATTTTCGGCCCGGTGCGCGAGGGCTGCTCACGAGGCGAGCGGCAGCACAGCAGGCGAGTGCCCGCTCAGAAGGTGAGGGCGTCGTCCATCTCGGTCTGCCAGTAGGTGACGAAGCCGTTGTTGCCCCAGTAGGTGTCGGCCGGGAGCTTCAGGTTGGCGGGGGAGCCCGTGGAGCCCGAGTTGCTCTTGGGCATGAAGTACACCGCGAGGCGAGTGCCCTTGTGCAGGTCGTTCATGTCGTCCTCGCCGCTCAGCCCGATGGAGGCGTAGGCGGACTGGCCCGGCTCAAGGGTGACCACGGCCTGCGGCATGCTGTCACGGAGGACCGGGAAGGCGGCCTGGGAGTCGTCGAAGCGGAGAGCCGGCGCGTGGTACGCGTAGCAGGGGCGGTTGCCCGTGTTGGTCGCGGTGAGCAGCAGGTGGTTGATGGGACGGCTCACCTTGCTGACGGTGACCTTGGTGTTGTCGCCGGTGCACGTGACGGGGGAGCTGTTGGTGTTGCCCTTGTTGCCGTTGCTCGTGCCGGCATTGCTCGTCCCGCTGCCGGAGCCCTTGGAGGTGCCGGCGGCGTTCTCGGCGGGGGCGTTGGCCTTGCTGCCCGCGTCCTTCGCGTTGTCGTCGGCGGTCTTGCCGGTGTCCGTGCCGGTCGTCGAGGACCGCTGGTCGCTGGTGCTCGCCACCGGAGCGGCGGCGCCCGCCTTTTCGGCCGCGGCGTCGTCGTCGCCGGTGCAGGCGGTGAGGGACAGGGCGGCCAGGAGCGCGGTGGCGGCGAGGCCGGTGGTGCGGAAGCGGTTGCTGCGCATGGTGAAGGTACTCCCCGTAAGAGTTGGTTCGAGCAGAGTCGAGTTGAGGTCTGTATGTGAGCTGAGGCCGTGTGCGGCACGGTGGTGAGGCCGCTCAGTGACGGCCGCTCAGGTACACCACGATCGCGGTCGTCACGATCAATACGCCGATGGCCACGGCATCGATGGGTTCGATGCGGAAGGGCGTTCGCATTGCGTCGTCCCGGTGGTTTCTGCGGTGTGGTCACAGATTGCAGGACATCGGATTCCGGCCGCAACGCCGAACGGGCCATTGGGGAAGCTGGAATGCCTGCGCGTACGCTGACCTGGGCAGATTCCACGTCCCTGGAACGGCGTTCCGGGACGGACGAGGAGGGGGAAGGCCGCAATGGCGACGCCGGAGGCCGAGGATTTCGCGGCCCTGCTGAAGGAACTGAAGGGACGGTCGGGGCTCAGCTACGGGGTGCTCGCCGGAAGACTGCACGTCAGCACGTCGACGCTGCACCGGTACTGCAACGGGGACGCCGTTCCCAACGACTACGCGCCGGTCGAGCGGCTGGGGCGTCTGTGCGGGGCGAAGCCGGACGAACTGGTGGAGCTGCACCGGCGATGGATCGTCGCCGATGCGGCGAGACGGCGCCCGGCACCGGCGGCGGCGGCCGAGTCCGCTTCCGCCCCTGCCTCGGACTCCGTCTCCGCCCCTGTCTCGGACCCCGGGACGGTTTCCGATGCTGCTCCTGATCCGGCTTCTGTTCCCGGACCTGCTTCCGGGGCCGCTTCCGCGCCGGGGACCGTTCCGGAGCGTGATGTTCCGGTGGCCGGTGGTACGGCTTCGGCCGAGGGGGCCGACGCGGGGCCCGCCGAGAGCGGTGACCGGGACGGCGGCAGTGCGGCGGACGACTGGAACGACATGGCCGCGACCGGGTCCGGGGCTGCGACCGCTACCGGCACGGCGGCCCGGTCCCGGCGGTTCCGGTCCTCGCCGCGCATCCGCGTCCTGCTCGCCGCGGCGGCCGTGGTCGCGCTCACCGTGCCGACCACGATCGTCGTCAGCAAGCTCTCCGGGACGGACGACAGCGCGTTGAGCAACGCCCCCATGGTGGACGGGGTGGAGAACAGCATGTCCGCGCCGCCCACGGCGGAGGACAGGAAAGGGACGACCGCATCACCGGGTACGCCGAGTGCTTCGGCCACGTCCGGAGCCACGCGGACCCCGTCCCTGAAGCCCGGGGGCGGGTCTTCCGGCTCCGCGGCGGCCGGGAGCGGCAGGGGGGCCGGAGCCGGTGGTACGCGGACGGGCGGGGGCCTGCCCGTGAGCGCCACGATCAGCTCGTACAACTGGGCGGCCCCCTGCGGGCAGTACTACGTCCTGGACCGGGAGCCGGAGAACGTGCCCCCGCCGCCCTCGCCGCAGGACACCCGCGGCTGGGCAAGGGCGCTCGGCGGGGTGGACGGCGGGCACATGCAGCTCGAACTGACCCTGCAGGGGAAGTCGGGCGACGCGGTGGTGCTGCACGACCTGCATGTGCGGCAGGTCGCCAGGAAGGCTCCGCTGCCGTGGTCGGCGTACTCGATGGGGGAAGGGTGCGGGAGCGGCATCACCCCGCAGACCTTCGATGTCGATCTCGACGACGGCCGGCCGGTGCTCAGGCCGGTCGCGGGCGAGAAGGCCGGCAAGCCGGTGCCGCCGAAGGATTTCCCCTTCCGCGTGACGTCCACCGACGTGGAGGTCTTCGACCTCGACGTCCATGTCGAGGCGCACGACGTCAGCTGGTACCTGGAGCTGGACTGGAGCAGCGGCGGCCGCAAGGGGACCCTGCGCATCGACGACGGCGGGAAGCCGTTCCGTACGAGCGCCATCGAGACCCGGCCGCTGTACAAATACCAGTACGACACGGTCCAGTGGGCGACCGAATGAACCACCGCGGCCGCCCACCGGGCTGGTGGGCGGCCGCGAGGTGATTCGTTCAGCTGTACTGAGAATCGCGCCAGAAGCACTCGAAGACGCTCAGAAGTACTCGGAGACGCGTCAGAGGCGCTCGGGGGTCCTGATGCCGAGCAGTTCCATGCCCTGACGCAGGGTGCGGGCGGTAAGGTCCGAGAGGAAGAGGCGGTTCTCGGCCACGTCCTGCGGGACGTCCGACTTCAGTACCGGGCACTGGTCGTAGAACGTCGTGAACAGCGACGAAAGCTGGTAGAGGTACGCGGCCAGGCGGTGCGGCTCGTACGCGGCGGCGACCTCGGCCACGACCTCGCCGAACTGGTCCAGGTGCAGGCCCAGTGCGCGCTCGGCCGGGGCCAGCTCCAGCTCCGGGTGCGCCTGCGGCTTCAGCTCGCCCGCCTTGCGCTTGATGGAGCAGGAACGGGCGTGCGCGTACTGGATGTACACGCTGGTGTCGCCGTTCAGCGACACCATCTGGTCCAGGTCGAACTTGTAGTCGCGGGCGGCCGACGTGGACAGGTCCGCGTACTTCACCGCGCCGATGCCGACCTGGGCGGCACGCTCCGCGATCTCCTCCTCGGTGAGGTCCTGGGCCTTCTCGCGCACGACGGCCGACGCCCGGTCGATCGCCTCGTCCAGCAGGTCCGCCAGCCGGACCGTTTCGCCCTCACGGGTCTTGAACGGCTTGCCGTCCTTGCCGAGCACCGTGCCGAAGGCGAGGTGCACGGCCTTGACGTCCTCGTTCAGCCAGCCCGCCCGGCGGGCCGTCTCGAAGACCATCTTGAAGTGCAGGGCCTGCCGCGCGTCCACCACGTACAGCAGGGTGGACGCCTTGAGGTTCTGGACCCGGTCGCGGATCGCGGAGAGGTCCGTCGCCGCGTAGCCGAAGCCGCCGTTCGACTTCTGCACGATCAGCGGCACCGGCTCGCCGTCGGTGCCCTTCACGTCGTCGAAGAACACGCAGAGCGCGCCTTCGGAGCGGACGGCGACGCCCGACTCCTCCAGCAGGCGGCAGGTCTCCGCCAGCATGTCGTTGTAGCCGGACTCGCCGACGATGTCGGCGTCGCGGATCTCCATGTCGAGCTTGTTGAAGACCGAGTAGAAGTAGATCTTCGACTCGTCGACGAAGCGCTGCCACATGGCGAGGGTCTCGTCGTCACCGGCCTGGAGCGCGACGACGCGGTCCCGGGAGCGGGCCTTGAACTCCTCGTCGGAGTCGAAGAGCGCGCGGGACGCCTTGTAGAGGCGGTTCAGGGAGGACATGGCGGCCTCGCCGTCGCCCTCGCCGCCCTCGTGGTTCAGCTCGCCCGGGTGCTCGATCAGGTACTGGATGAGCATGCCGAACTGGGTGCCCCAGTCACCGATGTGGTGCCTGCGGACCATGGTCTCGCCCGTGAACTCCAGGATCTGCGCCATCGCGTCACCGATCACCGCGGAGCGGAGGTGACCGACGTGCATCTCCTTGGCCACGTTCGGCTGGGCGTAGTCGATGACCGTGGTGCCCGCGGCGCTGTTGTACGGGACGCCGAGGCGGCCCTCGTCGTCCGCGTCGCGCGCGGCGAGGGTCTCGATGATCGCCCGGTCGCTGAGCGTGATGTTGAGGAAGCCGGGGCCGGAGACCTCGATCTCCTTGACCGGGCCGCCCGCCGGGACGGCCGCGGTGACCTGGGCGGCCAGCTCGCGCGGGTTGCCCTTGAGCTTCTTGGCCAGGGCGAGGATGCCGTTGGCCTGGAAGTCGGCCCGGTCGCTTCGTCGCAGCAGCGGGTCCGCGGTGCCGGCGTCCGGCAGTGCTGCCGTCAAGGCGTCCGCGAGCTGCTGCCGGAGCGTGGAAGCGAGGGAATTGACCGAGGCCATGGGCTTGGATGCCGTTTCCGTAGGGGTACAGGGGCACAGTGACGCGGCACGATGGCTGCGAAGTATCACACCAGTATTCCACGGTGGGTAAACCCGCTTTCCGGCGTCGCTGCCGGGTGTCGTCGCCGGTTCGGGGCCGGGCCTTGGCGGAGCCGTGTTCCGGCTCGGGTCCGGGCGCCGGCAAAGCCGTTTTCGTGCTACCGGTGGGACCTGGGAGAATGGTGGACGTCCCGTACCGGTTCGACAGGGCCTTCCGGTCCCCGATCGGTCCCATCCGTGCCGACCGGTTCCGAATGGCTCCGGCCGGTACTGACGGGTCACTGGTGCCGGCAGGCCGCTGGTACCGACCGGCCCCAGCAGACCTCGGCAAGTCCCGACAGGTCCCCCACAGGGGTCCCCGACAGGTTCCACAGAGGGTTTTGTCCCTACGAGTCCCACAAGAGAGAAGGACGTGCAGACCGTGGCTCAGAGTCAGAGCAGCACCGAGGCCGACTGGGTCTCCCGCTTCGCGGACGATGTCATCGCCGAATCGGAGCGTCGTGCGCCTGGCAAACCGGTCGTCGTCGCGTCCGGTCTCTCCCCGTCGGGCCCGATCCACCTGGGCAACCTCCGCGAGGTCATGACCCCGCACCTGGTCGCTGACGAGATCCGCCGCCGCGGTTACACCGTGCGGCACCTGATCTCGTGGGACGACTACGACCGCTACCGCAAGGTCCCGAACGGCGTCCCCGGCATCGACGAGTCCTGGGCGGAGCACATCGGCAAGCCGCTGACCTCGGTGCCCGCCCCGGCCGGGTCCACGCACCCGAACTGGGCCGAGCACTTCAAGGCCGCCATGACCGCCGCGCTGGGCGAGCTGGGCGTCGAGTTCGAGGGCGTCAGCCAGACCGAGAAGTACACCTCGGGGGCGTACCGCGAGCAGATCCTGCACGCCATGAAGCACCGCGCCGCCATCGACGCCGTGCTCGACCGGTACCGGACGAAGAAGGACCCGGCGGACGCGGCGGCCAAGGGCGGCAAGGGCGGCAAGAAGCCGCAGCAGAAGAAGGTCGACGAGGCGGAGCTGGAGGCCGAGGAGGGTTCCGGCGCGGCCGGCGAGGACGACGGCAGCGGCGGCTCGGCCGGCTACTTCCCGTACAAGCCCTACTGCGGCAACTGCGAGAAGGACCTCACCACCGTCACGTCGTACGACGACGACAGCACCGAGCTGAACTACACCTGCACGTCCTGCGGCTTCGCCGAGACGGTCCGGCTGAACGAGTTCAACCGCGGCAAGCTGGTCTGGAAGGTCGACTGGCCGATGCGCTGGGCCTACGAGGGCGTGGTCTTCGAGCCGAGCGGCGTGGACCACTCCTCGCCGGGCTCGTCGTTCGTCGTCGGCGGCCAGATCGTCCGCGAGGTCTTCGGCGGAGCGCAGCCGATCGGCCCGATGTACGCCTTCGTCGGCATCTCCGGCATGGCGAAGATGTCCTCCAGCAAGGGCGGCGTGCCGACCCCGGCCGACGCGCTGAAGATCATGGAGGCACCGCTGCTGCGCTGGCTGTACGCGCGCCGCAAGCCGAACCAGTCCTTCAAGATCGCCTTCGACCAGGAGATCCAGCGGCTCTACGACGAGTGGGACTCGCTGGTGCGCAAGGTGGCCGACGGCTCGGTGCTCCCCGCCGACGCCGCCGCGTACAGCCGGGCCGTGGGCACGGCCGCCGGTGAGCTGCCGCGCACGCCGCGCCCGCTGCCGTACCGCACGCTCGCGTCGGTCGTCGACATCACGGGCGGGCACGACGAGCAGACGCTGCGCATCCTGAGCGAGCTGGACCCGGAGAACCCGCTGACCTCGCTGGACGAGGCCCGGCCGCGTCTCGACCGCGCCGAGAACTGGATCACCACACAGGTCCCGGCCGAGGCCCGCACCATCGTCCGCGACGAGCCGGACAAGGAACTGCTCCGCTCGCTGGACGACCAGGGCCGGGAGTCGCTGCGGCTGCTCCTGGAAGGACTGGACTCGCACTGGTCGCTGGACGGTCTCACCACGCTCGTCTACGGCGTGCCGAAGGTGCTGGCCGGTCTGGAGCCGGACGCCAAGCCGACGCCGGAGCTGAAGGTCGCGCAGCGGTCGTTCTTCGCGCTCCTGTACCGGCTGCTGGTCGGCCGGGACACCGGGCCGCGGCTGCCCACGCTGCTGTTGGCCGTGGGCGCGGACCGGGTGCGCAAGCTGCTGGGCGCGTAACGGTTCCGGGGCGTCGCTGAAACGCGGATCGCCGGGTGCTGAATCCTCAGCACCCGGCGATCCGCGTCTGTGTGTCGTTACGCGTTTGTGTGCCGCTAAGGGCTGTCCCGTAATCCCCGGCGGGCGCGTGGCGTCAGCTGCGGCACCTCGCCGCGTTGTCGGAACGTCCGCGTACTGCCAGTATGCGGACGCCCCTCCGCCTTGCGATGCACCACATCCGACGCCGCGAGCTGGTCCACCACGGATTACGGGACAGCCCTCTACGCGATGTGGTTCTCGGTCATCTCGTTGTCGAAGCGCTGCTTGAAGCCCGGCAGCATACGGCGGAGCAGGGCCGCGCCGCGGGGGTGATGGACGTTGTACACGTCCGACAGGTGTATGTCGAGGACCTCGGCACTGGGGTGGGCCTGGTGCGTACGTGTGTACTCGGCGAAGACCTGGTACGCGATCGTCCCGAACTCGACCTCGGACTCGGCTTCGGAGCCGGTTTCAGGTCCGGTTTCGGGCCCGGAGGCGGTTTCCGGCCCGGATTCGGATTCGCGTTCCCGCGCCTGCTGCTGTGCCTGCTCCTGCTCCCGTTCCTGCAGCTGCGGCTGCGGCTGCGGCCGTTGCTGCCCCTGCCCCTGCTCCTGGGCCTGTGCCGGTTCCCGCTGCTGGTCCTGTGCCGGTGCGGGCTGGTGTTCCGGCTCGGTCTGCTGAGACTGGTGGGCCGGCTGTGTGCGCTCGGGCTGCTCGGCCTGCGGCATCGGCCGGGAGGCCGCGGTGCGCGGCTCGGGCACGGCGGCGATCGTCCCCACGTCGCCCAGCGGGCGGGTTCCGCCGGGGCCCAGCGGGACCTGGACCGGCATGGGCTCCAGGCCCTCGACGTACGTCGGGTCGTACGCGCTCTGGTATGCGTCGTTCGGCACCTGGGGCGCCGCGAACCAGGGGCTCTCGTGCGAGCCCGGGCCGTCCTGGGGCCACTCGCCGGCCGCCGCCTTGTCGCCGGGGCGAGCGTGTTGCGGCTGCTGCTGCTCGTAGTGGTGTGGGTGTCCGGGCTGCCGACCGTACGGCTGCTGCTGTTGCTCCGGGGGCCCCTGGTGCCCCTGTTGCTCTTGGTGCTGCTGAGGCGTGAGCGCCTGCGGGTGCGCCTGGGGCTGGGGCTGCGTCTGCGGCCCTGCGTACGGCAGCTCGGGCGGCAACTCGTCCGGCCCGGCCGCGGACAGGGCGGGCGCCGGGGGCAGGAGCGCCGGTTCGATGCCCGCCGCGGCCAGCCCGGCCCCGGCGGTCTCGGCCAGCGGAACGCCGTACTTCGCCAGGCGCAGCGGCATCAGGGACTCGACGGGCGCCTTGCGGCGCCAGCTGCGGCCGAAGCGGGCCTGGAGCCGTGCCTGGTAGATCAGCCGGTCCTGTTCGAGCTTGATGACCTGTTCGTACGAGCGGAGCTCCCAGAGCTTCATCCGTCGCCACAGCCGGAACGTCGGCACCGGGGAGAGCAGCCAGCGGGTGAGGCGCACCCCCTCCATGTGCTTGTCCGCCGTGATGTCGGCGATCCGGCCCACGGCGTGCCGGGCGGCCTCGACGGCAACCACGAACAGCACCGGGATGACCGCGTGCATGCCGACGCCGAGCGGGTCGGGCCAGGCGGCGGCGCCGTTGAAGGCGATCGTCGCGGCGGTCAGCAGCCAGGCCGTCTGGCGCAGCAGCGGGAACGGGATGCGCAGCCAGGTCAGCAGCAGGTCCAGGGCGAGCAGCACACAGATGCCCGCGTCGATGCCGATCGGGAAGACCAGCGAGAAGTCGCCGAAGCCCTTCTGCACGGCCAGCTCGCGCACCGCCGCGTACGAACCCGCGAAGCCGATCCCGGCGATGAGCACCGCACCGGCGATCACGAGTCCGATGAGTACCCGGTGGGTACGTGTCAGCTGCATCGCGGCCACCCGCGTTCCCCTCCCTGCTCGTTTGTTGAGAGCGACAGCCTGGCACACGCGTGCGAGAGGGCGTGGGGCGGGCGTCGCGGAGCGTGGTCGGGAGCCGGGGCGGCTCCGGCGCGTGGTCCCGGTGCCGACCCCGGGACCAGTCCTGTGAACGGGGCCGTTCCGCCCGTGACCGGCACCGTTTCCGGGCGAGCCGTACGGCCGAGCGGGTCGCATGGCCGAGCGGGTGGGAGCCGTCGATGTACGCCCACCCACCCGCCGGCTTCACCAACCTCGCGGGACAGCCCTTAGCTGGGCTTCTTCTCCGTGTCCTTCTCGCCGGGTGCGACCGACTTCCCGGACCCCGGCTTCGCGTCCGGTTCGCCGGACTTGTTCGGCGTGGTCGTGGCGTCCTGCTTCGCGTCACCGGCGGCGACCGCCGCCACGGCCTCCTTGGCAGCCTTTTCGGCGCCCTTCAGGATGTCCTCGGCGGACGGCGTCTTCGAACCCGCGTAACCGGCGCCGTTGTAGGTAAGGGTGACGACGACGTTCCCCGTACGCGCGACGACCGTCGCGTACTTGAAGTCCTCGCTCGTCTTGGTGAGGTCGTACGTGATCCTGGACGCCTGCTCGCCGATGCCCGTGACGGGCGCCTCGGCGACCTTCTTCGCACCCTCGGCCGCCTTGGCCTTGGCGACCTGCTTCGTGAAGTCCTGCTGCGCGCGCTCGGCGCCGCTGCCCAGGGTCTGGTCCGAGTCGAAGCGGGTGAAGCCGACGTCGAGCCAGCGGTACTGGGAACCCTTCACGCCCTTGTCGTCGAGACCGTTCCAGGAGCAGCCCGCGCGGTAGGAGGTGTCGCTGGACTTGGCCGCCGTGCCGTTCTTGGGCTTCGCCTCGGGAACCAGGGAGGTGATCGTCTTCTTGCCGATCGACGTGCACGGGTCGGGCAGCTGGGCGAACTTCGCCGGCTCGACGGTCGGTTCCGGCTTGGCCGCGTCCGGTGCCGTGGACGACGACGGCGAACCCGAGTTCTTGGTGTCCTTGTCGCCGGAGTCCGACGAGCAGCCGGCGACGACGAGCATCACCGGAACGGCGGCGCAGGCGAGTATGCGGGTGAGTCGCGGGGCTGAACGGTGCATGGTTCCTTCACTCGGTGGCGCGGCGGGCAGGGGTCGCGCCGGGGTTCGGGCGCGGTCCGCCGGGTGGCCGGGCACGGTCGGTCGGCGGGTGCCGGGCGGGTGCCCGGCGGGGTTCCGGAAGGCGTTCCGGACGGCCACCGTACGACGGACGGGGCTCGGGTGTGGCCCCGGACGGGGGTCTCGGGAGTGCGGTCGGCGGCGTCGCGGGGCGTGGAGGGCGCGGCTACTCGCTGAACTTCTCGACCAGCTCCCGGGCCAGCGATCGGGCTCTGTCCTGCAGTTCCTTGCTGTCGGGGACCACACCGGGGACGGTCGGCTGCTCGGTGTAGTCGACGGTCACGATGACGTTCGATGTGCGGAAGACCACGCTCACCACACGGTTCTGGGCGGTGGAACCGGCGCGGACGAGACGGTCGTCCAGGAACGCGCTGTCCCCGAGGCCGTCGAGGTTGCGCGGCAGCAGGCTGTCCTCCGCGCCGTCGCCGTTCTCGCCCTCGTCACCCGTGTCGGTCCCGCCGTCGTCGCTCGTGGGGGACGCGCTGGACGTGGTGTGCGGGACGGTGTCCGAAGCGGGTGGGGTCTGCTGCTCCGTGTCACCGGGCGTGGCGGACGGCGCGGTGAGGCCGGCGGCGGTCGCTTTCTTCGCGTACACCTCGCGGGCGCGGTCGTCGTCGCTCACCGAGGGGTTGTAGGACACGACGCGCTCGAAGTCGAGGGAGAGGGTGTGCGAGGAGCCGGGGGCCTCGGCCTTCCAGCGGCAGCCGACCCGGCGGTCCGTGTCGTACGTGACGTCGGCCGTGCCCTTGTACGCCTTCTTCTGCTGGTCCTCGGGCAGTTCGGCAGCGCCTGGGAGCAGGTCCTTCAGCGAGGACGGGGAGACGGCGCGGCAAGCGTCGAGAAGCGTGCGGTACTTGCCGGGGGCCGCCGTGGTGGCGGTCGCCTCGCCGGGCTTGCTGTCGGCGGCCGAGCCACCGGTTCCGGTGCCTGCACTGCAGCCGACGACAAGCGCTGCCAGCAGTGCGGTGCCGGGTACGTACGCCATTCGCCGCACGGTCCTGGGCTCCCTTCGCGCGAAAAACTGTTGCCGCTCTACGGCGGCCACTGGAGACAATGTGTATCGCACACGCCGCTGTGAACGCCGGTCGGGCGACTCATTTGCCGACCTTGGCGCCAGTTTTGCTCTTTCAGGCTTTTCGGGGGATTAGAGGAATTTATGTCGTATGTAGAGGTGCCGGGCGCCGAGGTCCCGATACGTATGTGGGCCGATCCCGCGTCGGTCGAGGACGTCGCGATGCGGCAGCTGCGCAACGTGGCCACCCTGCCCTGGATCAAGGGGCTCGCGGTCATGCCGGACGTCCATTTCGGCAAGGGCGCGACGGTCGGTTCGGTGATCGCGATGCACGGTGCGGTCTGTCCGGCGGCGGTGGGGGTGGACATCGGCTGCGGAATGTCCGCGGTGAAGACCTCTCTGACGGCCAATGACCTGCCCGGCGACCTGTCCCGGCTGCGCTCGAAGATCGAGCAGGCCATCCCGGTGGGGCGTGCGATGCATGACGACGCCGTGGCGCCCGACGGGCTGTACGGCTTCCGCGCACCGGGCTGGGACGACTTCTGGGCGCGGTTCGACGGGGTCGCCGAAGCGGTCCGGTTCCGTCGGGAACGTGCCACGAAGCAGATGGGGACGCTCGGTTCGGGCAACCACTTCATCGAGTTCTGTCTGGACGAGTCGGGCTCGGTCTGGCTGATGCTGCACTCCGGCTCGCGGAACATCGGCAAGGAACTGGCCGACTTCCACATCGGGCAGGCGCAGAAGCTGCCGCACAACCAGGACCTGATCGACCGTGACCTGGCGGTGTTCATCGCCGACACCCCGCAGATGGCGGCCTACCGGAACGACCTGTTCTGGGCGCAGGAGTACGCGAAGCACAATCGCGCCATCATGATGGCGCTCTTCCAGAACGTGGTCCGCAAGGAATTCAAGAAGGCCAAGGTCACGTTCGAACCGGTCATCTCCTGCCACCACAACTACGTGGCGGAGGAGCGGTACGACGGCATGGACCTGCTGGTCACCCGAAAGGGCGCGATCCGGGCGGGCTCCGGCGACTACGGAATCATCCCGGGCTCGATGGGAACCGGTTCGTACATCGTGAAGGGCCTCGGGAACGAGAAGTCCTTCAACTCGGCCTCGCACGGCGCCGGCCGCAAGATGAGCCGGAACGCCGCGAAGCGACGCTTCTCGACGCGCGACCTGGAGGACCAGACGCGGGGCGTGGAGTGCCGCAAGGACTCCGGCGTCGTGGACGAGATCCCGGCGGCGTACAAGCCGATCGAGCAGGTCATCGAGCAGCAGCGGGACCTGGTCGAGGTCGTCGCCAAGCTCAAGCAGGTGGTGTGCGTGAAGGGCTGACCCCGGACCGCACGCCGAAGCCCGCCGCCACGGGGGAGCGGCGGGCTTCGGTATGTGTGGGCGGTTTTGGACATCGGGCCCCGGGCGCGGGTGGCGTGCCGGGGCCCTTCGACGTTCCGGCCGAGGCCTGCCCGACCGGTTCGCGGTCCGGGCCGGAGACCGGCGAGGGCTCAGGCGGTGCGGGCCGGACGGGACAGCCCTTAGCCGCGGCTTGGGGTCCTATGAGTCTCAGGCGGTGCGGTGGACCTTGGTGTTGGACGCCTGGGCGCGGGGGCGGACGACCAGGAGGTCGATGTTGACGTGGCTGGGTCGGGTGACGGCCCAGGTGATGGTGTCGGCCACGTCGTCGGCGGTGAGCGGGGCCTCGACGCCCGCGTACACCTTGTCCGCCTTCTCGGTGTCGCCGCGGAAGCGGGTGGTGGCGAACTCCTCGGTCTTGACCATGCCGGGGGCCACCTCGATGACGCGGACCGGGGTGCCGACGATCTCCAGGCGGAGGGTTTCGGCCAGGACGTGTTCGCCGTGCTTGGCGGCCACGTAACCGCCGCCGCCCTCGTAGGTGGCGTGGCCCGCGGTGGAGGAGAGGATCACGATCGTGCCGTCGCCGCTCTCGGTGAGCGCGGGCAGCAGGGCCTGGGTGACGTTGAGCGTGCCGATGACGTTCGTTTCGTACATCTGGCGCCAGTCGGCGGGGTCGCCGGTCGCGACGGGGTCGGCGCCGAGCGCGCCGCCCGCGTTGTTGACGAGGACGGCGAGGCGGCGGAACGCGGTGGCGAACTCGTCCACCGCGGCGCGGTCGGTGACGTCCAGGGCATAGGCCGTCGCCTGATGGCCCGCCGCGTTGATCTCGGCGGCGAGCGCCTCGATGCGGTCCTCGCGGCGGGCGGTCAGAACCACGCGGTAGCCGGCGGCGGCCAGCTGCCGGGCGGTCGCGGCACCGATGCCGCTGCTCGCTCCGGTGATGACGGCGATCGGGCTGGCGGCCATGGCGGTCTCCTCGGGCAGCTGATCGGTACCGGGCCAGGATAGGCAGGCGCCGGGGCGGCGGTTGCGTGTGGTCGGTGGTCCTGCCCGGTCGGTGCTCGTGCCCGGTCGGCCGTCTTGCCCGGTCGGCCGTCCTGCCTGGTCGATGGTCGCTGTCGCGTGTGGTCAGTGGCTGCGGGGGGCGTACATGATCACGGCCATGCCGGCCAGGCAGATCAGCGCGCCGATCACGTCCCAGCGGTCGGGGCGGTAGCCGTCGGCGACCATGCCCCAGGCGATCGAGCCCGCCACGAAGACACCGCCGTACGCGGCGAGGATGCGGCCGAACTCCCCTTCCGGTTGGAGCGTGGCGGCGAAGCCGTAGGCGCCGAGCGCGATGACGCCCGCGCCGATCCAGATCCAGCCCCGGTGCTCGCGCACGCCTTGCCAGACGAGCCACGCACCGCCGATCTCGAAGAGTGCGGCGATGACGAACAGAACGACAGAACGGGCCACGGACATGGACGTCAGCGTGTCACGAGGGAGGGGAAGGGGGCGAAGGGGGGATGGAGACGGCAGGGAGGCGCGCCGAAACACGCCCCAGTCGGTAAATAAGGATAATTGCGGGCAATCGGTATCTTCGGTGCATGGCAATGACACGTAGAGCCGCGCCCATGGTGTCCGGCGTCGGGGTGGCTGTGGTCGTGGCTCTGGCCGTGGCCGTGGTGCTGGGAACGGGGCGCGCGGCCGCGGCCGGGCGCGCGGGTGTACCGGTGGTGGATCCGGCGACGAAACCGGTGGGCGGGCCCATGGCTGGTGGTATCGCGCCCGAGGCGGACGTGTCGCACCACGGGCATGTCTCGCTGTGGGGAACGGGGCTCGGGGTCTGGGTGCAGAGCCGGAGCCACGGCCCCTCCGACCTGGACGGCGTGACCCTGCGGGTACGCACATCCGTAGCACTCTCCGGGCGGCAGGAACTGTCGGAGGGTTGCCTCCAGGCCGACCGGTGGACCGTGCTGTGCCGGACGGCCACGCTGCGCGCGGATGCCCGGGACGGGCGGCAACTGGCCCTGGAACTCCAGCTGGCCGGGCGGCCGGACGAGGTCGTGGTGCGAATCGACACCCTGTGGAACGGAGGGGCGACCGACCGGAATCCGGAGAACAACGAGTACGAGGTGCTGGCTCCGGCCACCGGGGACGAGTACGTGTTCTGATGGCTGGTCAGGGGCGGGCCGGGGCCAAGGGCGGGGTCGTCAGCCGGTGGCTCCGGGAGTTCCGGAGACCTCGGAGGGGGCCGACGGCGCGCCGTCCTCATCCTGCCGGGCGTCGTTCCCCGGGGCGCTCCTCCGGTCGTTCCGCCCGTCGGGTCCCGCGTCGTCCTCCCGGCCGTCGTCCGGGGCCGCGGGCGCGAAGTCGCGGAGTGCCTTGGCGACGATCGCGTCGAGGTGGGAGTGGTGGGCTCCTCGCCAGTAGACGCGGTCGCATTGCGTGCACTGCGCGAAGACGTCGTAGGAGCGTCGGGTGCCGTGCTCCAGCAGGTCGCTGACGGAGTCCTTGTCGGCCTGCTTCAGCGGTCCGTTGCAGGCCGTGCACCTGGTCCAAGGGGCCAGGCGCGGGGCGAACCGTTCCAGCACATCGCGCAGTTGGTCCTCCGGCCGGTCGCTGTACACGTACGCCCCGGCCCAGATCTCCCGCCGGTGCAGGAGCCCGCGGTCCCGGGAGAGCAGTACGCGGCGCTCGTCCGCCGACCGGGCGGCCAGCGCGGCGTCGCCGATGTCCTCGCTCTCGTACGCGGCGTCGACCCCCAGCAGCCGCAGCCGCCGGGCGAGCGTGCCGAGGTGGACATCGAGAAGGAAGCGCAGGGGTGCCCCGGGGACGCGCTGGGGGCGTTCCACCGCGCGTACCTGGACCGATTCGCCCGCGCCCGGGATGTGCGAGACGGACACCGCACGGCCGTCGACCAGGATCTGCCCGGCTTCGGTGAGCGGGATGCCGAGCGACTCCACGACATGGCCGAGGGTGGAGGCGCCATCGGTGGTCACGGTCGAGCGTCCCCGGCGACGATCAGGGGAGACGAAGGGGCGCAGCTCGGGGGTGACTTCGAATTGGATCTCGGGTCCGTTCACCTCGTCAGGATGTCATCGGACCCGGCACCACAGCCAGGGAATTCGACGCCGGGATCCGGCAGGTGCCGTGAAACCGGTGACCGCTGTGGTCGAGGGGTGGCGGAACCGTATCGGAGGCAGGTTCTCGGGGGGTGCCGACGCGACTGCGTGGGCGGGCCCGGTTGCCCGCAGTGCCCCCATGACTTCGGCGACTGCGCGTCGGCCGAGAGCTTCTCGCATACCGCGAGGAGCGGGCGAAGCAGGCCGGTTGCCTGCACCTCAACCTCGACTCGGGCACGCACCGCACCGATGCTCACCGTTTCTACCTGCGGGAACGGCTGGACATCGTCGCGTTCCACTTCGACAAGGCGGTGGAGGCGGGCTGAGGCCTCAGGAGGAACAGGAGCCGGCGCGCAGCCGGACGGCGCGTGGGTGGGGCGTGGGCCTGGGCGAGCGAGTGGGGCGGCGCCTCGCCACGTTGTCGGGACCGGCCGCGTACGCCCGGTACGAGGGCTGCCCTCCGCCTTGCGATGCACCGCACCGGACGCCGCGGGTCCGGTTCCGGGCCGAGCGCCAGCAGGTACGCGTCGAGCGCCGCGACCCGGGCGTCCTCGTCGGCGGGGTCCAGGACGGCCGACGGCGCTACGGGCGGGACGAACACCTCGTCGACGGGAAGGCGCCGCCCCGTCCAGTCGGAGACCGGCCGGTCCGGCGCGAACGGGCGGAACCCGCCGGGCCTGAACTGGACGCCGCAGACCCGGCCGCGCCCCTCCAGCTTCTGTACGAAGAGCCCCGGAGCGATGCCGGAGACCTCGGCGTATCCGTTGCCGTGCGCCGGAGGCGCCGCGTGGCGCTGGAAGACCACGTTCACCGACGGATGCGGCACCAGATGGGAGGCGTACGGCTTCGCCAGGTCCCAGTCGACGAGCCAGTAGTGCTCCAGGTACGGCCGGAGGGCCGGCGCGGGCTCGCGGCGCCGGAAGCGTACCCGCGTGAAGAGTCCGGTGGCGTCGACGATGCCTCTGGTGTCGCGTCGAGGGCCGGCCATGCCGGTGATCCTACGGCCGCGGCGGGCCGGGGCCGCGGGTGTCGTGTTTTTTCAAGCGTCGGGCCGCCGCGGCGTGCAGGCTCGACGCATGAAGAAGATCAGCGAGTTGCTCGAAGCGGCCGCCGACCGGGCCGTTCCCGTGGTGGACGGGATCGCCGACACGGGTCTCGGGGACCCCACGCCGTGTGCGGAGTACGACGTGCGGGCCTTGATCAACCACCTCTTCCAGGTCGTCGTCGATTTCCAGGTGCTGGCGGCCAAGGGGGAGACCGACTTCGGCGAGGTGCCGGAGGCCGTGACGGGCGACTGGCGGGCCCGTTTCCGTGAGGAGACGGCGAAGCTGGCGGCGGCGTGGGGCGCGCCCGGTGCCGAGGAAGGAACGACGGGGCAGATGGGGCTCCCGGCCAGGACCGTCGGGAACATGGTGCTGGGCGATCTGACCGTCCACGCCTGGGACCTGGCGCGGGCCACCGGCCAGGAGTTCGTCCCGGACGAGTCCGTGCTGGACGAGATCGGCCCGGCACTGGCCGCGCTGGTGCCGACGGGCCGGGAGATGAAAGTGTTCGGCGAGCCGCACCCGGTACCGGAAGGGGCCGGTCCGTTCGAGCGGGTGCTGGCGCTGACCGGCAGGGATCCGGGGTGGACGCCGCCCGGCGCGTGACATCGGCACCGGCGGACAGCGCGGTGTGTGCCCGGCCGGTCGGTGCTTGGCCGCTGGGTGCCGGCCGGGCGGGAGTACGGCGGGGCACGCCCCGGTGCGCCCGGCCGGCTGTCCGGGCGGTGCCCGGTGGGCGGGGCGCCACGGGGCGTGCCCGGCGGTGCCGGGGTGGTGCGGCCGGGGCCGGGTGGCGTGTCCGGGGCATGCGGAGTGGGGGCACGGGTGACGCGGTCAACGGCTCCACACGTGCAGGGCGTCGCCGGTCTCCGGGACCGTGTACCAGGTGCCGTCGCCGAGGGCCGTGGCACCGCCGGACACCGGGAACGGGTACGTGATGCGTGCGCTCACCCGCATCCCCGCCGCGTCCGCGCTCACCAGCCAGTGGCGCTGCTCGCCGTACTCCCCGTCCCGTTCCGACGTTCCCGCGACGACGGTCTCCTCGTCGAGGAAGCCACCCGTGTAGTCCCAGAGGGCCACGTCGGCGTCGAGGTCGTCGGGGTCGGCCTCGGGGTGGCGAGGGACGCCGTCCTGGGCGTCGAGCTCACAGAACACGGAACCGTCCTCGGTGCGGTGCACGGCGAGCGTCTCCTCGTAGTGGGTGACCGTCAGGAACCGGTCGCCCGAGGGGCTCACCGCCATCAGGATCCGCTCGTCGTCGCAGAACCGCTCGACGGAGAGCCGTTGTCCGTCCCACCGGCCCCACAGCATCGGCACGCCGTCCTGGCCCTCGCCGACGCACAGCCCCATACGAGCGGGGTCGGGGTGCGGGACGTGTTCCGAACCGAGGGCCGCGGTCTCCGCGTCGACGCGGCCGAGCACCCGGCCGTCGGCGGCGTCGACGACCAGCCACTCGTCCTGCGCCCCGGGATCAGGACCGGTCGCCGCGAGGGGACCGCGTATGTGGGCCCACACGAGCGTGCCGTCCGCCGAGAACACGGCGGAACCCCTGTCCGCGTACCCGTGCGAATGGTCCGACGCGTACTCGTCGTACGTGGCGTGGAGCGTGTGGCAGGCGTCGTCCCAGCAGCCGTGCCGGATCTCCCAGCGCACCTCGCCCGCCGGATCCACGGCGCGCAGCGCGTGCACCCCGGCGAAGACCGCGAGATCGCCGTCCGGCGCCACCGCGCAGGCGCCGTAGCGGCTGGGCCAGGGCGCGGGGAAACGGATCACGGCTGCGTCCTCGAAGTCCGCACCGGTGGTGTCCGGACCGACAGGGCGGGGACCGACGGGGCCGGGACGGGTGGTGTCCGGGGCGACGGCGACCAGCTCGGCGTCGCCCCGCTGGACGAGCAGGCGTTTGCCGGACCGACGCAGGAGCCGCGGGGCACCTGCCGCGTCCCGGCCGCGGTCCAGCGGCGCAGCCAGCGTGACGACAAGACGGGCGGCGACTTCGGCCATGGGACGGCCCCCTCGTGCGGTGGTGCGTCGGTAGGTCTGCGCGCTGACGCCTGTGACGCGTCGGGGCATTGGTGCGTCGGCACGAGGAGAACCGTACAGCCGGGTAGTGACAGTTCGGGGCTCGATCGAGGTGTCAGGCGTGGTAAAGGTATGCGTTCGGGACGACGGCGACCGGGCAGGGCGCGTAATGCAGCATCGCGTGGTTCACCGTGCCGAGGTGCTGTGCGTGGGGTGTGTGGTGTCCGTGCCGTCCGCCGGTCCGGCTCGCGCCGACGACCAGGAGTTCCGCGCCCTCGGCGGCCTCCAGCAGCTTCTGGTGCGTCGGCCCCCGCACCACCGACCGCTGGACGACGACACCGGAGGCGCCGGTCGGGTCCAGCTTCGCGAGCACGGCCTCCAGGTGTTCCTCGGCCTGCCGGTGGTGGGCGGCGGTGGGGGAGCCGAAGAGCAGCGGATGGCTCCTGACCTCGTGGGCGGGGGCGCGCCAGGCCCGTACGGCGACCAGCTCGCCGTGCCGGGCCGCCGCGTGGGCGAGCGCGAAGAAGACGGCCGACGTCGGTTCCTCGGCGTCGCTGATCCCGACGACGACGCGGCCGGGCCGCGGTGGTGGGTCCGGTGCCCGCGCCGGGACCACCACGACCGGGCAGTGGGACCGGTTGGCGAGCGCGAGACTGACGGAGCCCAGGAGCATTTCGGCGATCCGGCCCCGGCCGCGGGAGCCGACGACCACCACGGCGGCGTCATGGCTCTCCGCGACGAGCGCCGCCACCGGGTCCTCAGGCAGCACATCGGCCTTCACATCCACCTCGGGGCCGAGTCGTCGCGCGCGTTCCTGGGCCTCGGCGACGAGATGCTCGGCCAGGATCTGGTCGGCGGGGCGCTCGGGGTCGGAGGCGGCATGTGCCCCTTCGTAGTGTTCCCACAGCGAGGCGTGCACGACGCGCAGGGGGAGCCCCGCGCATGTCGCTTCCGCCGCCGCCCAGTCGAGGGCGCGGAGACTGCCCTCGGATCCGTCCACTCCGACGACCACGGGGCGTCGCATCGCTTCCACGGCCTTCCGTCCCTCTCTCGTCTCGCTTCCGCCTCTTCTGTTTCTTCTGCTTCCGCTTCTTCCGTTGCCTGGTTTTCGTCCGCCCGTTCGGTCTTCCGGTCGTTCTCGTCCGGTCGTTCTCGTCCGGTGGTTCGTCGGCGTGCCCGGTCCTACGGCTCGATCGTCAGCACCTGATTCGTCGGGCGCCGGGGCGTACGCGGTCCCGTGGGCCCGTATCCCAGACGGATGATCATCTGTGCGTGCCCCGAGCCGAAGACCGGGTCGCGCAGGACCCAGCGCAGGTCAGGCCATTCGATGGGTTGGGTCGAGAACGACGTGGACACGCCGTGGAGGGTGGCCAGGAGCAGGACCCGTTCCAGGGCCTGACCGGCGCGCAGCCAGTCGACGGGGTGGTCGCTCGACGTGGTCAGCAGGGCCAGCTGCGGCCGCTTCTCGAACGGCACACGGGCCCGGCCGGGCAGTACGCCGGTGCCCACGAAGTCGCGGGTGGTCGCCTGCTCCTGGGCGTCGCGGGGGCCGAAGGCGTAGTCCGGGATCCCGTCGACGGGCGCCTCGGTCTTCGTGTCCCGGGTCCAGCGGTGCTGCTCCGCCTCCCGCCCGGGATCCCCGCGGTCGTACCCCTCGGCGTCCCGGATCAGCCCCAGCACGGTCTCCAGATGCGGCGAGGTCAGGAACGAGAAGTCGGCGCCCTCGGCGCGGGCTGCCGCGACGAGAAGCGCGCGGACGTCCTCCGGGACCAGCTCGTCGTCGAACGGGTAGCGGCTCGTGTGCCGCTCCCGGATCGCGGGATGGAGGGCGGCGAGTGCCTCGTCCTCGGCGAGCGCGCCCCCGGTCGGTGCCTCGCTCTCGGTCGGTGCCTCGCTCTCGGTCCGCGCCTCGCTTCCGGCCCGCGCCTCGTTCTCGTGGGCCGGCCGGGCGCCGGCGCGGACGCCGAGTCGTACGGAGGCCAGTACGGCGGGCGCCGACGGTTCGGGCAGCAGCGCGGTGACCGCTTCCAGGCCGTGGTGGGCGGCGGACACCCGCAGGTTGAGCAGGGCGGCACCGCAGCCCACGTGCAGCGCGCGGGTCGCCGGGTCCTCCTCCGGCAGCGCGCGGTCGAGGTCCGCGAGGAGAGCGAGCGTGTGGCCCGCGCGCGTGTAGCGGAACTGCCAGGGCTGGGCGTTGTGCATGGACGGGGCGGCGGTTGCATCGGCGACGAGGCCGGTCAGCGTCGCGTCGTCGAGTGACCTGGGCATCGTGACTCCCGGGTATCCGGAACGGTATTTTTCTGCCCTTCTGTTACGAACTCTCCCACGTCCTGGGTGATCCCACGCCTCGGGCGATCCCATGCCTCGGGCGGCCCCGCGCCCGCTGCGGCGGCCGCACGCCCGGCTGCCGGGCCCCTACCGGCCGGACCACCCGGTGCGTGCTTTGCCCGTACGGCGGTCGCGGGCCGGGCCGGATCCGTGGTGCCCACGCGCCGGAACCGTGGTGCGATGGGAGGAGCCCCGGCGAAAGGACCCCCGGAAGGACCGGCGAGGGTCCGAAGGAACCGGTGATGGCACCCCGGAAGGACCGGCGAAGGGACCCGAAGAAGGGGGCCAGCCCAAGGCCTGACCGAGGGATCGGGGGACTGACGGGGGACTGACGAAGGGAACGTCCGCTCATGGCAGCCGCCCCGTCCCTGACGCCGCCCATGCGCTCCGTACGAGCCGTCGTCCTCGACACCGACGGTGTGATCACCGACTCCGCCCGTAGCCACGCCGCAGCCTGGAAGAAGGCGTTCGACGCCGTCCTCTCCGGCATCGAGGGACAGCCGCCCTTCGACGCCGTGGACGACTACCTGCGCCATGTCGACGGCCGGTCGCGGCGGGACGGCGCGGCGGCGTTCCTGGCCTCCCGGGGGCTGGACCTGCCCGAGGGGGACCCCGGCGACCCGCCGGGCACCGGGACGGTGTGGGCGGTCGCCGCCCGCAAGGACGAACTGTTCACACGGGCCCTGCGCACCGAACACGTCGACGTCTGGCCCGGCACGGTCCGGCTCCTCGACGCGCTGCGCGACCGGGGGACGCCCTGCGCGGCCGTCTCCGCGTCCCGGCACGCGACCGAGCTGTTGACCAGGGCCGGGCTCATCGACCGGTTCGCCGCCGTGGTCGACGGGAACGAGGCGGGCCGGCTGCGGCTGCCGGGAAAGCCTGACCCGGCGCTCTTCGTGGAGGCGGCGCGGCGGCTGCGGGTCCCGGTCCGGGACACGGCGGTGGTGGAGGACGCGCTGGCCGGTGTCGAGGCCGGGCGGCGCGGCGGTTTCGGACTCGTGATCGGCGTGGACCGCACCGGTGGGCCCGACAGCACCGCCGCGCTGCGCCGTCACGGCGCCGACCTCGTGGTGTCCGATCCCGGTGACCTGCTGACCACGGGAGCGGCCGCGGGGGAAGCGACTGCCGGGGAAGGGGACGTGGCCGTCGGGGAAGCGGGCGCTGCGGCACCGGGCGCCGGGGAGGACCGATGAGCGACGCCTGGACCTGGTCGTACGAGGGATACGACCCGCGGGAGGAACGGCTCCGCGAGGCGCTGTGCACCCTCGGCAACGGCTGCTTCGCCACCCGGGGCGCCGCGCCCGAGACGTCCGAGGGCCCCTCGCACTACCCCGGCACCTACGCGGCGGGCTGCTACAACCGGCTGACCTCCTCGGTGCGGGGCCGCAGAGTGGAGAACGAGGACCTGGTCAACCTGCCGAACTGGCTGCCGCTGCGCTACCGCATCCGCCCCGAGGACGCCGCGCCGGGGCCGTGGCTCACGCCGGACCACGAGCAGCTCGTGGAGCACGGTCAGTGGCTCGACCTGAGCGGGGGCACGCTGACGCGTCGGTCCGTGTACGAGGACGGGGCGGGACGACGCCTGCGTGTGGAACAGTGCCGGCTGGTGCACATGGGGGACCCGCATCTCGCCGCGCTGCGTACGGTGTTCCGGGCCGAGGGATGGGCGGGCGAGATCGAGGTGGAGTCGGGGATCGACGGCGACGTCCGCAACGCCGGGGTGGAGAGATACCAGGACCTGTCGAACCGGCACCTCACCGGCTGGGTGACCGGCACGCACGACGACGGCGTGGTCTCGCTGCGGTGCCGCACGGTGGAGTCGGACATCGGGATCGCGCTGGCGGCCCGCACCTGGGCCGGGCGCGGGGCGGCCCGCACCCCTGGCCCTGGCCCCGCGACCGCAACCGCCCCCTGTGCCGGACCCGACCAGGACCCCGACGTCAGGGGCCCCGCGACCGCAACCGCCCCCGGCATCGCCGCCACGTCCGGTCCAGGCCCCGCGACCGCATCCGCCCCCGGCCCCGACGCCACAAACGCCCCTGGCCCGGTAGCCGCCCCCGGCCCGGTGACCGCCCTCGCCTCCGTAACCGCCTTCGACCCCGCGACCACCCCCGTTCCGCAGTTCCGGCAGACGCCTGTGTCGGTCTTCCGGCGGCTGGTGCTGCCGCTCGACCCGGGGGCCGACACCGTCGTCGACAAGACGGTCGCCCTCCACACCACGCGCGACCCCGCGATCGGCGGCCCGCCGCGGGCGGCGTCGGCCGCCGTCCGTGCGGCTCCCGGCTTCCCGAGCCTGCTGGCGTCGCACCGACGGGCCTGGGCCGACCTGTGGCGCCAGGTCCGGCTGGAGGTCCCCGGCGAGGCGGGCCGCATTCTGCGGCTGCACCTCTTCCACGTACTGCAGACGCTCTCGCCGCACACCGCCGACCTCGACGTGGGGGTTCCGGCGCGAGGGCTGCACGGTGAGGCGTACCGGGGCCATGTCTTCTGGGACGAGCTGTTCGTCCTTCCGTTCCTGAACCTGCACCTCCCGGAGGTCTCCCGAGGTCTCCTCGACTACCGCCATCGGCGGTTGCCCGCCGCGTGCCGGGCGGCGCGCGAGGCCGGCAGGGCCGGGGCGATGTACCCCTGGCAGAGCGCCGACACGGGACGGGAGGAGACGCAGGAACTCCACCTCAACCCGCACTCGGGGCGCTGGCTGCCCGACCGCTCCCGGCTCCAGCACCACGTCGGCTCGGCCGTCGCGTACAACGTGTGGCAGTACTGCCAGGCCACCGGGGACGTGGACTATCTGCACTCCAAGGGGGCGGAGATGCTGCTGCAGATCGCCAGGTTCTGGGCGGCGAGTGCCGCGTGGGACGGCTCCATGAGCCGCTACCGCATCCGCGGGGTCGTCGGCCCGGACGAGTACCACGACGCCTATCCGGGGTCCGGGACGGCCGGGCTCGACGACAACGCGTACACGAACGTGACGGCGGCCTGGGTCCTGTCGCGTGCGACGGAGCTGTACCGCGACCTCCCCGCGGGCATGCGGGGGCGGCTGCACGACCGGTTCCGGCTCGAACCCGACGAACCGGAACGTTGGGAGGACATCTCCCATCGTCTGCATGTGCCGTACCACCGGGGCGTCATCAGCCAGTTCGTCGGTTACGGGGAGCTGGCCGAGCTCGACTGGGAGCGGTACCGGAAGCGGTACGGGGACATCCGGCGGCTGGACCGGATCCTGGAGGCCGAGGGCGACACCGTCAACCGGTACCAGGCGTCCAAGCAGGCCGACGTGCTGATGCTCGGCTACCTCTTCTCGCCGCAGGAGCTCGCCGGCCTCTTCCGGCGGCTCGGGCATCCGCTGGACGACGACGTCTGGCGGGCCACCGTCGACTACTACCTCGTACGCACCAGCCACGGATCCACGCTCAGCTCGCTGGTCCACGCCTGGGTGCTGGCCCGGGTGTGCCGCGACGAGGCATGGGCGTACTGCCAGGAGGCGCTGGTCGGGGACGTGGCCGACGTCCAGGGCGGCACCACCGAGGAGGGCATCCACCTGGGCGCGATGGCGGGCACCCTCGACTTCGTGCAGCGCGGAATGACCGGGCTGGAGACCCGCGACGACGCGTTATGGCTGGATCCGGCCGCGCTGCCGGAGCTCTCGGAGTTCGGGATGCGCATCCGCTTCCGCCGGCACTGGGACGTGGACCTGCGGCTCAGGGACGGACGCGTACGGATCGCCGTACCGGGCTCGCTGCATCCGGCGGTCCGGGTCGTTCTCGGCGGCCACACCCATGTGATCGCACCCGGCACGTCCCGATGGCTGGACCTGCCCGCGAGTTCCCCGGAGGCACCGGGTTCCCCGGAGCCTCCGGCCTCCTCGGACCTCCCGGACGCCTCGCCGCCCGGCCCTGCGTGAGCGGCCGTCGACAGCACCTGCCCGGAGTCGTCGAGCGGAGACCTCGCATGGGACACCTCTCCGGAACCGTCGTCCCGTGAGCTGCCGGCGGCACGCCAAGTCACCCACGAAGCACGTACATTGAGGGGGGCCCGAGGGTGAGGCTCGCGCTGAATGGCAAAGGGGGCGTTCGCGTGATCGAGAAGGTCGTCGGTGGCATCGTCGTGGCTCTGCTGACCGCGGTTGGCAGGTTGCTGTGGAAGAACAGACGGCACCTGGCCCTGCTCCGCGTCCTCCTCACGCCGCGGAGCCGCACGCGTGTCTCCGTCGCCGTGCTGCTGCGCGTGCACGACGAGGACCACTACGTCCTCTTCGCCTCGGTCACCCGGCCGGGGACGTTCGGCCCGCCCGGTGGTGTGGTCAAGCACCACGAATCGGCGAAACCTGCGCTCGAACGGCTCGGTTTCGAACCCGAACGGCGTGCCCGGGCCGAGATGCGGCACGATCTGCGGGGCTTCCTGCCGGCCCTGCGGGTCCTGGGATTCGCCCGGTGGCTGCAACGAGGCGAGGGCCGCGAGGCGGCGACGGAGTGTCTGCGACGCGAACTCGTCGAGGAGTTGGGCGAGGTGGCGCACGACGAACTCGTCCCGCTCGCCCGGGAGGCCGGCTTCCGGCTCGTGCGCAGGGTCATCGACGGCCCGCGGAAGGTGCCGGGCGAGGAGTACCGGCAGATCCGCTTCTTCGAGGTGTACGACCTCGTCCTCGACAAGCCCGAGGCCGCCGAACTGCGCACGAGTCTCCTGGCGTTGGCCGTGGACGTCGACGAGTCCCTGGTCATCGGCGCGAGTCGGCGCGAGATGGCACGGGGACGCGCTCAGGCGCACGTGGTCCTTCCGCAGTCCGCGTTCCTCGTGGGGGACCGTCGGGTGCGCGAGGACATGACACCCGTGTCCTGACGGCACGACGCCGGTCGGGCGCCCCGGTCCCCGCCACCGCCCGTTCGCATTCGTCCGTTCCGCTTCCGCTTGCGTCCCGTTCACGTTCCGGGCCGGCTTCATGGGGCCGGCCCGGAACGCGGTACGCCGACGACCGGGCACGGCCGAGTCGATGCTCCGGAAGAGCGCGTTCGGCCACTGAAGAGTACGCAAATCCCGTTCCCGGACAGGAGTGCCGATGACCTCTCCCACCATGACTCCCGAAGAGTTCGAGGACGCGCTCGCCGTGACCAAGGCGGCCCTGCGCGACGCCCTCCTGGCCGATCCCGAACTTGAGCAGCGCCTCCCCAAGGCGAGCGGCGGCCTGGAGCGGGCCGAGGAGGAGATCGCCGCCGGGAGGTTCGTGGGACCGGTCTTCCAGATCGGCAACGCCGCACGTGACCTCGCGCTCAAGCACTACCTGCGTGCGGACTCCGAGCGGGCCCGTGAGCTGCTCCAACTGGCCGTCCGCTTGTACGAGTTCCACAATCCCACCGGGACCTACGACGGCTCGATCGAGACCTGTCGCAGGAATCTCGACGCCCTCGAAGAGAGCGCGCCGGTGGAGGTGACGGGGCTGGACGTGCCACCGAACTGGGAGCGTCTGCTCGACGAATGGCGGGGAGGCCAAGAGGGGGAGTCACCCGTCGAGGGCCTGATCGATCACCTGCGCGCACAGATCGCCGAGGTGCTCGGGAGGAGCGCCCCGGCCGCCGCCGAGCGGCTGACCTCCGTCATGGACGCGGACCTGCGCGGACTGGCGGAGCACCTCGCCGATGTCACGGTGCCGCTGGAGGACGCCCCCGCCCTCCACCAGCGAGCCAAGGACGCCCGGTGGGTGTCCCGGAGCGGGACCATCCAGTACGCGAAGGGCATGACCGCCGCCGAACCGCGGACGCTGCGGACGCAGTGGCTGACCAGCGCGCTCTGGAACCACTGCCTGCGGCACCATCTGCCGACCAACGACCACCAGACCGTCGCCGACGTCCTGGGCTACCTCCAGGTCTTCCAGATCGAGAACAGGTACCGGAACGACCAGCGCGAGCTGCTCCTGGCCGTCACGGAAGGAGCCGCGCTGCTCGCGGTCGGTGAGCTCCAGGTCTTCGAGCTGATGCGGGTGCCGCATGTGTACGGCTGGCTGAGGCATGCGGTCGGCATCCAGCTCCACATCGGCGGTCCCGATCCCGTGGACCCGGACGGCAGCCGCTACCACGAACGGGTGCTGGTGTCCCACGACCCCATGCGCTGGATCCATCCCGAGCACTGGGCGACACATCTGCTCGACCAGTGGGCGGACAGACGCGAGTACGGCAACAGCGTCGCCTTCATCCTGCTGATCCTCTCCGGCTGGAAGGCCGATCAGCTCGAACGCATGCTGGACGCGCTCTACCGAGGAGCGCCCGGGGCAGCCGGTGAGCGGGACGGCAGGGAGGGGAGGCACGGCATGGAGAGGGCCCGTGACTTCTGGCACCAGCAGGCGATGGACATGCTCGCCAGGACCCGTACCGTCCGCGTCGTCAAGAACGCCTGGGAACCGGGCGCCGCGACCGCGTCGAGCTCGTTGTCGATGCGCGACCAGGACGAGTTCGTGCAGTTGCCCAATCGTCTGCTCCAGGGCGTCGTCGCGGAACTCGCGCCCCGCTCGCACGGCACCGTGGTGCAGGGCGCGCTGTTCTCGGACCGGCCGGTACCGACGTTCCTGACGTTCAACAACTTCGGTCCGGTCGGTGTGCTCAAGATCGACGAAGCGGTCAAGGTGCGGCGGGAGAAGGAGAACTTCGACGAGTTCGGTGAGCTCCTGCATCCCTTCTACCGTTCGAGCAAGTGCGTCGTCGGCACCACGACCGTCCCCAACAGCAGCAATGGGCAGCGCTACCAGGGCATTCTCACGTCGTACGTCTTCCGCGACGGCGACGAGCCGACGACGCTGCGCGACTGGCTGTGCAAGCGCGTCGACCAGGACGGTGACGGCGACGCCGACGAGCCCGTCCCGTCGGCCGGAGGCCCGGCGGAGCCCGGCGCCGACGACGACCCCGCCGGCCGGCGGGGCGACGCCGTGGTCCGGAACGTCATCGAGGAACTCTTCCTCAAGGGGCTCGGCCCCTGGCTGAGCAATGCCAGCCGCACCATCGGCGACCTGCGCGGCGAGTACCCGGCCCTGCGCCCCGCCAGCTTCGAGCGGACCAGCTACGCCCCCGGAAAGGACGCCGAGTCCGAACTGGCCCACTTCCGTCTGCCCGAGGTCGCGGACACCTTCGGCATCACCGGTGGCCTGCCCGCGCGCCCCCGGTACCTGGAACCTCTGCTGAAGGACTCCGCCCTCGGTCACAGCCCGCTGATCACGGAACGCGACCGCCGGCTGACCAATCCGCTGTGGCTGGTGGCGCACGTCGCGGAGGTCCAGTCACCGGACGACGACACGGTCCCGCTCGTCGACTGGCTCCTGTACGACCGGCAGCACGGGCTGGCCACCAGGTCCTACCTCACCTGCGTCTCGCACGGGGACCTGCACGGCGAGAACGTCCTGGCGGGCGGCCCCGACGCCCGACGGCCCGCCTTGTACATCATCGATTTCGAGACCACGCACCGCGGCCACATCTGCAAGGACTTCGCCCGCCTCGAATCCGCCCTGTGGTCCCGGACCGTTCCCTGGAACCCCGAACAACTGGGCCAGATCAGGGACTGGTTCGGCAGGGCGCTGCACGGCGAGGCGCTGTGGGAGGCGCCGATCCCGAAGGACGCCGATCCGCACGTACGGCGCGTGCTGATCTGCGTCGCGAAGCTGCGTTCCATCCTCAAGGGCTGCGAGCAGCGGAACTGGCCGTTCGGCGCCCTGGAGTACCAGTGGGCCCTGCTCGCCTCGCTGCTGCCCTTCGCCCGCTACCGCGACCATAAATCCCCGGGCAACCGCTATCTGCCGTTCCTCCTCGCCGCCGATGTCGCCGACGCCCTCGTGACCAGGGCGAGCACATCGATGTGAGCGACGAGGGGCCCGTCCGTTCCTCTGCCGTCCCACGGACGGCGGGCGGGCGGGCTCCGCAGGACCTGGAGGACGGCATCCGCGCCCTTCGGGCGTATCTGTGTTCTTCGGTTACGGTTCTTCGGTCACGAGAATCCCGCTCAGGGCCACACCAGGCAGTACGCCTGATGCCCGGCGTCGTGCAGGCGGTGGCTGAAGTCCTGCCACTCGTGCAGCAGCCGGTAGACGTTGAACGCGTCGCGCGGGCCGCCGCGGTCGGGGACCGTGGACCAGATGAAGGCCGCGGCGCCGACCGACTCCTCGCCGACGCCGCGCAGCGGGTCGACGACCGTCATCGGGAGCTTGACCACCGCGTAGTCGGGGTGGAGGACGACCAGCTCCAGCGGGGGGACCCGGTGCAGGGGTATGCCCTGGATGCCGGTGAGGACCATCGCCGCCACCGTCTCCGGCTTGATCTTTGTGAACATGCCGCCCATGCCCAGCTCGTCGCCGCCGAGCTCCTCGGGGCGCATCGAAATGGGCACGCGCGCCGCGGTCGCCCCGTCCGGGGCACCGAAGTACTTGTACGTCACCCCCACCCGGCCACCACTCCTGCTCCCGGCCCCGCCGCCCTGTGCACCCCCGGGCCGCGCGCTCCGGCGGCGCTCCCCATCACGCCGGTGCCGCCCCCGTCGGGCAGGCTCGGGCCCCAGGCCGTCGGTCCCTTCGCCCACTCCGCCACCGCGATGCATATCTCGTCCACCCGACTACTACTGAGGAGACACGGCCCCCGCCGTGCAACCCGATCATCGTGTCAGTGACCTCCCCCGCGGGCGTGCGGTGAAACACCTGTCCCGCAAGACCGTGTGTGCCTCTGACACCATGGCTTGTGTGAGCTTCCCCCATCACGCCCCAGTCTCGCAGACGCGAGGGGGCTGAGCCCTTCCCTCACACGAGGAGAACACGTTCACACGAGGAGAACACGTTCCCCGCTCGCCGCGGTCAGGATTTCCGGCCCGGCCCACCGACCCTCGAATCGCAGATCAGGACCAAAGTGGCGTATTCATATCAAGCCCCCGTTTCCCAGACGCTCTTCGACCGCGCGTCCCTCGTGACGCCCGGTGGCGTGAACTCTCCCGTGCGGGCCTTCCGGGCCGTGGGCGGTACGCCCCGCTTCATGGTGTCCGGTACCGGTCCGTACCTCACCGATGCCGATGGTCGTGAGTACGTCGACCTCGTGTGCTCGTGGGGGCCGATGATTCTCGGCCATTCCCACCCCGAGGTGATCGCCGCGGTGCAGGAGGCCGTCGCGCGCGGCACCTCGTTCGGGACGCCCGGTGAGGGCGAGGTCGCGCTCGCCGAGGAGATCGTGGCCCGGGTGGAGCCCGTGGAGCAGGTGCGACTGGTGTCCTCCGGCACCGAGGCGACCATGTCCGCGATCCGGCTCGCCCGCGGCTTCACCGGCCGCGCCAAGGTGGTGAAGTTCGCGGGCTGCTACCACGGCCACGTCGACGCGCTGCTCGCCGCCGCCGGTTCCGGGGTCGCGACCTTCGGGCTCCCGGACACCCCGGGGGTCACCGGGGCGCAGGCGGGCGACACGATCGTGCTGCCGTACAACGACCTGGACGCCGTGCGGGCCGCGTTCGCCGCGCACCCCGGCGAGATCGCCTGCGTGATCACCGAGGCGTCGCCGGGCAACATGGGCGTCGTGCCGCCGGTCGACGGCTTCAACGCCGGGCTCAAGGAGATCTGCGCCGCCGACGGCGCCCTCTACATCTCCGACGAGGTCATGACCGGGTTCCGTACCTCGAAGGCGGGCTGGTTCGGGGTCGACGGGGTGCGCCCCGACCTGATGACCTTCGGCAAGGTGATGGGCGGCGGCTTCCCGGCCGCGGCCTTCGGCGGCCGGGCGGACGTGATGGCGTACCTCGCCCCCGCCGGCCCCGTCTACCAGGCGGGCACCCTCTCCGGCAACCCGATCGCCACCGCCGCCGGGCTCGCCCAGCTGCGGCTGCTCGACGACGAGGCGTACGCGAAGGTGGACGCGGTGTCCGCGGAGATCCGCGGTCTGGTCGGCGAGGCGCTGACCAAGGAGGGCGTGGCGCACACCGTGCAGTCCGCGAGCAACATGTTCTCCGTCTTCTTCACCGACCAGCCGGTGCGGAATTACGAGGACGCGAAGCGGCAGGAAGCTTTCCGCTTCACCGCCTTCTTCCACTCGCTGCTGTCGCAGGGCGTCTACCTGCCGCCGTCCGCCTTCGAGTCCTGGTTCGTCTCGACCGCCCACGACACGCGGGCCGTCGAGCGCATCGCCGCCGCCCTGCCCGCCGCCGCCCGCGCGGCATCGGAGGCCACGGCATGAGCGAGAACGGGAGCCGCGAGGGCGGCAAGGACATCACCGTCGTCCACCTGATGCGGCACGGCGAGGTGCACAACCCGGAGGGCGTGCTCTACGGGCGCCGCCCCGGCTACCACCTCTCCGAGCTGGGCCGGGAGATGGCCGACCGGGTCGCCGGGCACCTGAAGGGCCGCGACATCACTCACGTCGTCGCCTCCCCGCTGGAGCGCGCCCAGGAGACGGCCGCGCCGATCGCCGTGTCGCACGGTCTGGAGATCGCCACCGACGAGCGGCTCATCGAGGCCGCCAACGTCTTCGAGGGCAAGACCTTCGGCGTCGGCGACGGGGCGCTGCGCAAGCCGGACAACTGGAAGCACCTGACGAACCCGTTCCGGCCGTCCTGGGGTGAGCCGTACATCGAGCAGGTCGTACGGATGATGCGCGCCCTGGACGCCGCCCGGGACGCGGCGCGCGGCCACGAGGCGGTGTGCGTCAGCCACCAGCTGCCGATCTGGATCGTGCGGAGCTTCGTGGAGCGGCGGCGGCTGTGGCACGACCCGCGCAGGCGTCAGTGCACGCTCGCGTCGCTGACCAGCTTTACCTACCAGGGCGACAAGATCGTGTCGGTCGGGTACGGCGAGCCGGCCCGGGACCTGGTGCCGCCGCATCTGCGGGCCGGGGCGAAGCCGGTGAAGGGGAGGTCGAAGGCGTTCGGCGCCTGAGAGCCGGCGGGCTCTGAACCGGCGTCCGGGCACGGGCTCGGGACGGCGCGGACGGGGCGGGTTCCGGACCGGTGGGTCCGGTGCCCGCCCAGTCCCGTTCGACGATGCCCGCGCCGCCCTGGTGGCGCCCCTCCTCCCGTACGCGCTGCGCCCCGTCCCGTGCGCGGGTGCTCCTCCGTCCCGCGACGCGCCACATCCGACGCCACGCCGCGCGCTGATCCGCCAGGGATGACGGGACAGCTTTTGGGTTGTATGTTCGACCGCCGTCGTGCTCTGGTGCCGCAAAGAAATTTGTGCTAGATCGCGGAACCCTCGTGTTGTTTCCATCATCTAAGCCTTCGCCAGTTTGTATGGACTTGAGGCAAAACGACCGCAGATGATGGGGAACGCATGCGCGAGATCAGCCGAAGGGGTTTGCTCGGAGCCGGACTTGGGGCCGCGGCCGCCATCGGTTTGGCGGGATGCAGTACCTCCGGGACGGAGCAGGCCGGGGCTACGGAGGGGAAGGGCAGCGACGGGCGCGGTCGCGGGACCGGTCCCGCGAAGAAGGACGTCCGGCTGATCGGGGACGGTTCCACCGCGGACACCGGCAAGCAGCCGCACCAGCCCCCGGCGCCCGTCCCGCTCGAACCCGGTCAGACGCCGCCGCAGTTCGTGATCTTCTCCTGGGACGGGGCGGGCGAGGTCGGCAACGGTCTCTTCCCGCGTTTTCTGGAACTTGCCAAGAACCATGACGCGGCGATGACCTTCTTCCTCTCCGGTCTCTATCTGCTGCCCGAGTCGAAGAAATCCATGTACCGGCCGCCCAACAACTCGGTCGGCGCCTCCGACATCGGTTATCTGACCGATGATCACGTCAAGGAGACGATCAAGTACGTCCGTCAGGCGTGGTTCGACGGACACGAGATCGGCACCCATTTCAACGGGCATTTCTGCGCCGGTTCCGGATCGGTCGCCAACTGGAGCCCCGCCCAGTGGCAGAGCGAAATCGACCAGGCGATCTCCTTCGTCACCCAATGGCGCACCAATACCGGCTGGACCGATCTCGATCCGCTGCCCTTCGATTACCGCAAGGAACTGGTCGGCGCCCGCACCCCCTGTCTGCTCGGCCAGGACAACCTGCTGCCCACGGCCAAGAAGCTGGGCTGGCGCTACGACGCCAGTTCTCCGGGCGGGACGCAGGTGTGGCCGCAGAAGCGACAGGGCGTCTGGGACCTGCCGCTCCAGGCCATGCCCTTCCCCGGGCACAGCTTCGAGGTCCTCTCGATGGACTACAACATCCTCGCCAACCAGTCGCACAATTCGACCAAGGGAATGCCGTCACGTTATCCAGGGTGGCGCAAGCAGGCCACCGGGGCGTATCTCGCCGGATTCGACCGCGCGTATACGACGAATCGCGCCCCGTTCTACATCGGCAACCACTTCGAGGAGTGGAACGGCGGCATCTACATGGACGCGGTCGAGGAAACGCTCAAGAAGATCGCCGACAAGCCGGATGTGCGGCTGGTCTCCTTCAAGCAGTTCGCCGACTGGCTCGACGTACAGACCCCGGCCGTGCTCGACAAGCTCCGCACGCTGGGTGTCGGGCAGGCGCCCGAAGGCGGCTGGAACGCCTTCTTTAAACAAGTCTGACAACGGGCGTTACGGGCACTGAGGGGGGTGCCCGAGATCGCCGGAACCGCCATGCGAAACTTTTCACATGACCTATGCCCGGGCACCTCGACGCCGCTTCACCCTGCTCGCCGCCCCCGCGGCGGCCGTCGCACTCGCGCTCACGCTGACCGCGTGCGGAGGGAACGACGAAAAGGTCGGCGGTGGGGGCAGCACGAACTTCGTCTCGGGCAGCGGCGGGATCTCCACTGTCGCCAAGGGCGACCGCAAGCCCGCCCCGAAGCTCGACGGGGAGACCCTCGACGGCAAGCAGCTCGACGTCGCCGATTTCAAGGGCAAGGTCGTCGTGCTGAACATCTGGGGTTCCTGGTGCGGTCCCTGCCGAGGGGAGGCCAAGTACTTCGCGCAGGTGGCGAAGGAGACGAAGGACAAGGGCGTCGAGTTCGTCGGGATCAACACGCGGGACGCGCAGAAGGGTCCCGCGCTGAGCTTCGAGAAGGACTACGGCGTCCCGTACCCGAGCTTCTTCGACCCGACCGGCAAGCTCATGCTTCGTTTCCCCAAGGGTACGTTGCGCCCGCAGGCCATCCCGTCGACCGTGGTCCTGGACCGGGAGGGGAAGATCGCCGCCCGCTCCCTGGTCGGGCTCGATGCCGAGAGGCTGCACAAGATGATCGACCCGCTGATCGCGGAGAAGTGATTCCGTGCTCACCCTCGCCGCGCTTCCGGCGCAGAACGAGACCGTGACGAGCGGGGCGCTGATCGTCGCCCTGCCCATCGCGGTGCTCGGCGGGCTCGTCTCGTTCTTCTCGCCGTGCGTCCTGCCCCTCGTGCCCGGCTATCTCTCGTACGTCACCGGCATCAGCGGCACCGACCTGGCTCAGGCCAGACGGGGCCGCATGGTCGCGGGCGCCTCGCTGTTCGTGCTCGGCTTCACCGCCGTGTTCGTCTCCGGCGGCGCGCTCTTCGGCTTCTTCGGCCAGACCCTCCAGGAGCACAGCGAGGTCCTCTCCAAGGTCCTCGGCGTGCTGATGATCCTGATGGGGATCTTCTTCATGGGGCTGATGCCCTGGATGACCCAGCGCGAGTTCCGCATCCACAAACGGCCGGTGAGCGGACTGGCCGGGGCGCCCCTGCTGGGCGCCCTCTTCGGGATCGGCTGGACGCCCTGTCTCGGGCCCACGCTCAGCTCGGTGAGCATCCTCGCGATGGAACAGGGCACCGCAGGACGCGGGGCGCTCCTGACCGTCGCGTACTGCGTGGGGCTGGGCGTGCCCTTCGTGCTCGCTGCGGTCGCCTTCCGCAAGGCGCTCGGCGCGTTCGGCTGGGTCAAGCGCCACTACGCATGGGTCATGCGGATCGGCGGCGCGATGATGATCGTGACCGGTCTGCTCCTGCTGACCGGTCTGTGGGCCGACCTGATGCAGGTGATGCAGGGCTGGTCCGACGGCTTCACGGTGGGGATCTGAGGTTCCATGAGCAAGACCACGACCAACGCGAGCGGCGAGCACGAGGAGAAGGGGCGCGACGAGAGCGCCCCCGAACTCGGCGCGGCCGGCTCCCAGCTCTCCACCGCGCCCCGGGAGGAGAGCGAGGCCGCTCTGCCGGCCATGGGCGTCATCGGCTGGGTCCGCTGGTTCTGGCGCCAGCTCACCTCCATGCGGGTCGCGCTGATCCTGCTCTTCCTGCTGTCGCTCGGCGCCATCCCCGGCTCGCTGATCCCGCAGAACAGCGTGGACGAGATGAAGGTGCAGACCTTCAAGGAGGCCCACACCACCCTCACGCCGATCTACGAGAAGCTCCAGTTCTTCGACGTCTACAGCTCGGTGTGGTTCTCCGCGATCTACATCCTGCTGTTCATCTCGCTCATCGGCTGCATCGTGCCGCGCACCGGCCAGTTCATCGGCCAGCTGCGCAGCCGTCCGCCGGGCGCCCCCAAGCGCCTGACCCGGCTGCCCGCGTACACCACCTGGCGCACCGAGGCCGAGCCCGAGCAGGTCCGCGAGGCCGCGCTCGCCACGCTGCGCGGGCGCCGCTTCCGGGCCCACACGGTGGGGGACGCGGTCGCCGCCGAGAAGGGGTACCTGCGCGAGGCAGGGAACCTGCTCTTCCACGTCTCCCTGATCGTGATGCTGGTGGCGTTCGGCTACGGCCAGCTCTTCAAGTCCGAGGGCGCCAAGCTGATCGTCGAGGGCGACGGCTTCTCCAACACGCTGACCCAGTACGACGACTTCAAGTCCGGGTCGTTGTTCGACTACGACGGGCTCGTCCCGTTCAGCTTCAAGCTCGACGACTTCGTCGGCACGTACGAGCGCAGCGGCCCGCAGAAGGGCACGGCACGGACCTTCGAGGCCCGTGTGACGTACGAGAAGGGCGCGTACGGCAAGCCGCAGAAGAAGGTCATCGAGGTCAATGAGCCGCTCGTCGTCGACGGCACCAAGGTCTATCTGAACGCGCACGGCTACGCACCCGTCGTCTCCGTCAAGGACGCCTCCGGCAAGGAGGTCTACCGGAACGCCGTGCCGCTGCTGCCGAGGGACAACAACATCACCTCGACCGGCGCGATCAAGGTGCTGGACGGCTACCGGGACAAGAGCGGCAAGAAGACCCAGCTGGGCTTCCAGGCATTCTTCGTGCCGACCTTCGCGGGTGACGGCAAGGGCACGATGTTCTCCCAGTTCCCGGCCGCGGACATGCCCGTGCTCGCGCTCAACGCCTACCACGGCTACCTCGGACCCGACTCCGGGCTGGCGCAGAACGTGTACCAGCTGGACAAGAAGGAGATGCAGCCGTTCAAGGACGGCGAGGGCGGCGACCTCAAGCAGCGCCTCTTGGTCGGCGAAACGATGAAGCTGCCCGACGGCAAGGCCTCGATCACCTTCGAGGGCGTCGAGGAGTGGGCCAGCTTCCAGATCTCCGAGCAGCCCGCCAGCGGCTGGGCCCTCGGCGGTTCGGCCGCCGCGATCGCCGGGCTCGCCGCCTCGCTGTTCATCCAGCGGCGACGGGTCTGGGTGCGGGCCGTGCGCGGCGCCGACGGCGTCACCGTCGTCGAGATGGCCGGCCTCGGCCGCAGCGAGTCCGCCAGGCTCCCCGAGGAACTGGCCGATCTCGCCCTCACGCTCCACGACCGGGCGCCCTCCGCGCCCGACCCGGCGCCCACCGGCTCCGACGGCGACGCGCCCGACCCGGACACGGACGAGGGGCGGCCCGGCGGGCCGGGCCCCGACTCCGTTGAAGAATCCTCCGAAGAACCTGCCGAAGGGGCTGAGAAGTGAATCTCGCCGCCGCAACCAACGAGAGCCTGGCGAACATCAGCAATGTGCTGATCTATTCGTCGATGGCCGTCTACACCCTGGCCTTCTTCGCGCACATCGCGGAATGGGTGTTCGGGAGCCGCAGCAAGGTCGGCCGCACCGCCGCCGCCCTGACCGGGGCGCAGGCCGGGGCCGAGGGCGCCGGTGCGGGTGCCGCAGCGCCGGTGCGGGTCGCCCACGCCCAGCAGGGCGGCGGCACCGCCGTGCTCGACCGCCCGAAGATCGTCACGCGCGCCGCCGCGGGCTCCCGGGACGTCCCGGACGGCCCCGGCGCGGCCGGCGGCACGTTCAAGGGCGACCTGTACGGGCGCGTCGCGATCTCCCTGACCTTGGTCGCCTTCCTCGTCCAGGCGGGTGGCGTCGTCGCCCGCGCGCTGTCCGTGCAGCGCGCCCCCTGGGGCAACATGTACGAGTTCTCCATCACCTTCTCCACGGTGGCGGTCGGCACGTACCTGGTCCTCCTCGCGCTGGGGAAGAACGTCCGCTGGATGGGGCTGCTCCTGGTCACCACCGTCCTGCTGGACCTCGGCGTCGCGACCACGCTGCTCTACACGGCCAGCGACCAGCTGGTGCCCGCGCTGGACTCGTACTGGCTGTGGATCCACGTCTCCACCGCCATCCTCTGCGGCGCCGTCTTCTACATCGGCGCGGTCGCCACCCTGCTCTACCTCTTCCGCGACAGCTACGAGGCCAAGCTGGCGGCCGGCGGGAAGCCGGGAGCCTTCGCCCGGTCCGTGCTCTCCCGGCTGCCGGCCGCCGGTTCGCTCGACAAGTTCTCGTACCGCATCAACGCCGCGGTGTTCCCGCTGTGGACGTTCACGATCATCGCGGGCGCCATCTGGGCCGGTGACGCGTGGGGCCGCTACTGGGGCTGGGACCCCAAGGAGGTCTGGTCCTTCATCACCTGGGTCGCGTACGCCAGCTACCTGCACGCCCGCGCCACGGCCGGATGGAAGGGCCGCAAGGCCGCCTACCTGGCACTCCTCGCCTTCGGCTGCTGGCTGTTCAACTACTACGGCGTGAACATCTTCGTCAACGGCAAGCACTCCTACGCGGGCGTCTGACGACCGCCCCCCGCGGGTGGCCCGAGGACCGGCCCCCGTCGTTCCCCTCCGTGCGGGGACGACGGGGGCCGGTCCTCGTCCGTGCACGGGTGCGGATCGCGCACCCTCGGGCCACGCTGGATGCATGACCGATGCGACCCCCGTCATCGAGCACGGCACCAGCGAGACCCACGGCGACCTGCACGTCCTGCATTTCCTGCTGCGGCTGCCCCATCCCGTCCCCGAGGTGTGGACGGCCGTCGCCAGCGCCGAGGGGCTGCCCGGCTGGCTGGCCGCCGCCGACACGTTCGAACCACGCGTCGGCGGGGCGATCACGCTGCGCTGGCTGAACACCGGCCCCGACGGGAACGCCGCCGTCGCCTCGGGCACGGTCACCGCCTGGGACGTCGAGCGGGTCGCCGAGTACACCCTCGAAGGACCGCACGGCCGCGTCCGCTTCCACCTGGAACCGCCGCGCGGCGACCATGTGCTGCTGCGTTTCACCAACGAGGTCCGGGGCGACGACGCACTGCGCCTGGACTGCCTCGCCGGCTGGCACGACCACTTCCGCTACCTCGTGGACGCGCTGGACGGCTGCCCCGCCGACTGGTCGAGATGGACGCCGGTGCGCTGGGCGGGGCTGCGCGAGGAGTACGCGGCCGGGACGTGAGGCGGGCGTCGGCGGCGGGGTCGGGACGTGAGGCGGGCGTCGGCGGCGGGGCCGCGCCGTGCGGGGCCCGACGCGGCGTACGGCCTCACGGCCCCGAGGACGGCGGCAGACAGCTCGGGCCCGGAGGCGTCCGTTCCGGCCAGGCGATCGCCACGAACCGCTGACGGGCGTCCTCCGGCGCCAGCTCCACCACCGGCACCGCCTTGTTGTACGGGTTCCCGTGATTGTCCAGGCAGATCCAGCCACTGGCCCCCGGCACCCGCAGCGACCCCTTCACCCGCGGCCACTGCTCGCCCACGTCCGCGGGCGCGGGCAGCAGCTTGCCGTCCGGGGTCGCCTGCCGGATGCCGCGCACCGCCAGCGTCAGCGCGTCGTACGCGATGATGACCTGCCCGTCCGTCAGGTCCTGGTGCCCGGTCGGCCCGATCGGGCCCACGGGCGCGCGCCCCACCGCGGCCAGCAGGTCCAGGAAGCTCCGGTAGTCCGCCGGGGAGCCGCCCGTGAGCGACTTCCCCTTTCCTCCCTGCTCCATGGCCGTCCAGGTGTCCGGATGCGCCAGGGACGCGTAGCGCACCGTCACCCCGCGGCGCAGCGCGCCCCGGTCGAGCTTCTCGTCGCTGCCGAGGTACGAGCCCTCGTCGCCGGTCAGGATCGTGAACGGGCGCCGCTGGCAGCCCCGGGACCCGAGCGCGTTGACGAACTGCCGCAGCTGGGTGTGGCGTCCGGCGAAGAACACCGTGTCCGCGTCCGTGTCGCAGATCAGGTGCGTGATCTGCTGGAACGTGTTGGCCGTGGTGCCCTCGTCGTTCGGGTCGCTGCGCGAGGTGAACAGCTGCGGTTCGTAACGGGTGCCCTTCACCAGCGAGGTGAACGCCGCCCGCAGCGTGTCCGTGTAGTGGTCCCCGGTCCGGGTGTCCTGCACCAGCAGCGCCTTGTCGGCCTTCACCTGCCCGAAGTGCGCCAGCGCCCGCGCCTCGTCGCGGTTGGTCGGCGAGACCCGCGCCAGGCCCGGGAACGGGTCGCCGCCCGGACCGTTGGCAATGTCGTCCGCGGTGATCGTGGTGCCGACGACCGCGATGTGCGCGGCGGTCAGCTCCTCGACCGCGTTCCTGACCTGGGCACTGCTGGTCGCCACCCCCGACACCGCGCGCAGGTGGTCCGGCGCCCCGGTCATCGCCTTCAGCCGCTCCACCGCCGGCCGCCACAGCAGGTTGTTGCTCCCGGTGTTGGCGAGCACCAGCCGGATCCCGGGCACCTGGCCGTTCGACAGATGGTTGGCCCGGTACTGGGCGGCGAACGCGCCCTGCAGCTCGCGCTGCATCTTCCTCTGCATCGCCTCGTCCTTCGACGTGAGCGGCAGCAGCAGGGCGACCGTCGCGTACCGGCCGGGCTTCAGCGTGGCGTTCTCCCGGGCGATGGCCCTGGCGACCTCGGTGAGCTTCGGCCGCCCGAAGTCGTAGCCGTCACCGGAGACCCCCACGCACTCGTCGCTGCCCGGCGGACGCTCGACGCCCGGCACGCAGGCGCGGTTCTCGGGGGCGGTGAGCCGGCCGATGCCGTACCAGCCCGACGTGACGACCAGGGCGCCCGCCACCACCGAGGTGACGACCTTCTGCCGTGCCGTGTACCAGAGGCGGTATCGCAGTGGATTACGCATCCGAGCCACCCTCCCCGCGTCGCGTGCCGCTCGTGCCCGTGCCCGTCGTGCCGCCCGCTCCGCCCGTCGCCCCCGGCGGCATGGACAACGGCCGCCAGGCCCTGATGTCCCGAGGCCAGTGCGTCGCCGCGTCCCACAGCACGCTGTTGCCCGACGGATGGACGCCGGACAGCTGCCGCAGTTCGTGCGCCATCTTCTCGACCACCTCGTCGTCCGGCAGGACCAGCGGATCGGACAGCAGCCACACCGCGTGCAGCAGCCTGCGCAGCCGCAACTGGATCTCCACGGCCCGCTCGCCCAGCCCCCCGAGCCCCGTCTCGCCGTCCGGCAGCGCGTCGGTCGCCTCGCGGCCGAGGGCCACCGCCCGCCGCGGGTCGGGCCCCGGACGGCCGGGCGCCCGCGGATACGGCGCCGAGGCGATGAACCGCAGCGAGTCGAGCCAGTCCGTCACCTCCGCGTCGGCGAACCGCTCCCGCAGATGCGTCACGCAGTCCCTGGACCTGCCCAGCACCAGCTCCTGGTGCAGCCGGTGCCGGACGCTCGGCATCCGGCCCCCGGGCGCGTAGGCCGTACGCAGCGTCTCGTGCACCGCGCGCCAGACCGCGTAGTACGGATGGTCGTCGTCCTGGAAGCGCAGCCGGTGCAGCAGCAGCGCCCGCAGCAGCGGATCGGCGACGAAGAACTCGGGACCGACCGGCCAGCCCTGCGCCCGCAGCGCGTCACGCACCCGCAACGCCACGTCGCCCTCCAGCGACCGGTCGCGCAGCCGGGCCGTGGCCAGCAGCCGCGCCGACTCCTCGCCGTGCGCGGCGGCCAGCACGCACAGCATGCCGAGCTGCTGTCCGGGCACCAGCCGCGCCAGCAGTTCGTCCGCCACCCGCACCGGGGGCCGGTCCTCGCGCAGTTCCACGGAGTGGTCCAGCAGCGCCCCCGGCACCAGGTCCGCCCCCGCGGCCCGGTCCGGCCGCCCCGGGCCGGTCCCCGCCGCCCGCGCCAGCGCCTCGCCCGTCGCCTGCGCCAGCAGCGCCACGCCCAGCGGGCGCCCGCCCGTCAGCCGGTGCACCCCGCGCGCCAGCCCGGCCGGGGCGCGGCCCGCCGGATCCTGCCGGTCGAACACCGTCTGCACGTCCGCCGGGGCCAGCGCCGTCAGCTCCACGGCCAGGATCCCCGAGGTCACCTCCGAACCGCGCGCCCAGTGCGAACCGTGCGCCACCTCGGGCAGCCGCCTGTGCGTCGCGTGGGTCAGCCCCTCGTGGTCGTGGGTCCGGGAGGTGGCGAACACGGCGATCCGGTCCCGCACCCCGGCGGCCCGTCGCCGCAGCAGCGGCTCGACCAGCCGGCGGCCCAGTTCCGTGTGCGCGTTGTCCAGCAGCAGCACCGGACGCCCCCGCCTGGCCCCGCGTGCCAGGCCCTCGTACGCCCGGACCAGATCCGTGACCAGCGCCAGCACCAGATGGTCCTCGGCCCGGCGGCGCAGATCACCGCCGCGTTCGAAGTCGACCGCCAGCTGCCGCAGCCCGATCCGGCCGTTGCCGCCCGCGTGCGGATAGCTCCCGTACCAGTCCGCGGTGCGCCGCTGGAACCGGCCGAACGACTCCTCCAGCACCGTCTCGACCGTGGCCTCCGCGACCAGTCCGGCCAGCGGGGCCACCGCGTCGAAGGCGCCGGCGGCCAGCTTCGTCAGCACCTTGGTCACCCAGCCCGTCGCCGCGTCGCCCCGGGTGTCGACGGTCGCCAGCACCGGGCCCAGCGCCTGGAGGTCCCGCTGCGCCCGCGTCTCGTCCTCCCGCGTCCAGGAGATCGAGGCGACCGCCACCAGACCCAGGCTCAGCCGGGGAAAAGGCACCGGCCGCGCGGCCCGCACCCGCGCCGTCAACTGGGCGGCGAGCTCCGGCAGCGCACCGGTGACCGGGGTCCAGCCCGGCCCCGGGTCCGCGGGCGGCACGACCGCCTCGCAGTCGACCAGGGCGACCGGGGTGACCTCCCGGTACAGCCTGCGCAACTGCTTCAGCACGGCCGTCTTGCCCATGCCGCGCCCGCCGGTGAGCACGGCGACCGGCGGATCGTCGCGGTGCTCGTAGGCGACCCGGGCGGAGCCGTACGGGGCGAGACCGGTCAGGCGCGCGGCGAGTCCGTCGGCGCCGAGGATCGCCTCACGTCCGTACAGATCTCTGTCCACAGCACCCCCAGCGCCGCCGCCCACTCCGATCTGTCACACCGTCAACAACAGGGTATCGGGAGGCTGTTGGGGTGAGGAGAGGATTTTCGAAGGATCGGCGAATCCGGTGTACGAAGTGATCGGCGCGTGAAGCAGCCGGGCACGCGAAGCAGCCGGGCATGGGCCCTGGGGCCCTGGCGGACGGAACGGCGACGGCCACCGCGTGCCGGGTGGCACACGGTGGCCGTCATGGTCAGTCGGACCGCGGGCGGCGGTCCCTGCGCGGTCAGGACGCGGGCGGCGTCGAACCCTCGGGCCCGGTCTCGTTCTCGCGGCGCTTCAGCTCCTCCTCGCGGCGGCGCAGATCCGCCTCCCAGTCCTTGAGGAGCGACTCGTCCTTCTTGTTCTCCTCGCGCAGCGTCTTCAGGAACTCCGGATTGTCGTCCGGGGCGACCCACTGCGTGCGGTGGTTGCGGTGCCATTCGGACGGCGTGCGGCCCCCGGCGGGCGCGTGACGCATCTTGCCCGCGGCCAGCCACACGATCGGGCCCACGATCCAGAACAGCAGGATGATGAAGACCCAGGCGATCTTCGGCAGATGCTTGGCCTCGTCCTCGGGAGTGTTCAGGCAGTCGATGAACGCGTAGATCGTCAGAGCCAGAGGCAGGAGATACATCAAGGCCCGGAACATGATGGAAGGTCCCCCTGAGGAGAGTTGGCGGGGCTTGTCCGCCCCGGTGTGGGCCCAGGGTAACCGGTGCCGCCGACAGCTCGGCGTGGAGCCGGGCGGGGTGGGGTGGCCGCGGACGCGCAGCCCGGCCGAGGGATGCATATCGCGGTATGCATCCCGTATGTCTTCTACGACGCGTATCACTGTCACGCTGCCCAGCGACCAGGTGGCGGAGCTCCGCAAGCTCACGGACAACGTGTCCGGCTATGTGGCAGAGGCGGTGGCTCGTCAGATCAGACACCAGCTCCTGGGCGACTACCTGTCGCGTCACGAGGAGGAGCAGGGCAGCTTCACCGAGAAGGAACTCGCGGAGGCCCGGGCGAAGATCTTCGGTGCCGCTGGCGGTGCCAGGCACCCGGACGCCGGGTGAACGAGCACGTCGAGACTGTCGTCCTGGACTCGCAGGGGCTCTCGGCCTGGATCGCGCAGGATCGCAAGCTTCTCGCGATGCTGAAGGTGTTCCACGGTATCGGGGCCGATCTTGTCATCGGGGCGAACACCGTCGTGGAGGTCGGTCATGCCCGCGTGAACATCCCTCGCCTCAACTGGGTGCTGTCGCGGGTCAAGGTGGAACCGGTGACGGAACAAGCCGCCAAGGCCGCGGCCGAACTCCTCAAGGCGGCCGGTCCGCACTGTCACAAGTACGCCATCGGCGCCACTGTGGCCGAAGTCGCGCTGCGCCTGCCGAAGCCTGTCGCGTTGCTGACATCGGACGTCGACGACATGCTCGAACTCTGCGGTGACCGCGTTCGTGTCATCGGCCTTTGACGTGTAGGCATCCCGCTCGCGGGGACACCCGGGCCGTCCCGACACGGTGCCCGCCGGGCCGTCACGCGCCCGGCGCCGGACCGCCGGCGCCGCCCGCCGGGACCGGGCCACCCCCGGTGGTCGGCGGCAGTGATGACAAACTGGACGGCATGGCTTATGACGATCTTCGTTCCCTGCTCCGGGCGTTGGAGCGCGAGGGCGACCTCAAGCGCATCAAGGCCGAGGTCGACCCCTACCTGGAGGTCGGCGAGATCGTCGACCGGGTGAACAAGGCGGGCGGTCCGGCCCTGCTCTTCGAGAACGTCAAGGGGTCCTCGATGCCCCTGGCCATGAACGTCTTCGGGACCGACCGGCGACTGCTCAAGGCGCTCGGGCTGAAGTCGTACGCGGACATCGGGGACAAGATCGGCGGGCTGCTCAAGCCGGAGCTGCCGCACGGCTTCGTCGGGGTGCGCGAGGCGTTCGGGAAGCTCGGCTCGGTGGTGCACGTGCCGCCGAAGAAGGTGAAGACGGAGAACGCCCCCGTCCAGGACGTGGTGCTGACCGGCGACGACGTGGACCTGGACCGGCTGCCCGCGCTCTTCACCTGGCCCGGGGACGGCGGCTCCTTCTTCAACCTGGGGCTCACCCACACCAAGGACCCGGAGAGCGGCGTACGGAACCTGGGCCTCTACCGGCTCCAGCGGCACGACCGGCGCACCATCGGGATGCACTGGCAGATCCACAAGGACAGCCGCAACCACTACCAGGTCGCCGCCCGGCGCGGGGAGCGGCTGCCGGTCGCGATCGCGTTCGGGGCGCCGCCCGCGGTGACGTACGCCTCCACCGCCCCGCTGCCGGGGGACATCGACGAGTACCTGTTCGCCGGGTTCCTCCAGGGCAAGCGGATCGAGATGGTCGACTGCAAGACCGTGCCGCTCCAGGTCCCGGCGCAGGCGGAGGTCGTCCTGGAGGGCTGGCTGGAGCCCGGGAAGATGCTGCCCGAGGGTCCGTTCGGCGACCACACCGGCTTCTACACCCCGCAGGAGCCGTTCCCCGCGCTGACCATCGACTGCGTGACCATGCGACGGCGTCCGCTGCTCCAGTCGATCGTGGTGGGCCGCCCGCCGACCGAGGACGGGCCGCTGGGACGGGCCACCGAGCGGTTCTTCCTGCCGCTCCTCAAGATCATCGTGCCGGACATCGTGGACTACCACCTGCCCGAGGCCGGCGGGTTCCACAACTGCGCGATCGTCTCGATCGACAAGAAGTACCCGAAGCACGCCCAGAAGGTGATGAGTGCCATCTGGGGGGCGCACATGATGTCGCTGACCAAGCTGATCGTGGTCGTGGATTCCGACTGCGACGTCCACGATCTGCACGAGGTGGCGTGGCGGGCGCTCGGCAACACGGACTACGCGCGCGACCTGACCGTCACCGAGGGGCCGGTCGACCACCTCGACCACGCCTCCTACCAGCAGTTCTGGGGTGGCAAGGCGGGCATCGACGCGACCCGCAAGTGGCCCGAGGAGGGGTACACGCGGGACGGGGGCTGGCCGGAGATGGTCGAGTCGGACCCCGGGACGGCGGCGAAGGTCGACCGCCGGTGGAAGGAATACGGACTGTGAGCGCCGCCGACGCAGCACTGGGCTCGGAGCCCGTACGGCCGAACAACGGCAAGGTCAAGGCGTTCCTGCGGCTCGTGATGATCGAGCACTCGGTCTTCGCGCTGCCCTTCGCGTACATCGCCGCGCTGACCGCGATGTTCCGGGCCGACAAGTCGGTCCACTGGGTGGAGCTGCTGCTCGTCACCGTCGCGATGGTGGGGCTGCGGACGTTCGCCATGGCCTGCAACCGGATCATCGACCGGGAGATCGACGCCCGCAATCCGCGCACCGCGAACCGGGAACTGGTCACCGGCGCGGTGTCCGTGCGCTCGGCGTGGACGGGGGCGCTCGTCGCCGTCGTGGTCTTCCTGGGCGCAGCCGCCCTGCTGAACCCGCTCTGCCTGGCGCTGGCGCCGGTCGCGGTCGTGCCGATGGTGGTGTACCCGTACGGCAAGCGGTTCACCACCTACCCGCACGCCATCCTCGGCATCGCGCAGGCCATGGGCCCGGTCGGTGCCTGGCTCGCGGTGACGGGCAGCTGGTCGTGGGAGGCGCTGATCCTCGGTCTCGCGGTCGGGATCTGGATCGGCGGTTTCGACCTGATCTTCGCGTGCCAGGACGTGCAGGCGGACCGGGCGCACGGGGTGCGGTCGGTGCCGGCCCGGTTCGGGATCCCGGCGGCGCTGTGGGGGGCGCGGGTCTCCCACGTGGTGACGACGGTGCTGCTGGTCTGGTTCGGCCTGGCCACCGAGGCGGGGGTGCTGTACTGGATCGGCATGGCGGTCGTCGCCGTCGCCTTCGTGTACGAGCACCGGGTGGTGCGTCCGCACGACCTGTCCCGGCTGAACCGGGCGTTCTTCTCCGTCAACGGCTTCATCGGGATAGCGCTGTTCGTGTGCGCCCTGCTGGACCTGGTGGTGCGCGGCCTGACGGTGTAGGCGGGGCGCCGAGCGGGTCGGGCCACGGCTGGGAGCGGAGCGCCGGGCCGCCCTTCTTGGCCGGTGCGCCGAGGACCGACACGTCCGTGCTTCCCGCCGCCGAGGCCCGATCGGGCCTCGGCGCGCGTCACGGCCCTCCTCGCGCCACTGACCCGGACGCGCGGGCACGCCCCCGGTCAGGGCCCTCGGTCGGGGGTCCGGTCAGGGCAGGAACGGGGTGGCCGTCGCGTCGTCCCCGCGGCCGGTACGGGCGGTGCGGCCGGCGCGGCGGCGGAACACGAACGCCGCCGCGACGCCCGCCGCCAGCCCGAACAGGTGCCCCTGCCAGCTGACCGAGGTGTTGGCGGGGGATATCCCCAGCAGGATCGACGAGCCCCATATCGCGCCGACCAGCAGGCCGATCCCGATGTCGAGCGGTCTGCGGTCGACGAAGCCGCGGACCAGCAGATAGCCGAAGAGGCCGAAGACGAGTCCGGAGGCGCCCGCCGTGTTGGAGTGGGCGGGGGAGAGCAGCCAGACGCCGAGGCCGTCCACCACGATGATCAGCGCGGCGACGGCCGCGAAGCGGCGGATGCCGCCCAGCGCGGCCAGGAAGCCGAAGACCAGCAGCGGCACGCTGTTGGACGCGACGTGGCCGAAGCCGAAGTGGATGAAGGCCGCGGGCACGATGTCCAGCAGTTCGGCGGGGTGGCGTGGCTCGATCCCGTACGTGTCCAGCGCGTGGCCCGTCGACACGTCGACGACTTCGAGCACCCAGAGGAACGCCACCCACCCCAGCATCAGCTTGGCCGCGGCCTTCGCCCGGTCGGCCCGGCCCCACGCCGGCGCCTGCGCCCGGCCCGGGCCGGCGCTGCGATTCGGCCATGCGGTCATCGTGGTCCCCCGCGTCCGGTGTCGTCGCCGATTCGGTCCGTCCTTCAACCGTCTTCCGTCAGTCAGAACGCCCGACGCCCCTCGCTCGGTTCCTGCGCCGTGCGGCCGGATAGGCTCGGGGGCGTGGAATCCGGGATTTCAGTGAGTCAGCAGCGGCGACAGCCTTGGATCGTGGGGGTTTCCGGCGCTTCGGGCACTCCTTTCGCCGCCGCCGTGCTGCGCGGTCTGCTGGCCGCGGGCGAGAGCGTGGATCTGGTGGTGAGCCGGGCGTCGCGGCTGACGCTGCTGGACGAGACCGGGATCGCGTTCCGCGACGCGCACTGGCGCGAGGATCTGCGGACCTGGCTGGCGCGCGGGGCGGACGGGAAGCCGCACACCTTCGACGTGGGCGGGGCGGAGATCGAGCGGGTACGGCACTGGGCGGCCGGTGATCTCGGCGCGGGGCCGTCCTCGGGGTCGTACCCGGCGAAGGGGATGCTCATCGTGCCGGCCTCGACGGCGTGCGTGGCCGGGGTGGCGCTCGGGCTGTCGAAGGATCTGCTCCAGCGGGCCGCGAGCGTGACGCTCAAGGAGCGGCGCAAGCTGGTCGTCGCCGTGCGGGAGACCCCGTTGAACGGGCAGACGCTGAAGCACCTGGTGAGCCTGGACGAGGCGGGCGCCGTGGTGCTGCCCGCCTCTCCGGGCTTCTACGCGGGGGCGACGCACATCCAGCATCTGGTGGACTTCGTCGCGGGGCGGGTACTGGACGCGGCGGGGGTGCCGCACGACCTGTACCGCCGGTGGGAGGGAGAACTCGGTGGTGGCTCCCGCGGCGTGTAGGACCTGGCCCGCGGAGTCCGGCGAGTGCGAGTACGGGGCCGTCGGGCCCGTGGTCAGCGCTTCTTCGGGGCGCGCGCGATACGGGCGCGGTCGATGCGACGCGCGGCGGCGGGCTGGTGGGCACGCGAGCGGTTGGCCAGGTCCTGCAGCTCGCGCATACGGGCGTAGGCCATCTCGATCGAGTACACGGTGTTCTCACTCCTGAAGATTCGAAAGCATTTTTTGGATGTACGGGAACTTTTGCAGGCGATGAAGCCTGCATGCCTTAGATTCTACACGTAAACTCGCGATACTGCTGAACAATGGAAGGTTTCAGTCACATGGACGCGGTGGACAGGCAGCTCATCCAGGCACTCAGGGAGAACGGCAGGGCCTCGTACGCCGAGCTGGGACGGCTGGTGGGGCTCTCCGGGCCCAGCGTCACGGACCGGATCAACCGGCTGGAATCCGCCGGTGTCATCACCGGGTACCGCGCCACCGTCGACGCCGCGGCCCTGGGGCTCGGCGTCACGGCCCTGATCGGCATCTCGCTCTCCGACGCGGCCGATCACGAGGACGTGGCGCGCCGGCTGAAGGACCTCGCGGAGATCGAGGACGCGTGGTTCATCGCGGGCGACGACTCGTACATGCTCAAGGTGCGGGTCGGTGACGTGGACGGGCTGGAGCGGACCATCCGCCGCCTCAGCGGCACGAAGGGCGTCTCGCGCACCCGTACCACGATCGTGCTCTCCACCAAGTGGGAGAACCGGGTCGGGGAGCTCCCCGAGGAGATGTAGTGCCGGGAGCGGCAGCCCTTGCCCGGAAGGAGCGCCGTCCGGTCCGGTGGGTGCGGTCGCAAGGCGGCCGGAAGATCTCGTAGCGGCGCTGCGTGGGCTTTCGGCCAGTGCCACGAGCGCGTGCGCCGGGCGGAGCGACGGGGTGGGCGTAGCCGGGAGCGGCGCTAGGCGTAACGTGGTGGAACCCCCGGGCGCCCGGGGGTTTCGCCCGGTACCGCCGGGAAGGCCCCGGTGCCGCCGGGGAGGGGTTCCCGGTGTCGCCGGGAACGGCACAGCACGTCGACAACTGGGAGGCAGCCGCATGGACGTCGGGCTCAAGCGCGAACTGGAGGAGAAGGTCCGCGCGGGGGAGCGGCTGACCCGTGAGGACGGCATCGTCCTCTACGAGTCGGACGACCTGGCCTGGCTCGGCGGCCTCGCCCACGAGGTGCGCACCCGCAAGAACGGTGACGTGGTCCACTTCAACGTCAACCGGCACCTGAACATGACCAATGTGTGCACGGCCTCGTGCGCCTACTGCTCGTTCCAGCGCAAGCCGGGCGAGAAGGACGCGTACACCATGCGCATCGAGGAGGCGGTCCGGCTCGCGAAGGCGATGGAGGGCGAGAACCTCACCGAGCTGCACATCGTCAACGGGCTGCACCCCACCCTGCCGTGGCGCTACTACCCGCGCTCGCTCGGCGCGCTGAAGGAGGCCCTGCCGCAGGTCTCCCTCAAGGCGTTCACCGCCACCGAGATCCACCACTTCGAGACCATCTCCGGGCTCTCCGCCTCCGAGATCCTCGACGAGCTGATCGAGGCCGGTCTGGAGTCGCTGACCGGCGGCGGCGCGGAGATCTTCGACTGGGAGGTCCGGCAGCACATCGTGGACCACGACACCCACTGGGAGGACTGGTCGCGTATCCACCGCCTGGCGCACGAGAAGGGGCTCAAGACCCCGGCGACCATGCTGTACGGGCACATCGAGGAGCCCCGGCATCGCGTCGACCACGTGCTGCGGCTGCGTGAGCTCCAGGACGAGACCGGCGGCTTCCAGGTCTTCATCCCGCTGCGCTACCAGCACGACTTCGTGGACATGAAGGACGGCAAGATCCGCAACAGGCTCCAGGCGCGCACGACGATGGCGACCGGTGCCGAGGCGCTGAAGACCTTCGCGGTCTCGCGGCTCCTGTTCGACAACGTCCCGCACGTCAAGGTCTTCTGGGTGATGCACGGCGTGCAGACCGCCCAGCTCGCGCTCCAGCACGGCGCGGACGACATGGACGGCTCGGTCGTCGAGTACAAGATCACCCACGACGCGGACAATTACGGCACCCCGAACAAGCTCAGCCGCGAGGACCTGCTCGACCTGATCCGCGACGCGGGCTTCCGGCCCGTCGAGCGCAACACCCGGTACGAGATCATCCGCGAGTACCCGGGCCCGGACACCGAGCGGCGCGAGTCGCCGCAGCCGATGCGCGTCTGACAGCCCTGGTGCCCCTTCCGGCGTACCAGTCCCGATGAGCGGTGCGAGAGCCCTGGCCGACCGGCCGGGGCTCTCTCGCGTACCGGGCCGCGCCGCCCCGCGCGGCTTCGGAACGGGCCCCGCGCCCTTTTGGCGCGGCCCTCCGAAGTGCTCGATTCCGGGGCATGCTTCACTGGTCGGGCAGGATTGCAGGACCGTCGTACGTCGAGAAAGGGGCCAACTGTGTCCGCTGCCAGGCCGAGCGCGACCATTCGGTACACCGCGATGCGCCTCAGCATCTTCGTCGGCTGCTTCGTGGTCGCAGCCGTGGCCGTCCATTTCGGCCTGGTTCCCTCCGGGGTGCGCGACTCCAACCCCTTCTGGGTGATCCTCCTCGCCCTGATCCTGTCCGCGCCGCTCAGCTTCGTGCTGCTGCGCAAGCAGCGTGACGAGATGTCCGCCCAGATCGCGCCCAGGATCGAGCGGGCCAAGCGGCGCCTCGAGGAGAACCGCACCCGCGAGGACAGCGTCGCCCCGTGAGGGCCGCGGTGAGGACCGCGGGACCGTGACGAGTGCCGCGTGGGACCACGTCGGCCCGCGAGGGCCGTGGCGAGGCGCCCGGAACGGCGTGAGTCCGTCCGCGCGGGCCGCGTAAGGTTCCTCACACCTTTGACGGAACCCCGGTGCCGGAGCAGTTGCTCCGGCACCGGGGTTCCGTCGTTCCCGCCTGCGTGCGCGGGGTGTTCGCGTGCGCGGGGCGGTTGTTCGTGTGCGCGGGCGGCCCCGGTCCCGCACCCGCACCCAAAGAAGACCTTTGAGGTCCTCAAAGTTCAAGTGTTAACGTGATTGGCATGAAGACAGCGGTGCGCCCTCACGAAGCCGCGAGCGTCCCGCTCGTGGCGCGCCTGCATGTCGATCTCTGCCGCTGCATGTCCGCGGTCTGTCGGCCGCGCATGAACGCGGTCTGTCGCCGCAGCCTCTGAGACAGCGTTCGAACCGGCACCATGCGGCGGCGCCGCCCCGACGCGGGCGCCGCACCCCCCGTCCCCGTACAACGTCCTCCCGCACGGCGTCCTCGTGCGCCCCGATGCGTCACATCTGGAGTGTGTCCGTGTCCGCGACCCCCGCGTCCACCGCCGCCACCGACAGCCCGTCCGGTTCCGGTTCCGGTTCCGGTTCCGGTTCCGGTTCCGGTTCCGGTTCCCGCATACCCAAGGTCCCGTTCTGGGCCCAGATAGTCGCCGGTCTCGTCCTCGGTGTCGTCCTCGGGTGGATCGCCCGCAGCTACGACATCGACTGGCTCCACACCACGCTCGACAAGGTCGGCCACCTCTTCGTCCAGCTGCTGAAGCTGGCCGTCGCACCGCTCGTCTTCTTCGCGATCCTGGTGTCGATCACCAACCTGCGCAAGGTCAACAACGCCGCCCGGCTGGCCACCCGCACCCTGCTCTGGTTCATGATCACCTCGCTGATCGCGGTCGCCATCGGTCTCGCGATCGGCCTGGTGACCAACCCGGGTGCCGGGACCGGCCTCACGCCGAAGGACGGCAAGCTGCCGCAGCACGCCGGATCCTGGCTCGACTTCCTCACCGGCATCATCCCGAACGACGTGATCACCCCGTTCACCGAACTGAACGTGCTCCAGATCGTGTTCATGGCCGCCGTCGCCGGCATCGCCGCGCTCAAGCTCGGTGAGAAGGCCCAGCCGATCCTCACGCTCAGCGAGTCCGTCCTGGAACTCCTCCAGAAGGCGCTGTGGTGGGTCATCCGGCTCGCCCCGATCGGCACCGTCGGCCTCATCGGCTACGCGATCGCCGACTACGGCTGGGACCTGATCGGCAAGTACGCGACGTTCACCGCCGATGTCTACATCGGCTGCGCCCTGGTGATGTTCGGGGTGTACCCGCTGCTGCTCGCCACGGTCGCCAAGCTCAGCCCGATCCAGTTCTTCAAGGGTGCCTGGCCGGCGATCCAGCTGGCCTTCGTCTCCCGCTCCTCGGTCGGCACGATGCCGGTCACCCAGAAGGTCACCGAGCGCCTCGGCGTCCCGAAGGAGTACGCGTCCTTCTCGGTCCCGTTCGGCGCGACCACCAAGATGGACGGCTGCGCCGCGATCTACCCCGCGCTCGCGGCGATCTTCATCGCGCAGATCTTCGACGTGCAGCTGAACGTCGGTGACTACGTCCTGATCGCGTTCGTCTCGGTGATCGGTTCGGCGGCCACCGCCGGTCTCACCGGCGCGACGGTCATGCTGACCCTGACTCTGTCGACGCTGGGCCTCCCGCTGGAGGGCGTCGGTCTGCTCATGGCGATCGACCCGATCCTGGACATGATGCGGACGGCCACGAACGTGGCCGGTCAGGCGCTGGTCCCGGTGATCGTCTCGGCGCGCGAGAAGATCCTCGACCACGAGGCGTACGCCACGGCCTCGTCCTCCCCGGTCGACGGCTCCGACGGCTCCGACGACTTCGACGACTCCGGTGACTCCGGCGGCTCGGAGGCGCGTGACGCCGAGCCGCGGCGGGTGCCGGTCACCGCTTAGCCGACGGCAGCCCGCCGCGCGTGGGCCCCTCCTCCGCTCCTTGGGTTCCAGGAGTCGGGGGAGGGGCCCACGGCGCGTTCCGGGGCGGGTGCGGCGGCCCGGGGCGGGTGCGGCGCTCAGGGCCGCTGGAAGACGACCTCCGGGTTGGCGGGTGTGGGGCCGTTCAGCAGCGGCTGGGGCCGGCCCTTCAGATGCAGGTCGAGGAAGGCCTCCGCCGCGGGTCCCAGGGCCCACTTTGGGCCCTGGGCTGGGCCCGTTGGGTCTACTGCGGAACCAGGACTTCCGGCACGCTTGCCCCGTTCCACAGATCGACGCCACCCCCCACATCCCGGATCCTGACTCGGAGGAAATCCGCGCATGCGCACGCGCTCGATACGTATCGCCCTGCTGGGCCTGGTGGCCCTGGTCGCGGGTCTGCTCACCGCGACCCCCGCGGCGGCGGCACCCAACTTCAAGGCACCGTTCCCCTGCGGCCAGACCTGGACCTACGGCCACCACTCGGCGGAGGTCAGGCAGGCCCTCGACTTCATACGCGCCGACGGCGGCACCACGGCCGGCTCCCCCGTCCTCGCCTCGTCCGGCGGGACCGCATACCGCTACTCCCAGCCCAGCGGGGCCGGCAACTACATCGCCATCGACCACGGCGGCGGCTGGAAGACCTACTACTTCCACCTCGCCTCGTACTCCGTCGCCGACGGCGCCTCCGTGTCCCAGGGGCAGCAGATCGGCACCACCGGTTCCACCGGCAACAGCAGCGGCGCCCACATCCACTACGAGCAGCTCTACAACGGTGTCGGGCAGACCATCGCGATCAACGGGAAGTCCCTGGCGCCCTACCCCGGCTCGTACAACAGCAAGTACCTGACCAGCGACAACGGCTGCGGGGGCGGCGGCACCGGAAAGTACTGGGTGGACACCTTCGCCAACGCCACGGGCTACGCGGCCCCCAACACGGCCGACGCGCAGGGCGTCCTCAACGCGGGCACGAACTACGTGTACTGCAAGGTGTGGGGAGCCCAAGTCGGTTCGGGCTCCAGCTACAACCACTGGTGGCTGAAGACCGACCTGGACACGGTGTACGCGGGCAAGAACGGGCGCGGCGCGTACGTCTCGGCGTACTACCTGTCGCGCTGGGGCAATGACGAGGCCCGCGACAACAACGGCACAGTGATTCCGAACTGCTGACGACAGGTCCGCATCCGCCCGGCCGACGCGAGGCGTCCCGGGCGGATGCGGGCCCAGGGGCGCCCCGGGCAGCCGGGACGCCCCTGGGCCCAAAGGTCCCGAGGCCCGGTCGTCCCCGAACCCCCGGCGTAGGCTCGGAACATGGGCGAAGAGGTGGACCGCGGTTCCAACTGGGCGGCGACGCGCACGTGGGTCGAGAAGAGTCTCGCACCGGGTGAACGCATCGAAGGTGTCGAGCAGTTGCGCGGCGGCTGGACCTCGTGGATGCGCCGGCTGGACGTCTCCGGGCCGCAGGGTGCGCGGGCGCTCGTGCTGCGGTCCTTCGTCAAGCCCTTCTACGTACGGCACGCCCCGGGGCTGCTCAGCCGCGAGGCGGACATCCTGCGGCTGCTGGCGGACGGCACCGGTGTCCCGGCCGCGCGGTTGGTGGCCGTCGACGCCCGGGCCGAGCACTGCGACCATCCCTCACTGCTGATGACCCTGCTGCCCGGACGGGTACGGGTCGACGACGCCGGGGCGCCGGACCGCATCGGGCTGCTGGCCCGGCAGTTGGCCGACATCCACGCGGTACGGGTGACGGACGCGACCCGGCCGCGTACGTACGAGGCGTGGACCGCTCCGGACCGGGTGCGGGTGCCCGCCGCGACCGCGCGGCCCCGGCTCTGGCGGCGGGCGGTCGACGTCATCCGCCGTGAGCCGCCGTCGTACGAGCCCCGGTTCCTGCACCGCGACTTCCACCCGGGCAACGTGCTCTTCGCCGAATCCGGGACGGGCGTCCGGGTCAGCGGGGTCGTCGACTGGGTCGAGACCTCGTGGGGCCCCGCCGACCTGGACGTCGCCCACTGCTCGACGGCCCTCTCCCTGCTGCACGGCGTACCGACCGGTATGGGCTTCGTCGATCAATACACGTCTGCGGGCGGGCGGTTGGCGGACGGCGACGCGGACCACCTCTACTGGCGCCTGCTGGACGCGCTTGCCTACGCGCCGGACGCGGAGAAGACCGCGATTCCGTGGCGGGAGCTCGGACGGACCGACCTCACCCCTGACGTAGTCGCGGCCCGCCTGGAAGACTACGTCGAGAGCCTGTTCGACCGTTTCGGCTGATCCGTGCGGCCCGCGTGCCGACGTACTGGCCGTCGCGCCGGGTCGGGCACCCCCCGGTCGAGGCTCCGGGCAACACGTGTGAGTGGCACGGAACGTACGTGACGCACCCCTCAACTCGGTTATTCCGCAAGGCAGTCGATTGACCCTGCGATGGCCTCCCGGCTGACCGCCGTGAGGCGGGAAGTCCCTCGTCACCGGGCTCGTCGACAGGAGCCCGACGCATACCCGCGGGTGTCGTACGCAAGGTAAAAGACGGCGTGCACGTCGGTAAAGGGCCGGTCATGTCGGTATAGCTATACCCGTCTTCGCAAGAGGACGGACCGAGTCCCGTGCGGACCGGGTGCCGCCGTCGCCTGCCCGACGCAGGGGAGCGGCGTCCCCGTATCTGCCGTACCGGCCGGTCGCCGAACCATCCACATCCGTGAGCCCCGATCCGGCCTCCCGTGCCCCGGCGGCTCCCGGCCCGCCACGTCACGCCGCCGAAGTCCCGTCACTCCGGTCCGGCGACGCCCGGAATCCGGGCCCACCGGACGGGGCCGTCGCACCTCGGACCGGCTTCGCGGCCACGCGGCGGCTCCCCGACCCATGAACCAACCAGGCGTCAAAAAGGAGAAGTTGTGCGATACGGAAGTGTGCTGAGGCAAGAAGTCCGGTCCCCGGGGACGACTCCGCTCATCGGCATCTACGACATGTACTCGGCGTCCGTCGTGGCCCGGCACTACGACGGTTTCTTCGTGTCCGGATTCGGCTTCGCCGCCTCCCACTACGGGCTTCCCGACATCGGGTTCATCGCCTGGCCGGACATGGTGGCCTTCGTGGAGCGGCTGCGGCTGGCCTTCCCCTCCCACCACCTGCTGGTGGACATCGACGACGGTTACGTGGATCCGGAGGTCGCCTGCCACGTGGTGCAGCGGCTGGAGCGGATCGGCGCCTCCGGCGTCATCCTGGAGGACCAGAAGCGCCCCCGCCGGTGCGGTCACGCGGACGGGAAGCAGGTGCTGCCGCTGGAGGAGTACCTGGAGAAGCTCGACCTCGTGCTGGAGAGCCGCCAGGACCTGGTGGTCGTCGCCCGCACGGACGCCACGGAGGAGGACGAGATCCTGCGCAGGGCCGAGGCGCTGGCCGGGACGGACGCCGACGTCGTCCTGGTCGACGGGGTCCGCAGCATCGAGTGGATCAAGCGAATCCGCCAGGTGATCGGTGACAAGCCGCTGTTGTTCAACCAGATCGCGGGCGGCAAGTCGCCCCGTCTCTCGCTCACCGAACTGACCGAGCTGGACTGCCAGGTGGCCATCTACAGCACTCCCTGCCTGTTCGCCGCGCATTCCGCGATCGACACCGCGCTGGCGGACCTCAAGCGGGCCGACGGGCGGCTTCCCGAGTTCGATCCGGTCGAGGGAATCGGGGTGCGGCGGTCGACGGAACTGCTGGAGCGGAACATCAGCAGGCACCACCCCGCCCCGGCCTCCGCCCCCGTCCACGAGCCCGCGGTCGCCTGACGAGGGCGTTCGACACAGATGACACGGGAGGCGGTGATCCGGACCCGGACGGCCGCACGGCCCGGACCACCGCCTCCCGGACCGTACGCCGGGGCCCCGTGTCGCGTCCCGCGCCCCTCGTGGCCCCGGCGCACCCGAACCCCGAGGACCCACGGGCCCAGGGGACCCACGGGCCCCAGAGGACCCCGGGGAATCAGAGGACTCAGAGGAAAGAGGAACCGGATCATGGCAGCCGACTCATCCAAGGCGCGTGCGGTCCTGGTGGCCGCTCTCGGCCTGCTCTGCCAGGGCCAGTTGGCCGCCGGACATGCCTGGGCCGACGCCCCGGACGGCGGAATGGAGACACACCACGGCCCCTCCTTGATCACCATCGACAACTCCAACGCCGATTCCTGGCTCGAAGTCGACCGCACGGCCAATGTGCTGGCCCCCCTGAGCAAGGGCACGGCGGGCAGCGACCACGACGGCGGCGGGGGCGCGATCGACCAGAACGTGTCCGCCTCCCAGGACGTCGGCGTCCAGGCCGCACCGGACGAACGGGCGGGCGAGGAGGAAGAGGAAGACGCCCCGCGGCAGGGCGCGGCACCCAGGAACACGGCACCGGAGAGTGCGGCGACCGGAGGGGACGACGACGAGGGCGACGCGGACACCGAACGCGATGACCGCGCCGACGGGACCGTACAGCCGTAGCCCGACACCGCCGCCCTGTCCGCGTTCCGTCCGCTCCCTGATCGGGCACGGTTCAGAAACGCAGGGCAGCCGTCAGCCGATGGCCGGGCGCCCGGTGCGGCGCTCGGCGTTCCCGGCGGCCTCGTCGGCCGTACTCCGTGCGTCCCTCGTCGACCCGATCGGTACCGTGAGCGGTGTCGGACGGACGAGAAGGGCGCGGGATGCGTGAGCGTGCGGCAGGGGCGGACCGTTCCGGGGGCCGGTTCGTTCTGCACCGGTTCAACGGGGACGAGGTGTACCGCATCGCGTTCGCCGACATCTGGGTCTGTGCGGCGGAGGGGAGCGAGGGCCCGGTCACGCTCTGGTTCGAGGTCGCGGCGGATTCCGACGGCGCCCGGCGCTGCGAGGACACGGAGGCCCTGGGGATGGCGCCGACGGCGGAGGTCGGCGTCGAGCTGCCCGGGATCGATGTGGACGCCCTGGTGGGACGGGAGTTCGTGATGCCGGGCGTGCGGGACGACGACGAGGACTCGTGCATGTCGCTGCTGTACTACTGCGAACACCAGCCGCTGCGAGACAACCGGATCAACGTCCTCTCCCGTGACGGCGATCGGTTCCGGCTGCGCTGGACGGCTCGTACGCAGGACGTGAACTACTACGACGGGAGCAAGCCCCCGACCCGGATCGAGATCGAGGGCGATTTCCTGTTCAAGAGGGCCCGCGGCTGATCCGGTCATGACCGCGATCCGGCCCCGCCGCCCGTGCCGACGGGGCCGGGGGCGTGACCCTTGTGTGATGGCGCGTCAGGCACGACGATGGCCCCCGCAGGATGATGTGACGGTGTGTCAGATTCCTTCGGTCCACGGAAGGAGGCCGTTCGGTGCCGATCACGACCACCGGGCCGCTGTCGTACGGAATGCAGCTCCCGATCCAGTCGCAGAGCGCGATCTTCGCGGAGGGGTGGGAGGCGTCGGCGACCCCCGCCGACCTCGCCGAGATCGCCCGTACCGCCGACCGCACCGGCTTCGCCTATCTGGCGAGCTGTGACCACGTGGCGATCCCGCGCCGGCTCGCCGATGCCATGGGGACCGTCTGGTACGACCCGGTCGCCACCCTCGCCTTTCTCGCCGGGATCACCGAGCGGGTGCTGCTGATGAGCCATGTGGCCGTTGTCGGTCTGCGGCATCCGCTGGTCACCGCCAAGCAGTACGCCACCCTCGACCACCTCTGCGGCGGCCGGCTGGTCCTCGGGGTCGGGGCGGGGCACGTGCCGGAGGAGTTCCGGGCGCTGGGCGCGGACTTCGAGGGGCGGGGCGGGCTGCTCGACGAGACCGTCGATGCGCTCAGGGCGGCCCTCGGGCCGGAGGAGTACCCGGAGTTCGCCGGGGAGCGGTTCGCCTTCTCCGGGCTGGGGCAGCTGCCGCGTCCGGCACAGGGGCGGGTGCCCGTCTGGGTGGGCGGCTCCTCGCCCGCCGCCGTGCGCCGGGCGGCGGTGCGGGGCGACGGCTGGCTGCCGCAGGGCGACCCCCGGGACCGGCTGCCCGCGCAGATCGCCCGGCTGAAGGAGCTGCGCGAGGCCGCCGGGATCGAGCAGCCGATCGTCGTCGGGGCGATCACCGAGCCGCTGTACGTCGGCGATCCGGGGTGGCCCGTCGGGCGGCGCACCCTCACCGGGAAGCCGCAGGCCCTCGCCGAGTCGCTGCGCGCGTACGCGGCCATGGGTGTCCACCAGATCCAGGTGCGGTTCCGCAGCCGGAGCCGCGACGAACTGACCGACCAGATGGCGGCGTTCGCCGCCGAGGTCGCGCCTCATCTCGACGCGTAGGAGGTACTCGGACATGGGCAAGCTGGACGGGCGGACCGTGCTGATCAGCGGCGCGGCACGCGGGCAGGGCGAGCAGGAGGCGCGGCTGTTCGTCGCGGAGGGCGCGCGGGTGGTGATCGGCGACGTGCTCGACGAGCAGGGCGAGGCGCTGGCCGGGGAGCTGCGCGAGAAGCACGGGAAGGACGCCGCGCGGTTCGTCCACCTGGACGTGGGCGTGGAGGACGAGTGGCGGGCCGCCGTCGCCGCCGCGAAGGGCGCGTACGGGAGGATCGACGGGCTGGTCAACAACGCGGGCATCCTCCGGTTCAATGAACTGGTGAGCACGCCGCTGGAGGAGTTCCAGCAGGTCGTCCAGGTCAACCAGATCGGGGCGTTCCTCGGGATCAAGCACGTCGTGCCCGAGATCGAGGCCGCGGGCGGCGGGACCGTCGTCAACACCGCGTCGTACACGGGGCTCACCGGCATGGCGTTCGTGGGCGCCTACGCCGCCACCAAGCACGCGGTCCTCGGGCTGACCCGGGTGGCGGCGATGGAGCTGGCCGCCAAGAACATACGGGTCAACGCCGTCTGCCCCGGCGCCGTGGACACCGCCATGACCAATCCGGCGGCCCTGGACCCGGACGCCGACCCGGAGGAGACCGCGGCGGCGGTGGCCGAGCTGTACCGGAAGCTGGTGCCGATGGGGCGGATCGGCAGGCCGCAGGAGGTGGCGGCGCTGGCACTCTTCCTGACCTCGGACGACTCCTCGTACATCACCGGGCAGCCGTTCGTCATCGACGGCGGGTGGCTGGCGGGCGTCAGCCCCTTCTGAGCGGACCCCGGTGAAGGGATCTGACGGTGCGTCAGGTATTGACGGGTGCGGGGGGCGGTGGAACAGTCGGACGCATCACGATCTGACGGTACGTCAGAAAAGTCAGGGCGACTGAGGACGGTGAACCCCCTTGGAATTCGGGATCTTTGTACAGGGGTACGTGCCCGCCGCGCGGGCCAGGACCGACCCCGAGGCAGAGCACAAGGCGCTGATCGAGGAGACCGAGTACGTCATCCAGGCGGACAAGTCCGGCTTCAAGTACGCCTGGGCCTCCGAGCACCACTTCCTGGAGGAGTACTCGCACCTCTCGGCCAACGACGTGTACCTGGGCTACCTCGCGCACGCCACCGACCGCATCCACCTCGGCTCCGGAATCTTCAACCCGCTCGCCCCCGTCAACCACCCGGTCAAGGTGGCCGAGAAGGTCGCCATGCTCGACCATCTGTCCGAGGGGCGCTTCGAGTTCGGCTCCGGACGCGGGGCGGGCAGCCACGAGATCCTGGGCTTCATGCCGGGTGTCACCGACATGAACCACACCAAGGAACTCTGGGAGGAGACCATCGCGGAGTTCCCCAAGATGTGGCTCCAGGACGAGTACGCCGGCTTCCAGGGCAAGCACTGGTCGCTGCCGCCGCGCAAGATCCTGCCCAAGCCGTACGGGAAATCGCACCCGGCGATGTGGTACGCGGCCGGGTCGCCGTCCTCGTACGCCATGGCGGGCAAGAAGGGGCTCGGCGTGCTGGGCTTCAGCGTGCAGAAGGTCTCCGACATGGAGTGGGTCGTCGAGTCCTACAAGACGGCCGTCAAGGAGGCCGAGCCCGTCGGGGACTTCGTCAACGACAACGTCATGGTCACCTCCACCGCCATCTGCGCCGAGACGCACGCCAAGGCCGTCGAGATCGCGGTGGGCGGTGGGCTCAACCACCTCCAGTCGCTGCTGTTCCGCTACCACGACACGTTCCCCAGGCCGGAGGGCATTCCGGAGTGGCCCGAGCTGCTGCCGGAGTACACCGAGGAGATCATCGAGCTGCTGATCGCCGAGGAGCTGATGATCTGCGGCGACCCGGACGAGGTGCTGCGCCAGTGCAAGCGGTGGGAGCAGGCGGGCGCGGACCAGCTGAGCTTCGGGCTGCCGATCGGGATCAGCCGCGAGGACACGCTGAACTCGATCCGTCTGATCGGTGAGCACGTGATTCCGAAGATCGACACGGACCCGGTGCACCGGACCTCACGGTTCCGGGCCGCGGGGCGCGCGTAGCGCGTGTCGCCTGCGGCGTGGGGCGGTGCGGGGGCGTGTCGCCTGCGGCGGGGCTGTTCCCCTGCCCGCCCCTTCCCATAACCGGGGGCTCTGCCCCCGGACCCCCGCTCCTCAATCGCCGGAGGGACTGAAAGGGGTCCTCGGAGGGGCCGACGAGACCGGCGGCGTCTTCCCGGACCGCCGCCGCGTGGAGCCGGGGTGCGTACCGCGGCCGTGCGCACCCCGGCCGCACACCCGGCCGCACGCTCCGCCGCGCCCCGGCCGCCCGCCCCCGCGTACCGGGCCCCCGGCCGCCCGGCTGCCCGTCGACGTATCCGTACCTGCGGTTGGAAACACGGAAGGGAACCCCGTCATGCTCGACCACCTCATCCGCGGAGCGACCGTCGTGGACGGCACCGGCGGCCCCTCGTACCGCGCCGACGTCGGCATCCGCGACGGCCGCGTCGCCGTCGTCGCCGAACCGGACACCCTCACCGAGGAGGCCGTCACCAGCGAGGACGCCACCGGACTCGTCCTCGCCCCCGGCTTCGTCGACCCGCACACCCACTACGACGCCCAGCTGTTCTGGGACCCGTACGCCACCCCGTCCATGAACCACGGCGTCACCACCGTCGTCGGTGGCAACTGCGGCTTCACCCTCGCCCCGCTCCACCCGCAGCGGCCCGAGGACGCCGACTACACCCGCCGCATGATGGCGCGGGTGGAGGGCATGGCCCTGGCGGCGCTGGAGGAGGGCGTCGACTGGTCCTGGTCCAGCTTCCGCGAGTACCTCGACGCACTCGAAGGACGGATCGCCGTCAACGCCGGGTTCATGGTCGGCCACTGCGCCCTGCGCAGGCACGTCATGGGCGCCGACGCGATCGGCGGACAGCCCACGCCCGAACAGCTCGACGCCATGCTCGCGCTGTTCCACGACGCCATGGACGCCGGGGCCTGGGGGCTGTCCACCACCCGGTCCTCCACCCACTCCGACGGCGACGGGAAGCCGGTCGCCTCCCGGCACGCCCTCCCCGAGGAGCTCCTCGCCCTCGCCCGCGCGGTCGGCGAACACGAGGGCACCCAGCTCGAAGCGATCGTCGCGGGCTGCCTCGACCAGTTCTCCGACGAGGAGATCGACCTCCTCGTCGACCTGACGGCCGCCGCCGGGCGCCCGCTGAACTGGAACGTCCTCACCATCGACGCCGCCGTCCCCGAACGCGTGCCCCGCCAGCTCGTTCCCAGCGAACGCGCCCGCCGGGCCGGGGGCCGGATCGTCGCGCTCACCATGCCGATCCTCACGCCCATGAACATGTCGCTCGGCACGTTCTGCGCCCTCAACCTCATACCCGGCTGGGGCGAGATCCTCGCCCTGCCCGTACCCGAGCGCGTCGAACGGCTCCGCGACCCCGCCACCCGCGCCGAGATGCTGCGCCGCGCCGACAGCAAGGAGGCCGGGGTATTCCGCCGCCTCGCCGACTTCGGCCGGTACGTCATCGGGGACACCTACAGCGCCGCCAACGAAGGGCTGACCGGCCGGGTCGTCGGCGACATCGCCGCCGAACGCGGCCAGGACCCCTTCCACTGCCTGGTCGAGATCTGCGCCGAGGACGACCTGCGCACCGTGCTGTGGCCGATGCCCACGGACAACGACCCCGCCTCCTGGGAGCTGCGGCGACAGACCTGGGAGCACGAGGACGTCCTGCTCGGCGGCTCCGACGCCGGTGCCCACCTGGACCGCATGTGCGGTGCCCCGTACACCACCCGGTTCCTCGGGGACTGCCTGCGCCGACGCGGGCTCGTACCCCTGGAACAGGCGGTCAGGATGCTCACGGACGACCCGGCCCGGCTGTTCGGGCTGCGCGAGCGGGGGCGGATCGAGGAGGGCTTCCACGCCGACCTCGTCCTCTTCGACCCCGAACGCGTCGACGCCGGACCCGCCACCCTCGTCCACGACCTGCCCGGCGACAGCCCCCGCCTCGACTCCAGGGCCATCGGCATCGTGTCGGTCCGCGTCAACGGGGTCGAGACCCTGCGCGACGACAAGGTGACCGGCGCGGTCCCCGGCACGGTGCTCCGCTCCGGCCGCGACACCCGGACGGTGAGCACCGCATGAGCGACGGGAACCGGACGGAGCGGCGCCTCTTCATCGGCGGCCGGTGGACCGAACCGGACCTCGGCCACTACGAGATCGTGAACCCGGCCACCGAGGAGGTCGTCGGCCTCGCCCCCGAGGCGAGCCGCGAGCAGGTGCACGCGGCGGCCGCCGCCGCCCGAGAGGCGCTGGACGGCTGGTCGCGCACCCGCCCCGAGGAGCGGGCCGCGATCCTGGACCGGGCCGCCGATCTGATGCTGCGCGACCTCCCCGCCCACGCCGCGCTCGCCCAGGCGGAGAGCGGCGCCACGACGGGAACCGCCCGGGGCATGCAGGTCGCCGTCGGCGCCGCCCGCTTCCGCCGGTACGCCAGGGGTGCCCTGGAGCCGGTCGAGGAGCCGGTCGTGCCGCAGATCAACGAGGCCGGGCCGATGGGCCGGGCGGGCGTCTTCGGCGCGCTCGCGGTGCGTCAGCCGGTGGGCGTCGTCACCTGTATCACCTCGTACAACAACCCCTGGGCCAACCCGGCCGGGAAGATCGCCCCCGCGCTGGCCATGGGCAACACGGTCGTCGTGAAACCCGCGCCGCAGGACCCGCTCTCCGTCTACCGGATGGCCGAGGCGCTGGAGGCGGCGGGTGTCCCGGCGGGCGTCGTCAACGTCGTCACCGGTTCCGGCCCCGAGGCGGGCGAGGCCGCCGTCGACGCGCCGGACGTCGACATGGTCAGCTTCACCGGTTCCACCGCCGTCGGCCGGCGCATCGGCGAGGTCTGCGGGCGCGCCATGAAGCGGCAGCTGATGGAGCTGGGCGGGAAGGGGGCCGCCGTCGTGCTGGACGACGCCGACCTCGACTCCGCCGCGGCGGGCATCGGCACCACCTTCTCCTTCTACAGCGGCCAGATCTGCACCGCGCCGACCCGGGTGCTCGTCCAGCGCGGCGTCCACGACGCCCTGCTCGGCAGGCTCGCCGCGTACGCGGACCGGCTGACGGTGGGCGATCCCACGGACCGGGGCACGGTCGTCGGCCCGGTCGTCTCCGCCGCCCACCGTGACCGTGTCGAGTCGTACGTCGAACTCGGCCGCGAGGAGGGCGCGCGCATCGTCACCGGGGGCGAGCGGCCCTCCGGCCGCGGATTCGAGCGTGGCTTCTACGTCGCCCCCACCCTCCTCGCCGACTGCACCAACGACATGCGCGTCGTCCGCGAGGAGATCTTCGGACCGGTCGTCGTGGTCGTCCCCTTCGACGACGAGGAGGAGGGCATCGCGCTGGCCAACGACAGCGACTACGGACTGATCGACTACGTCTGGTCCTCGGACGTGGCCCGGGCCTTCCGGATCGCCCGCCGGCTGCGCGCCGGAGGGGTCGGCGTGAACACCGTCGGACGGAACATGGAGGCCCCGTTCGGAGGGTTCAAGAAGAGCGGGGTGGGCCGCGACGTCGGCTCGTACGCACTGCACGCGTACAGCGAACTCCAGGCGATCGTCTGGCCCGGCTGAGGCCCCGTACCGCCGTGGGTGTCCGCTGAGCGGACACCCACGGGAAATTTTTGAATGCACGCAAAACGGACAGTGGTGCGATTCCCGTACGGTGTCGTGAGTCGAGTCGACCTTCGTATCAGCAGGCATTGTGGGTCATTCGCCTTCGATTGGGGCCAACTTCGCCGGTCCGTAACGAAAAATTCAAGGATGAGACGGCGGAGTCTCATAATCCGGATGTGGAAATCGCAGGGCTTAACGTCCCTTTCATGACACACCTGGACGTGCGGCCGCAGGCCGGAGACACGGTACGGGGAGCCGCCCCGGCCGACGGCGGTGCGCGCGGCGACGGAGTACGCGGCAAGGGCCTGGGCGGGAACTCCGTCGGCCTGATGGGAAGCGCCGTCATCGGCGTCTCCACCGTCGCCCCCGTCTACTGCCTCACCTCCACCCTCGGTTCCACCGCGGGCGAGGTCGGGCTGCAGATGCCCGCCGTCTTCCTGGCCGGTTTCCTGCCGATGCTGCTCGTCGCCTTCGCGTACCGCGAGCTGAACAAGGCCGTGCCCGACTGCGGAACCTCCTTCACCTGGACGGTGAAGGCGTTCGGCCCGCGCGTCGGCTGGATGTGCGGCTGGGGCCTGGTCATCGCGACGATCATCGTCCTGTCCAACCTCGCGGGCGTCGCGACCTCGTACTTCTGGCTCCTCGCGGGCGAGGTCACGGGCAACCCCTCGATCGCCGCCCTGGACGACAACAAGCCCGTCCACATCCTGACCTGCCTGACCCTGATCGCGGTCGCCACGGCGATCAGCTACCGGGGCATGACCGCCACCAAGGGCGTCCAGTACGCCCTGGTCGGACTCCAACTCGTCGTCCTCGCGGTGTTCGTGGCGATGGCGGTGCAGAAGGCGGGCAGCGGCGAGTTCGCCACCTCGCTGGAGTTCTCCTGGTCCTGGCTGAACCCGTTCGCGGTGGAGTCCTTCGCGACGTTCACGGCGGGGCTGTCGCTGTCGATCTTCATGTTCTGGGGGTGGGACGCCTGTCTGACCGCCAACGAGGAGACCGTCGGCAGCGAGAAGACCCCCGGGCGCGCCGCCCTCATCGCGATGGTCGTGCTCGTCGGCTCCTATCTGGCGACGGGCATCGCCGCCCAGATGGCCGTCGGCTCCGGCGAATCCGGGCTCGGCCTGGCCAACCCGGACACCTCCGACAACGTCTTCGCCGCGCTCGCCGGTCCGGTGATGGGCCCCGGCCTCGGGATCCTGCTGTTCGTCGCCGTCCTGGCCTCCGCCGCCGCGAGCCTCCAGACCACCTTCATCCCGGTGGCCCGCACGGTCCTGGCGATGTCCACGTACGAGGCGCTGCCCGCCTCCTACGCCCGCGTCCACCCGCGCTTCCGGACCCCGGGGAAGGCCACGATCACGGCGGGCGTGGCGACCGGCATCTTCTACGCGGTCATGACCCTGGTCAGCGAGCACGTCCTGGTCGACACGATCTACGCGCTCGGCCTCATGATCTGCTTCTACTACGCGCTGACGGCCTTCGCCTGTGCCTGGTACTTCCGCGCCGACCTGACCCGTTCGTTCCGCGACCTGGCCTTCAAGGGCCTGTTCCCGGTCGTCGGCGGCATCCTGCTCAGCGCGGTCTTCGTCAAGACCCTGTGCGACATGTGGAACCCGGCGTACGGCTCCGGCTCGTCCGTCCTCGGGGTCGGCTCGGTGTTCGTGATCGGCGTCGGACTGCTGCTGCTCGGCCTGGTGCTGATGCTCATGATGAAGCGCCACAGCCCGGCCTTCTTCCGCGGCGAGGTGCTGACCAAGGAGACCCCGGCGCTCGTCGTGACGGACTGAGGCCCCCGGGCACGAGCCTTCCCGGGCCGGCGTCACCCGGCCCGGCGCCGCCCGGGCGACCCTTCCGGGCCGGTGTTCCCGGGCGACCTTTCCGGCCCGGCGTCACCCGGCCCGGCGCCGCTCGGGCCGGCGTTCCCGCAGCCGGCCGTTCCTGGGGCCCGCCTCACGCGGCGTGCTCGATGACGTCCTCCACGACGTGCTTGTCCAGGGCGGCCCGCACCAGGGCCGCCGCGAGCGCCGCGGTCCCGTCCTCGGGCCCGGTGGCCTCCCGATCCCGCGACCCCTGCCCGCTCCGGCGGCCCCGCCCGGCCCGTCCGCCGCGCTCCGCCTCCTCGGCCAGCCGCGCGAGCCTCGCCGGTGAGGTGGGAAGCCCGAGCCTCTCCGCGCCCTGGAGGGCCTTCCCGTCCACGAAGGGGGCCGTCTCCGGCCATACGGCCTGCACCTCGCGCAGGAAGATGTCCGCCCCGGCCGGGCCGATGCCCGGGGTCCGGCGCAGCCCGGCCCGCAGTACGTCCAGATCCCCGTCGGCCTCCGCGCGCAGCCGCCGCAGATCACCCCCGTAGTCGTCGAGCAGGCGCTCCGCGCCCTCGCCGAGCTGGGTGGCGGTCCGCTCGTCGTAGCGGCGGTAGCCGCCCTCGCCCAGCGCGTCGACGCGTTCCTGCCAGGTCGCGTCCCGCATCCGGTCCGGGGAGCGCAGGCCGTGGGCGAACAGCGCACGGGCCGCCGCCACCGCCACCGACGCCCGGATGCGGGCGCTGAGCAGATCGCTGAGCACCAGGAGCTGGTACAGCGACTGCGGGGTGTTGCGCAGCCGGATGCCGGCCTCGGCCGCGTACGTGGTCCCGTGGCGGTCGAGCAGGGTTTCCACGGTCTCGCGCGCGCTCGGGGTGTCGCGCGCGGTCACGGGGCCCCGCCTCCTTCCTCGGCGGCGACCTGCGCCAGGGTGCGGCCGGTACGGGCGGAGCGGGCCAGGTACGGGTCGGGGGCGTCCGGTCCGTCGTGCGTGGCCTGCCCGTCCCTGGCCTTGATCAGCAGCCACACCTCCTCGCCCGGGACGTCGTGCCCGCTGCCGCCCTTGAAACGGGTCAGGGCGAACTCGCCGTGCAGCCTGATGCCGTCCAGCCAGAAGGTGGCGTGCCCGTCCTCCAGCGCCTGCTCGAACGGCACGGGGGTGCCCCATCGGTCGTGGCTGAGCGGGTGGTAGATGCCCTGGTCCCAGACGATCACCGTGCCGCCGCCGTACCGGCCCTTCGTGATGACGCCCTCGAAGGTGCGGTACTCCAGCGGATGGTCCTGTGTGGCGACGGCCAGCCGCCGCTCGCGCGGATTCTCCGAGGGGCCGCGCGGCACCGCCCACGACTTCAGCACCCCGCCGACCTCCAGCCGGAAGTCGAAGTGCATGCGCCGCGCCTGGTGGATCTGCACGACGAAACAAGGCGCCGACGCCGCCGACGCCCCGGAGCCCCGTGCTGCTCGCCGTGCCGCTCCGGCGTGCCGTGCGTCGTCCCCGGAGCGTCCGCCGGGGGGTCGGAGCCGTTCGTCTCCCGCGTCGGTCGTGTTCATCCCGACACCTCCTCCGGCAGCCCCCGGTGCCCCTTCTTCCACTGTGACCCTCCTGGCGGCGAGGCGCACCGGATGCGGGAAGCGGGGCGCACCGGATAGAGAAACTCAGGGCAGGCACACCTGAATTCCTCCAGGGTTTCCCTCATGGACCGCTGGGATCCGGCGGGTGTCATGAACCGACGAGGCGCTCGGTTTCGCGCGTCGTACGGCATACGTTGGGGCCGTCACCGGACCGACCACGACGGAGGTGTCCTTTCCCATGCGGATCGCCACGACGATCTTCCTCACCGATGAGACGATCACGCCGCTGAGGCTCGCCCGTGAGCTCGAACAGCGCGGGTTCTCCGGGCTCTACCTGCCCGAGCACACCCACATCCCGGTGAGCAGGGAGACCCCCGCCCCCATGGGTGGCGAACTCCCGTCCGAGTACGGCCGCACCCTGGACCCCTTCGTCGCCCTCGCCCAGGCCGCCGCCGTCACCGAACACCTCGACCTCGGCACCGGCATCACGCTCGTCGCCCAGCACGACCCGATCGACCTGGCGAAGCGGATCGCCACCCTCGACCACCTCTCCGGCGGCCGGTTCACGCTGGGCGTCGGCTACGGCTGGAACGTCGAGGAAGCCGCCGACCACGGGGTGGACTGGCCGGCCCGCCGCGCGCTCACCCACGACCGCCTGGCCCTGATGCGCGCACTGTGGGAGGACGAACCGACCGCGTACGAGGGCGAGTTCGGCTCGGTCCGGGCCAGTCACGCGTACCCCAAGCCGGTGCAGCGTCCACGCGGCCCCGTGAACGGCCCCCGCACGCTGTTCGGCGGCGCGGCGGGCCCGAGGCTGTTCGACCACATCGCTCGGCACGCCGACGGCTGGCTCCCGATCGGCGGAGGCGGCCTCACGGAGTCGCTGCCGAAGCTGCGCACCGCCTGGGAGGCGGCCGGCCGCGACCCGAAGCACCTCCAGGTGGTCCCGTACGCGGTGGCCCCGAACCGGGGAAAGCTGGCGCACTACGCGGACCTCGGCATCGAGGAGGTCGTGCTGCAACTGCCGCCCGCCCAGGAGGCGGAGGTGCTCCGGGCGCTGGACGCGTACGCGGAGTTCTTGTAGCGGACCGTACGGCACACCCGGCCGCGCCCGACACGGGACGGCGGGCCCGGGCCCCATGCGCGGCCCCGTCCGGCGCCCCGTCGGCACGGCCGGGCCCCGGGCCCCATCGCCCTGTGCCGGTCCCCGGGCCGCCGTCCCGTGCCGGGAGGCGGGCCGGGGACCGGGAGCGTGTCACAGCATGAGCAGGGCCGGCGTGCCCCGGCGCCCGACTCATGGCGAGCCCGCCCCGCTCCGCCCCGTCCCGTCGGGAGCCCGCCCGGCCGGCAACCCGCCTCGCCGAGGCCCTGGTCCGGGGCGCGGCTCTCGCTCGTATGCTCGGTCCATGACCGATCCCCAGAGCGGACGCCCGACCACCAACGCCATGCGGCGCGCCCTCAGACGCGCCCGTGACGGCGTCGCCCTCGACGTCACCGAGGCCGCGGTGCTGCTCCAGGCGCGGGGCGACGACCTGACGGATCTGGCCGCGTCGGCGGCCCGGGTGCGCGACGCCGGTCTCGAAGCCGCCGGACGGCCCGGGGTCATCACGTACTCGCGCAAGGTCTTCATCCCGCTGACCCGGCTCTGCCGCGACAGGTGCCACTACTGCACGTTCGTCACCGTCCCCGGCAAGCTCCAGCGCGCCGGCCACGGGATGTTCCTGTCGCCCGACGAGGTGCTGGCCATCGCTCGTGAGGGCGCGGCCCTGGGCTGCAAGGAAGCGCTGTTCACGCTGGGCGACCGGCCCGAGGACCGCTGGCCCGAGGCCCGGGAGTGGCTGGAGGCCGAGGGATACGACGACACCCTCGCGTACGTACGCGCCATGGCGATCCGGGTCCTGGAGGAGACCGGCCTCCTGCCGCACCTCAACCCCGGCGTGCTGACCTGGACCGACCTCCAGCGCCTCAAGCCGGTCGCCCCCTCCATGGGCATGATGCTGGAGACGACCGCGACCCGCCTGTGGTCCGAGCCGGGCGGCCCGCACCACGGCTCCCCGGACAAGGAACCCGCCGTACGCCTGCGCGTCCTGGAGGACGCCGGACGCTCCAACGTCCCGTTCACCACCGGCGTCCTGATCGGCATCGGCGAGACGTACGGGGAACGCGCCGACGCCCTCTTCGAGCTCCGCCGGACCGCCCGCGCCTACCACGGCATCCAGGAATTCATCGTCCAGAACTTCCGCGCCAAGCCGGACACGGCGATGCGTGGCATGCCCGACGCCGAGCTGGAGGAACTCGCCGCGGCCATCGCCGTCGCCCGGCACATCCTCGGCCCGTCCGCCCGCATCCAGGCCCCGCCCAATCTCGTCGACGCCGAGTACGGGCTGCTCATCGGCGCGGGCATCGACGACTGGGGCGGCGTCTCCCCGCTCACCCCCGACCACGTCAACCCCGAACGCCCCTGGCCGCACATCGACGAACTCGCCTCCAGGACCGCCGAGTCGGGCTTCATGCTGCGCGAACGTCTCACCATCTACCCGGAGTTCGTCCGGCGCGGCGAACCCTGGCTCGACCCGCGCCTCCTCCCGCACGTCCGCGCCCTCGCCGACCCGGAGACGGGGCTGGCGAAGGAGGGCGTGATCCCCTCCGGTCTGCCCTGGCAGGAACCCGACGAGGAGTTCGGCGCCACCGGCCGCACCGACCTGCACCGCACCATCGACACCGAGGGCCGCACCGGCGACCGCCGCGAGGACTTCGACGAGGTGTACGGGGACTGGGACGCGCTGCGCGAGGCCGCCGCCCCCGGCATGGTCCCGTCCCGCATCGACACCGATGTGCGCGAGGCGCTGAGCCGGGCGGCCGACGACCCGACGAGGCTCACCGACGACCAGGCGCTCGCCCTGCTCCACGCCGACGGCCCGGCCCTCGACGAACTGTGCCGGATCGCGGACACCCTGCGCCGTGACGTCGTCGGCGACGATGTCACGTACATCGTCACCAGGAACATCAACTTCACCAACGTCTGCTACACCGGCTGCCGGTTCTGCGCCTTCGCCCAGCGGCGCACCGACGCCGACGCGTACACCCTCTCCCTGGACCAGGTCGCGGACCGGGCCGCGCAGGCGTGGGACGTCGGCGCCGTCGAGGTCTGCATGCAGGGCGGGATCCACCCCGACCTGCCCGGCACCGCGTACTTCGACATCGCCCGCGCGGTGCGGGAACGCGTCCCCGGCATGCATGTGCACGCCTTCTCCCCGATGGAGGTCGTCAACGGAGCCACCCGTACCGGCATGTCCGTCCGCGACTGGCTGATCGCCGCGAAGGAGGCCGGGCTCGGCTCGATCCCCGGCACCGCGGCCGAGATCCTGGACGACGAGGTCCGTTGGGTCCTCACCAAGGGCAAGCTGCCCACCGCCACCTGGCTGGAGGTCGTCCGCACCGCCCACGAGGTGGGCCTGCGCTCCTCCTCCACCATGATGTACGGACACGTCGACCAGCCCCGGCACTGGCTCGGCCACCTGCGGACCCTCGCCGAACTCCAGCAGGAGACCGGCGGATTCACCGAATTCGTCACCCTCCCGTTCATCCACACCAACGCCCCGGTCTACCTGGCGGGCATCGCCCGCCCCGGCCCCACCGACCGCGACAACCGGGCCGTCACGGCCATGGCCCGGCTGCTGCTCCACCCGCACATCACCAACATCCAGACCAGTTGGGTGAAGCTCGGCACGCAGGGCGCGGCGGAGATGCTGCGCTCCGGCGCGAACGACCTCGGCGGCACGCTGATGGAGGAGACCATCTCCCGCATGGCCGGGTCGAGTTACGGCTCGTACCGGTCGATCCAGGACCTGGTCGCCATCGCCGAACTGGCGGGCCGCCCGGCGAAGCCGCGTACGACGCTGTACGGCGAGGTGCCCGAGGAACGGGTGGCAGCGGCCACCGCGTCCGATGGCCACCTCCCGGAACTGCTGCCCGTGCTGCCGGACTGAGCCGGGCGCCTTTCGGGCCGATACGAGCCCCTGTCGGACCGATACGCGCGCCCTGTCGGTCCTGTCGGCGCTGTCGCGCTGGAGGTCCCGTCAGCCCTTGAGGTCCCGGGCCCGGGCCTGTACCAGGGCCTGCCGCAGCCGGTCGGCCCCGGGCAGCCCGCTCGGGCCCGAGCCGTCCGGGTCCCGGTACAGCCGGCAGGCGAGCCCCGGAGGGCGGCCGGGCTCGGCGAAGGGGTCGCGGCCGTCGATCAGGAAGGTGGGGGAGCCGGTGAACGCGGCCGCCTCGGCCTCCGCCCGGTCCGCGATCACCCGTGTGGAGAAGCCGGTGTCGTGCAGCCCCATGCCGTCGAGCACCTGACGCAGCAACTCGGCCGCAGGCCCGGTGTTCGGGCAGTCCGGTACGACCAGGATCTCGATGTCCATGACTTCGGCGCCCATGCCCTCGGCCTCCCTGTCCTCGGCGTCCATGCCTCCAGCATCGCGCATCCCGTACCGGGGCGCGGCTGCCCCACCCGCCGCTGAGGCACGGGCCCGGCGATCAACGGTCCCCATCGGGCCGGAACGACGGGAAGAAGTCCGTGACGTGCGGGTTCCCGCTCGGCGCCGCGTCGACCCGGCCCCGTACGCAGTCACCGGTCACCGGAGACTCCAGTGCCTTGTCGGATGCTCCCCGGGAGTGCCTGTTCGCGGTGCCCGTCAACCGTCCGGCCGGTCAAAAACGACCTGCGGGGACGTCCGTCCGCATACCCACGCGTACCCAGATCGGCGCCCTCTACCGGCCGTTCCTGTTCGATTACAGTGCTGCGCAGTCACAGGCGGGCTGCCCGACGGGGAGGGGAGCGGTGAGCACAACGACCACGGCTGTCTGGGGCCGTGCCGAGCAGCAGGACTTCCGCAGCCGGGTGCGTGGCGCGTTGTTGGGCGGGGCCATCGGGGACGCGTTGGGAGCCGGGGTCCACAGGCTCACGCTCGAAGAGATCCGGGCCGCCCACGGCGTCGACGGCGTCACCGACTTCGAGCCCGCGCACGGCGGGCGCGGTACCGTCACCGCCGTCACGCAGCCCAGCCTGTTCACCGTCGACGGGCTGATCCGCGCCCAGGTGCGGCGCGACACGGGTGCCTGGCACCCGCCCACGTGGCCGGCGGTGTTGGCACGGCCGTCGGGGCGAGGCCCCGGTGGAGCGGTGAGCCCTCTCGGCCGGGACGGCGAACCAGTCGAGAGGGCTGCCGGCAGCACCGGAACCGGTGCTGCGACGCGGGCTCCGAACGGCATCGATCAGGCGTCGGCGGCGCCCTTGCCGACGTCACGGACGAAGGCGTTCCACGCGGCGGGGACGAAGTTGATCGAAGGGCCCTCGGGGGCCTTCGAATCGCGTACGGCGACGGCCTGCGCGAAAGGCGACCTGACTTCGACGCATGCGCCGTTGCCCCCGGAATACGAGGACTTCGTCCACTTGTCCGTAGCACCCTGACGAATGGCCATTTTCACTCCGCTTCAGTTTCAGAGAGTCGTGGGGTCGTGCGAAAGACGCCAACAACGTTTTCGGTCGACGTTTTTCGTTGGCGTGATCGACGCTACTCGGCAAGCTCCTGGAGCGAAGGGGGTGTTCACTCGACCTAGTGGTATGTACCAGTCAGGTCTTCCCTAGTGGGGTGGCGGCGGTGTATCTTGCCGTCGCCGCCCAGAGAAATGGGCTCATTTCCAGCATCACGGACTTTTTTTGCTCTCCTCTCAGAGATCGGTGCGCTGGGCGTATTCCTTCGCGATCTCGCCGATGAAGATGCGGCTTTGTTCCACATTCAGCGACTGCGCCCGCAAGTGTTCGTACATGACGCTGTATCGCTGTACGTCGTGGGCCTTCTCCAGATACAGATCGCTGGTGACGCCCTCGATGTAGACGACGCTGGAATCCGCGGCGTCCGGGAATTCCAGAACGGCGTACTGCCCGTTGATACCGGGGTGGGCGCCCATGTCGAACGGCAGTACCTGCACGGTGACATGCGGCAGGTGCGACAGCTCGACCAGCTGTTCCAACTGCTCGATCATCACCTGCTTGCCGCCGACCATGCGGCGCAGCGCCGACTCGTCGATGACCGCCCACAGCCGCAGGGGCTGCTCGGGCGTGGTGATCCGGTCCTGGCGGCGGGCCCGGACGGTGACGCGCTTCTCGATGTCGTTCGGCGGGGCCTCGGGCAACGCGCCGTTGATCAGCGCCTCGGCGTAGCCCCGGGTCTGCAACAGGCCTGGAACCACCTGCGGTTCGTACACGCGAAGGGACTCGGCGTCGGTCTCCAGACCGATGTAGACGCTGTACGGGATGTCGCCGAAGGCGTGCCACCAGCCCTGCTGGCGCGAGTCCTTGGCCATCTGCATGAGCGATTCGACGATCCGGTGGTCCTCGACCTCGTACACTCCGCAGAGGTCGCGGACATCGCGCTGGCTGATGGAGCGGCGGCCGTTCTCCAGTCGGCTGATCTTCGACTGGGAAACCAGCAGTCGTTCGGCCACCTCCTCGGCCGTCATGCCTTTGAGTTCGCGCAGTCGGCGCAATTCCTGGCCCAACCGGCGTCGCCTGACGGTGGGATTGACGTGGGACGGCACGGAAACAGCACCTCCGGCTATGTAGGTGTATGTAGTAGCTGTGCGTATCTACTGCTGAGCAGATTGCCACCCCCGGCAGGGGATGCGCTGGGAAATGGACACAGACGAGTGCGCGGGGCAGCCGTGGTTGACGGCTGCCCCGCGCTCGGTGCGGCTCCCGGACCGGCTCCTGGGGGTGACGGTGCGGCGGTGTTCGGTTGGGTGGTCCCGTGGTGTTGATGGGGATGGTGCTGTTGGTCGTGCTTGTGGCGTTGATGGTGCTGGTGGTTCTGGGGTTCGACGTGTTGCCGTGGTACGGCGCTTTGACGTCGTGAGGTGCTGCGGTGGTGTGGTGCCGGTGTGGCTGTGCGGTGCTGCCGGTTGTTGCGGTGCTGCGGTGCTGCGACGTCACACGATGTGGCGTGATGTGGTGCTTGTGTGCGGCGGTGGTGCGGTGCGCGGGCCGGTGCGGCCCTAGCGGGCCGCGGTGTGCGCCATGCGGCCGCGACGCGACTGCGCTTGCGGTTGCAACGGCATTCCGCCCGCCTGGGTGCGGCGCGGCTGCGCGACTGCTCCGTTCTGGACGTCCATCACGGCATGCGCCACGAGTCCGCCCATCGGGTCGTGCCTGATCAGGTCCCGGAGCCGGGAGCGGGATGAACGCCCCTCGTTCCCGGGGTACAGATGCTTGCCGAGTCCGACCGCGTGGGCCAGTGCGGCGAGCGCCGCGGTCCGCGGGTCCGGCGGTACGCCGGTGCGGATCGCGCTGTCCAGCCTGGCCCTGATGTCCCGGCTGATTGCCGTGTCCGTCGCCTGGTAGCGAGTCGTCGGCAGTACTCCGCACATCTGGCCCGCCACGGCATGCACCATGCCGCACCGCTCCAGATGCGCGAGGTAGATCTGACGGAGCCCCAGCCGGGGTCCGCCGATCCAGTGGACCGCCCGTACCGGGCTGCCGCGTCGGCGCAGCAGTTCCAGTGCGGAGTCCAGAGTCGGATCTCCTGTCGGCCGCGGCATCACCACGGCGATACGATCCCCGTCAGGGGCTATCCGTCCTGCCAGAGCCAGCTCCACTAGCTGAGCTCCGGCGAGGCCGAGGTCGAGCGACTGCGGCTGCGCTGTGGTACCCGTGGCCGGGTCCAGAGCGAGCAACAGAAGCTCCTCCGGAATTGTTCTGCGGCTCCTGCCCATCCATGCCTCCCCGCGTGGATGAATGACAGGGTGACCCCTCTCACATTGGTCTGTCGAGAGTGCCTGGGCGCTTTGCATGGGAACCAGTAGGTATGTCGTTCTCGTCTAGCAGCCGAGGCCGGTGGTTCACACAGGACACTGGTAGATGGTTCGGACAGCGCGGGATTCCACCCCGCGGCGCATGGAGGAGGCATCGGTGGCGGGCGAGTCCCCCGACAGGTCGAAGCAGCAGAAGTCGTCGGGCACGGCTCGGAGCGAGAGTGATCCGCGGCTCGCCGTCTTCCGCGAAGAGTCCGCCGGGGGCGAGGGAGGCGGCGCCACGGACACCGCGACGGCCGTCCTCCGTACCGGGCCGTCCGGCGACGGTGACAGCGGGGACGAGGGCGCGGACGCCCAGGGCACCGGGAACGGCAGGGCGGACACGGCGACGGCCGTCTTCCGTACGCCGTCGTCGGTGCGCGCCGGGGGTTCTGGTGGCTCGGACGGCCCTGACGTTTCCGACGACGGCACCGACGACTCCGACGGCCCTGACGGCTCCGATGCGGCGGGGCGCGCTGCCGGGGGCCGGGAGGACGTGGAGGGCCAGGCGGCTCCGGAAGGTTCGGAGAGCCCGGAGGATTCGGCGGGGGCGTCCGACGCCGAGGCCGAGGGTTCAAAGGGCTCCGGCGGTGCTGCCGACGCGGACGCCGTGAAGCCCGAGCCGGGTGACGCGCGGCTGCGTGAGGCGGTCGCGGCCTGGGTGGCCGAGGACGACGGCTCGAAGAGCGGCGACGACGCCGTAGAGCCCGCAACGGCCGCGGATGCGGGAGCGGACCGTACGGACGGCGAGGAGGCCGACTCCGAGGCTTCCGGGGCTTCGGGGAAGGACGCGGGGGCCGCCGAGGGCGACGTGGACGCGGAAGGGCCGGATGCGGGGTCGGCGACCGAGCGCTCATCCAAGCCCGAGGCCAGGTCCGAGACCGGACCCGAGGCCGGGCAGCAGCCCGAGTCCCGGTCCGCGGCGGGTACGGAGGCGGACGAGGCCGACTCCGAGGCTGCCGACGAGGCCGACGAGGTCGAAGGGGAGGACAAGGGCTCCAGGGACTCCGGGGACTCCAAGGCCGACGCCGGCAAGGACTCCGAGGCCGACGCCGACGAAACGCCCCGGGGCGAAACGGAGACCAAGGGCGACAAGGAGGCCAAGGCGGCCGACAAGCAGGCCAAGGGCGACGAGCGCGGGGTCGATCAGCCGACCGCCGTCTTCAGGACTCCCGCCGCCGGGGTCGACCAGCCGACGACCGCGCTGAAGGTCACCCCGCCCCCGTCGAGGCCGAAGCCGGGCTCGGAGCCCAAGCCCGAGTCCGACGCCGAGCGGACGAGCAAGTTCGTGCCCCTGCGGCAGGACGACGTACGACCGGCGAAGGAACCGGCGGCCGCCTCCGTGGCGACGCCCGGCGAACGCCCCGCCGCGCCCTCGCTCGTCACCGCCGAGCGGACGACGCAGCAGCCGATGCCGCCCAGGCCGCCGCTCGACCTGCTGGCCGAGCTGACGAACACGCCCCCGCCGCCGGACACACCGGTCCGCGTAGCCGTCCGCAGGGTCAAGATCTGGACGCCGCTGGCCCTGCTCCTGCTGATCGTCTTTGCGATCGTGCAGATGGTGCGCCCGCTCCCGGACCCCGAGCTGGTCCTGTCGGTGGAGTCCGCCTACACCTTCGAGGGGCAGCGCCTGGAGCTCGACTGGCCGTCGCAGGGGCAGTCCGCGGTGAGCGTGGACGGCGTCGGCTCGATGGGCAGTGCGGGGGCGCAGAAGCCCGCGCCCATCGCCAGTGTCGCCAAGGTCATGACGGCGTACGTGGTCCTCAAGGACCACCCCCTCACCGGCAAGGAAGAGGGCGAGAAGATCACCGTCGACCAGCAGGCGGAGGACGAGTCCAAGCGTGAGGACGAGTCGACGGCGCCGATCACGAAGGGCCAGCAGTTCACCCAGAAGCAGCTGCTCCAGTTGCTGATGATTCCCTCCGGCAACAACGCGGCGCGGCTGCTCGCCCGCTGGGACGCTCCGTCCGAGAAGGAGTTCGTGGCGAAGATGAACGCCGCGGCCAAGGAACTCGGCATGACGAATACCAGGTACACCGACCCGAGCGGCCTGGACAAGGCCACCGTCTCCACCGCCGAGGACCAGATCAAGCTGGCCCGGGCGGTCATGCAGAACGACGTGTTCCGGGAGATCGTCGACACCCCGCAGATAAAGATCCCGGGCATCGACCAGTTGATCTACAACAACAACACCATCCTGCTGGAGCCGGGTGTGAGCGGCATCAAGACCGGCTCGTCCACTCCGGCGGGCGGCAACCTGCTCTGGTCCGCGAACACCGTCGTCGACGGCAAGAAGCTCTGGATCTACGGCGCCGTCATGGGGCAGCAGGCGGGCACCGGCCAGCCTTTCGACAGTCTCGCCATGTCGCTGGAGAACAGCCTCAAGGTGATCAAGGGCGCACAGAAGGCCGTCACGTCGGCCCAGGTCGTGAAAAAGGGGGACGTCGTCGGATACGTGGACGACGGCCTCGGCGGTCGTACCCCGGTGGTCGCGACCCGCGACCTGAAGGCGAAGGGCTGGCCGGGTCTCAAGGTTGAGCTCTCCATCTCGGACAACGGCAAGAGGGTCCCGAACAGCGCCTCGACGGGCACCGAGGTGGGTGTGGTGACCGTGGGCACCGGACCGGGCAAGGTCAGTGCCCCGGTGGCCCTCCAGGAGGAAATGAAGTCCCCGGGCTTCGGCCAGAAACTGACCCGGCTCGGCTGATCCGCTGCATCAGCGTCGAACGGACGGTGGCTCTGGGGGCAGCCCCAGAGCCACCGTCCGTTCGTCTGTGAGGTCAGCCGCAGTGCACGAGTCACTTGTCGAAAAGGGATGGGAAGCACTACTTCGTCTTCGTTCCATAGGTGATGCGACCGTTGTGCAAGGTTGGCTATGCCAAAGGTCGGAGGTGCCCGTGACGTTGTGGAGCGATCCGGTGGGCCGGTCCGCCGGGAGCTGAACCGGCTCGGCTGACCCCCGGTTCTGCCAGATGTGTCCGGTCCATCTCGGTCAGGTACCCGGTCGACCGCATGGCGCGAAGAGCCCTTGATCTCGACGGAAAGCACTCGGACGGGGTTTGCCGGAAACCACCCGGACGGGGCGAAAACCCGCGTGCTAGCGTCCCCGGAGCAACGTGGGGACAAGAAGGACGCGTCTTCCGGCAATGACGCCCGTACAGCAGACCGGAGGTTCCGGCGCGTCGGGGCGAGGACGGGAGAGAGCCGCAGTGACCACTGCTGAGCCCACATGGGCGAAGCGTCCTACAGCCGGTGCGGACTCGGCCGAGGGTTCCGCGCGGGCCGGCGTACCGGGGGAGAAGGGCCGGGCGGGCCGTTTCAAGGAGCGGTGCCGCCGACATCCGGTCCTGCTGACGACCCTGGTCGCGGGCGCCGCGCATGTGCTCTGGTTCTTCCTCTTCGCGAACAGCGGCGGCGACCTCGCGGCGCAGGACGCCTGGGCCGAGTTCGTCGGCCGGCACCCCGGTACGGCGTACAACCTCGCCTGGTACGGAGGCATGCACCCCGTCTCGTACAGCGTGATCTCGCCGTATGTGATGTCGGTGCTCGGTGTGCGCACCACGATGATGGTCGCCGGGACGGTGTCGGCCGGGCTGACCGCGCTGGTCCTGGTCCGGGTCCGGGCCGTCCGCAACCCGTTGGCCTGCTCCTTCGCCGGAGTGTTCGCGTACGTGTGCAACGCGGTGTCGGGGCGGGTGACCTTCGGGCTCGGCATGATGTTCGCGGTCGGCGCGGTCGCCGCGGTGTTCTGCTGGCCGCACCGGTGGCGGCACAGGCGCTGGGCGAAGGCCGCCGTCGCCGTCCCGCTCGCCGGGCTCGCGACCGCCGGCAGCCCCGTGGCCGGGCTCTTCCTCGGGATGGTCGCCGCCGCGCTCTTCCTGAACAAACGCCGCCCCGGAGCGTATGCCCTGGGGCTGCCACCGGTCGCGGTCGTGGCCGTGTCGGCGCTGCTGTTCCCGTTCTCCGGCACGCAGCCCATGTCGCTGGCGACGCTGTCGCTCCCCTTCCTCTTCGCGGTGCTCGTCTTCGTCCTCGTGCCGCGCGACTGGAAGACGGTCCGCACCGTGTCCGCCGTGTACGGCGTGGGGACGCTGCTGACCTATGTGATCGACTCGCAGATCGGGTCGAACATCACCCGCATGGCGATGCTGTTCGCCGGTGTGACGCTGCTCGCCGCGCTGCCGTACACCGAGCCGCGCTCCCGGCGCTGGTACGCGCTGGTGCTCGCATTCGTCGGGATGAACTTCTGGATCGGGTTCAAGAGCGTCGACGACGTCGTACGGACCGCCCCGGCCGCCTCCTGGACGCGTGAGCTGGCCCCGCTGGTCCACCAGCTCCAGAAGGTCGGGGCGGAGCGCGGGAGGGTCGAGGTCGTGCCGGCGAGCAGCCACCGGGAGGCGTCCGCGCTCGCGCCGTACGTGAACCTGGCCCGGGGCTGGAACCGGCAGGCGGACATGGAGCGCAACCCGCTCTTCTACGACGACACCCTGAACAGTGCCAATTACCGGCAGTGGCTCGACCGCTGGGCCGTGCACTACGTGGTGCTGCCCAAGGGGACGCCGGATTCCAGCGGTGCGGTGCGGGAAGCGGAACTGGTCGACGCGGGGCTGCCGTACCTGAAGCGGGTCTGGTCGGATGCCAACTGGCGGCTCTTCGAGGTCGACGACCCGGTTCCGCTGGCCGATCCGCCGGCCACGGTCGAGCGGGCCGGCGCGGAGGAGCTGACGATCCGCGTGAAGACGCCTGGTCGGATACTGATCCGTGTTCCGTACTCGCGTTGGCTGGCCCTCGTCGACGACACGGGCAAGAGCGTCGAGCGACCCCGGGAGACCGAGGAGTCCAAGGGACGCGCGGACGAGAACGGCCGCCGGACCTTCGTCAACATCAATGGCTGCCTGTCCAAGGCCGAGGAGGACGCGGACGGCGACGAGTGGACGGAACTGCTCGCGCCGAGGCCGGGCGTGTACCGGTTGGCCGCGCCCTACCAGCTGCAGCCCGGTACGCCGTGCCCGGACGAGCTGCGTTGAGCCGGATGCCGGGGCCGGGCGTGCCTCTCCTCGTGGCCGCGCCCGTACGCCGAGGTCTCGCGCCGTCAGCGGGGACAGCGGGGACGGTTCGGCGGGGGCCGAACCGCCCTCGCCGCGCAGGGCTTCCCGGCCATCGGGACGACCAGTCTCGGGGTGGCGGCCTCGGTGGGCGTGCCGGACGGGGGCGACCCGGGCGGAGATCCTGTTGCTGGCGCGGCGGCTCGGGCGGGGCCCGTATCTGCTGTCCGTGGACGTGGAGGGCGGGTTCGGCGACGATCCCGGCGAGGTCGCGGAACTGGCCCGCGAGCTGGCGGAGGCCGGGGCGGTCGGCATCAACCTGGAGGACGGCCGGCCCGACGGCACGCTCGCTCCGGTGGGGGTACACACGGCGAAGATCGCGGCGGTGAAGTCCGCCGTGCCCGAGCTCTTCGTCAACGCCCGTACGGACACGTACTGGTTGGGCGTCGACCGGGCAGCGAGGGAGGCGGAGCTCAGGCTCCACGCGTACGAACAGGCGGGCGCGGACGGTGAGTTCGTGCCGGGGCTTGCCGCCCCCGTGGCGATCGCCGTCCTGGCGCCCGGCTCGTCAGGCGCCCGGCCGTCCCGGTTCGTCAGGCCACCTCGATGCCGAAGTCCTGGACCAGTTCCTCCAGCCCGCCCCGGTACCCCTTGCCACCGACGACGAAGTCCCAGTCGCCGCCGGCGCGGCGGCGGAAGGAGCCGAGCACCAGGGCCGTTTTGCGGGGGCGGCCGTCGGAGACCTCCAGCCGGTCCAGTTGCGCGCGCTCGGAGTCGAGCAGCCGGATGCCCGCCTCGGTGAACCCCGACAGGTCTGCCGTCGGATTGACCTCGGGATCGATCGCGGCGACGACGACGAGGCGGTCGGCCCGCTCCGGGAGCGCGTCGAACGCCACACGGATGGCGGCCCTGTCCGGTGCGGCCGCGGGCAGCGCGCGGACCGAACCGTCGGGCGTACGAGGGTTGTTGAAGAAGACGAAGTGGTCGTCGTCCACCCTGTTGCCGTGAAAGACGAGCGCGCACACGTCCAGCGCGACGCCCCCGGTCCAGTACATGCCCAGCACGTTGTGGTCGTCGGCCCCGTCCACGGGCGCGTCATCCGGTGCCGTACGCGGAGCCGGTACGGCGCGCTCGCCACTGCCCAGCCGTCCGCGCAGTCCGTGGCGGTGGAGCAGGTCGACGAGTTCGGGGCCCGAGACCAGTTCCAGGGGCTTCCCGTTGGCGAAGGTGTGCGAGCCGGGGCCGAACCGGGACGTCGTGACCAGGACGCCCTTGTTGGCACCTGCGTCCTGGACGGTGCCGTACAGGTCACGTACCGCGGTCGGAGGAGTAGCGTGGAAAAAGCGAGGCGAGTCCCGTGATCGCGCCGATTTCCCGAAGACGGGTGATCCTCATGACCGGCTCCGATGCACGGCCTGTTTCCCGGCATCTGCCCAGCGGCGTTCACAAGGCCGTGCAGCCGGGGTGTGCGCTGCTCCGGCTGGAGACCACGGAGGCGCGCGAAGGCGTCCTTGATGGTGCGTGGTGGCCGCGGTCGCGCGACATCGGTGCCGAGCTGCCCGCGCTGCTGAGCGCCCTCATCGGCCACCTCGGCCCCGTCACGCGTGTCGGGCTGGACACCGCGGCCTGGGAAGCGCTCCCGACGCGGATCGTTGTCGAGGACCGGGTGGTGCGCATCGACTCCTTTCCGGTGGGCGACGACACCGTCCTGATCACTCGCGGCGATAAAGACATCTTCTCGCTGCTGGTGGTTCCGCCGGACGCGGCCCCCGAGGCCGCCCGCGCCGCGATGGCTCAGGCCGTCCGGGCCGACAACGTCACCCAGGCGGAACAGATTCTTATCAACACCGGAAGCGTGCAGGTGCCGCCGGACTGACGAGCCAGCCGTGGGCGGCGGAGCGGCACTGGACGACACCGGTGAGGTCAGCACGACACCGGTGAGGTCAGCACGACACCGGTGAGGTCAGCCGCGCCACTCCACCAGGAGCAGCGTTGCGTCGTCCGTGGTGTGTCCGCCCCGCGCCCGCTTGAGCGTGTGGGACAAGGAGCGCGCCACCGCCCGGATCCCGCGGCCGGTTCTCTCCAGCTGGTTCACCCAGTCGATCAGCTGGTCCTCTCCGAACTGCTCTTCACCCATCGCGTGTTCCTCGATGAGTCCGTCGGTGAAGCAGAGGAGGCGGTCCCCCAATTCCAGCTTCATCTCGCACATCTGCGGCTCCGGACCGCCGAAGCCGACAGGGAGGGTCGTCGGACCGGTCAGTCGGAGGGCTACATGATGATCACGTACAAGCATCGGTGACGGGTGCCCGGCGTTGACCCACTGAAGATGTCCCGTCGTGGTGTCCAGCTGCAGCATCTGCGCGGTGACGAAGTGCTCGGGGCCGAATTGGTCCGCCACAGCGCGGTCCATGAAGTCGTAGCTCTCCGGCAGCCCGGTGCCGGCGCGGCGGGCGTGGCGGTAGGCACCGATGGCCACGGTGGCCATCGTGGCCGCGTCCAGGCCGTGGCCCATCGCGTCGATCATGGCCACGTGAAGGACGTCTCCGTTGAGGGCGTAGTCGAAGCTGTCCCCCGCCACGTCATAGGCGGGTTCCAGGATTCCGGCAACGGCGACCCGAGGCATGATCATCGCCAGCGGTGGCAGCAGGGACCACTGGATCTCCGCGGCGACGCTCATCGGTTCACCGCGTCGGACACCGAAGAAGAGGTCGGAGTAGCCGTGCTTGGTCACCAGTAGGTCGGCCACCAGGCCGGCGATCCTGCGCAGTATGCGGCGGTCGTGGTCATCGACGTTGTCCAACGTCACTGCCATGACCCCGACCTGGTCGCCGCCGTCCAGCAGCGGCAGGTGAACCCGCACGCCGTCGTCTTCGGGCAGTTCGACGGGGTGAGCGTCGAGAAAGCAGCGGCCCGCCTCGGAGCCGTCGATCACCTGCGGTTCGCCGTCCGTGAGGCCGTCGCCGGGCAGGGGTACCAGCAGCAGTTGTCCGTAGTCCTGCAGCAGCACCTGCGGTCGGCGGCCCCCGAGCTGCTCCATTACGTCGGCGACCAAGGGCCCGATGAGATGGGGCGGCAGTTCGTGCGCGCGATCGAGGACCTCGCCCAGCAGAGCTTCCCCGAAGCTCTCGGAGCGGTCCGCGCGCCGTCCGGTCGTCATCCGCTCACCCGCCATGGGCCGTGCCGGTCAGGGCGGCGGGCTGGGACGACGCAGGGTTTGTCGGTGTCATCGCTCCATCGAGGGGGCGTAGACGCCCGGGTCGGCCCGGGCACGTGGGCCCGACCGGGGGCTGCTCACCTGAGTCCGGCTCCTCCTTCCGACTCCCATGTGTCCTGTCCGTCGGGGCCGCACTCGGCGAGTGCCAGCAGGCGCGGAGCCGACAGCGAGTTTCCGGGATCGGCGGCCGTGTTCAGCAGCCCGGCAGCCGCTCCGGCCGGCTCGTCCGGTGGGATCACCAGCAGTTCCCAGCGTCCCACGGTGCCGCAGTCCACAGTGATGGCATGCGTCTCGGCGGCGAGGTCGCTCAGGACCACCTCGATCACATGGCCGGGCGCCATCACCTTCTGCGGGGCATCGGGCCAGGCGGCGGTGCCCACGGTGACGCGGGTGACGGTGCCGACGCTCGGATCCAAGGAGCTGACCAGCGAAGGCAGCTCCAGTTCCAGTGCGTCGCAGCGCGGCCACCACGCTCCGTCCAGCGGACCGTGGCTGACGTCCGGCGTGAGGCGCAGCCGGGGCAGGGGCATCCGGTAGGTGTGTCCGTCACCTGGGGCTGTACCTTCGACGGGCTTGGTGATGGCGTCCATCGTGCGATCCCGTCCCGGCCGGCTTCCGGCTGCCCGTGTCTGTCGCTCGCCGGGATGGGTGCCGCCGTGGTCGTGCGCCGAAGAACTCTCTTGGTACCTGTCAGGCTACTCCCGGCCGTGCCGGACGGCACGGCCCCGCGGCCACCGCACGGAGACACGTCCGTACGGCCGACGACGGGTGGTGTGACCGCCCCGGCCGGTATGACCGTCGGCTCATCGTCCCTCTGTCAGATCATCGGCGCGCCGGGGACAGCCCTTCGAGAGGCAGGATCAACACGCAGGGGGTGACAAGGCCGGGCAGCCCGACAACCTCCCCCATGTTCTGCCAGCCCCAGGACGAGAAGGCGGCTTGTCCCGCGTGGTCGGCAGGATGCAGCAGTGCGACCCCGAGGGAGGAGTGCAGGTCGGTGAGCAGGCGCTGTTGCAGGCGGCGGGCGATGTCGCGGTGTTGAGCGTGCGGATAGGCCACGACCTGGGTGAGGACGACGAACCGCGCGCGGGAGGTGAGCCGCTGGATGCTCTCCTGGAGCGTTCCGTCGAACCTCCGGCGGCCGGAGCCGTCAGGGCCCACCGGAAAACCGAAGGAGCAACCGACCAGCACCGTTGTTTCGGCGACCAGCAGCGCGAAGCCGGGGCGGTGGGCCATGACCGCCAAGCGGTGCAGGAAGTCTCCACGGTCGTGGTACGCCTCGCAGGGGGTGCCCGCGACTGACTCCGCGGCCAGGTCCGCGAGGTCCTCGCGCATGTCTTCGGCCTGCCAGCGGGTCAGCGGGCGAAGGCGGATTCCGTCCTTGAGGACCGGCTGACCCGGCCGACGAGCGGGGTCCCCCGGCGCCCGCGTCCCGGTACGCATGAGGTCGCCGGGCACGGTGGGCGGCACGAGACTCACGGGGGCCGCAAGGAGCAGCGAAGTGGATCCAGTTGCAGCGAGGAGCTGGGTGATCTGCGCGCACGGGTGGTGCAGCCGCAGGCAGGCGTGTACCCGGCCGGCGCGCCGTGACGCCGACAGGAGGACGTCCAAGCCCCTGGCGTCGCAGGAGCCGACCGTGGTCAGGTCGATGTCGATCACGGTGACACCGTCCAGCAGACACCGCTCCAATGCGGCCCGCAGCAGCGGTGTCGTGGCCGGACCGATGTCACCGGCGAGCGTGACGAGCGTCCGCTCCCCTCGGTTCCGCCGGTGGATGTCCAGCCGGGAAAGGGCCATCACGCCTCCTCTGGGCGGGGGGCGCGGACCGGTGCGGGTGCTCAGTGCGGCCGCTGCCGGCATGAGCTTGCGCGGAGTTGCTTCGACTGCGGCGGACATGATGCCGACCCGTCTCCGCGCCGACCACTGGGGCGGCCCGGGGGTTCGTTCCTCGCCGAGGACGACCCGGCGTGGCGGCCGGAGTGCGTGATGTCCTCGGTACGTCAACCGTACGCCGGCCGCAACCGGAAGCGGCTGCGCCGAGGGGTGCCAGGAGTACCGTGGAGAGAGTCGAGGGTATCTCGTACACCGGTGACAGGGCTGGTCTCGTCCTCGGCGCGCGGCATGGTGGGGGGCCGCGTGACACCTCACGGGCCGTTCGCACGGTCCGGGACAGGTTCCGTCCGATGACTACCGAATCCCTGCACTCACCGTACTCATTCCTGACCGTGGACGTTCCGGACGACCTTCCCGTCGAGCGCAGGGTCGAGGTGCGCATCGTCTCCATGGACGCCGAAGCGGCCCGCCACGTCGCGGACGCTCTCCGACTGCTGTTCGCCGGGGGCGAGCAACGCAGTTATCCGGCGCTCCCGTCGGGGAGAGGGACGCGTCTGCACCTCACGCTCGACCCCGCCGAGCGGGGCGTCGGCCCGCTCCGCTCTTGGCTGGAGGCCAGCAGGCCGACGGTCGACCGGACGCATCCGGGCGAGACCGCGCGGTACGTGCGGCCGCCGGGCCGGTCGGCGCCCGTCGAACCCCCGGCCGTGGCGAGTCCCCCGCTCCCATGGCTCCAAGGGCCCTCATGACGACCATCCCTTCGCCCCACCCGCCTTCCGCCCGGCTGCGGCTGGGGGAGCAGTCCGGCGCTGGTACGGCGGGGCGCGGGGCGGCCCCACGTGGCTCCCACGGGTCAAGTCCGTAGCGGTCGGAGGTCTTTCTCTCAGGCCCGGTCAATCGCAGCGGCAGCCACATCCCCGGCCGACTGCTCGATCTGCTCGGGCACCTGCCGCTCGTCGAGCACGGAGAGGCGGCCACCAACAAGATGGGTGGTCGTCTTCCATCCGAGACGACGCCTTGCCTCCCGAGAGACGCGCCGGACGTCCTTGAGTTCTCCCAATCTCCGCTAGGCCTGCGCGTTTCACTTGCAGCGGTGTCCGGATCATGAGCGGGAACGGGAAAGTGCCTTCTGAGCTGGGATGGTGAGGGTTGTCCAAGGTCTCCGTCAGCCCAGCAGAAAGGCACTTTCTGCGTGCAGGTGCGACACGAGGTCGCGTGTGTTGAGTGGGTGCTCTTGGAGGGGAGGGTCGGCGATGTCGCCGATGACAGGGTAGCCCCGGGTCCGTGTCCGATGGCCTGTTCCCACCCGGACGTGCGTCGCTGGTAACGGCGGGGTGCGAAGCTCCGGGGAGAAGCCGAAGTTCCGCCGTTCCACCCGGCGGCAACAGGCAAGGGGAAGACCGGGCGGGCGAACACCGTGAACCCTCGATGACGTCTCGTGAAGAAAAGCCCTGCCGGTGGGATGTAGCAGCAGGGTGCAGGGCGGGCCGCTGAGATGTGGCAGGCGCCGGGCGGATTTGCATGCCGTCCGGGAGGACACCGTCGCCCCGGGATACAGAGGGCGCCCACTCCGGTCGTATCTCGCATGCGCGCAACGTGGAAACCCCGACGGAGGCCGCCGCCCGGACAGGGCTGGCGGTGGGCCGACCGTGAGGAAGGCTGATGTCTCCGGCGGGACAGGACGGCTCAATAAGCGAAGGCCGGCAGGCCGAAAGGCCAGAGGAAACCGGGACAGCACGAGCGGCGGCCTCTCCGCCGCAGTCCCGGCCAACTCGCCGGATACCGGACGGGTGTCCGGGTCCGGAAGGACGCTGACGTGAGCCGGGTGAGCCTGTGAGGAGGGACGATGACGACAGCGGCAGTGCCGAAGGACAAGTTGGACGCCACGGCTGCGGCCGGGGCGAACGGACCGGAGGGCGACTTCTTCGCGGACTGGGACAGTATCGACTGGGACCAGGCGGAGGCGAACGTACGCCGCCTGCGCCAAGCGCATCTTCACGGCATCGAGGGACGGTGACCTGGCGAAAGTCAGGAATCTGCAGAAACTGATGCTCCGGAGCCTGAGTAACACGCTGGTTCGGCAAGGTCGCCGAATTCCAGAAGCGTGGCGCACTGCACTTCCACGCGGTGATCCGGCTCGACGGCCCGGAGGGGCCCGGAACGCCGCCACCTGCCTGGGCAACGGTCGACCTACTTGCCGACGCGATTCATGCAGCCGCGGCGCACTCCTGCACGTCCGTTTCCGTCCCGTCCGCCGGGGACCAACCGGCCCGGTCCTTCCGTTGGGGAACACAGCTCGACGTCCGCCCGGTGACGGCATTCGGCGACGGCTCCGACATCACCGAACAGGCCGTTGCCTCCTACGTCGCCAAGTACTCCACCAAGGCAGCCGAGAACACCGGCACCCTCGACCGCCGTATCGGGGAACTCGCCGAGCTCAACCGCCACCAGGTCCCGGACCACACCCGCCGCCTGATCACCGCATGCCGCGACCTGGACGGCCTCTACCCGGACCGGCGCCTCTGGGCCTGGGCGCACATGCTCGGCTTCCGCGGTCACTTCTCCTCCAAGTCCCGCCGTTACTCCACCACTCTCGGCGCTCTCCGCCAGGCACGCGCCGACTACCGCGCCACCCAAGAGGCCGCCGCCCTGGGCTTGGACGCCCGCGAACCGGACACCGTCCTCGTCCTCACCGACTGGCAGTACGCCGGCCACGGCCACACCCCCGGCGAATCCGCCCTCGCCGCCTCAATCACCCGGGACCTCCAGCTCAACCGCGAGACGGCGCGTGAAGCACTGCAAGACCAACTCGCCCTGGAAGGAGCCGCAGCATGAACACCGCCGTCACCGCCGAACTGCTGACCGTGCCGGAAGTCATGGCGCGTCTCAAGGTCGGACGCTCGAAGGTCTACGACCTGATCCGCTCGCGCCGTCTCGTCTCGATCAAGATCGACGGGGCTCGTCGTATCCCCGACGTCGCCGTTCGTGACTTCGTCCTCGGCCAGATCGAGGACGCTGCCTGACGGCCGGTCCGCGCAAGCGCAATCCCAACGGCGCCGGCACCATCACCAAGCGCAAGGACGGCCGTTACCAGTGCGCGGTCTACGTCCTTCAGCCGGACGGCACCCGCGCCCGCAAGTTCGCCTATGGCAAGACCTGGGCCGAGTGCGACGCCAAGCGCCGGGAACTGCTCGACAAGGTCGACCAAGGCGTGCCCGTGCCCACCCGCTCGGCCAAGCTCTCCGAGTGGCTGCCGTACTGGCTGGACAACGTCATCAAGCCTCGGCGGAAGCTCAGTACGTACGACAAGTACGAGGCGCATGTTCGGCTGTACCTGGTGCCGTTGATCGGCGCCAAGCGTCTCGAATCGCTCGGCGTCGCCGACGTACGCCGCTTCCTCGTCCGCCTGGAGAAGGGGACCACTGCGGCAACCGCCAAGGAGTCTCACCGCGTCCTGCGGTCGGCGCTGTCCTCCGCCTGCCGGGAGGAACTGATCACGCGCAACGTCGCCAAGCGCGTCGAGCCGCCCCGCACCGACAACCGCGAACTGAAGCCATGGACTCTCGACGAGACGCTGGACTTCCTCACGGCCTCCCGCAAGGAACCGCTGTACGCGGCCTTCGTGCTCGCCATCGCCATGGGGCTCCGCCGGGGTGAGATCGTCGGCCTCCGCTGGTCGGACCTCGACCTGGACAACCGCGTCCTCCACGTCCGCCAGCAGACCCAGCGCCGTCGGGGCGTCCTCTACGACGACGATCCCAAGAGCCGCCGTCGCCGGGTCGTCCCGCTGCCCGCCCTCTGCATCGCACCCCTGCGCTGGCACCGGATGCGGCAGGCAGCTGCGCGTGCCAAGGCGGGGGAGCGGTGGCAGGAGTCCGGCTACGTCTTCACCACCCGCACCGGCCGCCAGGTCGAGCCGCGGAACGTCTACCGCTCCTTCACCCGCGTCGCCGAGTCCGCCGGCCTCCGCGTGATCCGGCTGCACGACGCCCGGCACGGCACGGCCACTCTCCTTACGGCAGCCGGAGTCGCGCCCCGCGTCGTGATGGAGATCCTCGGGCACTCTCAGATCAGCATCACCATGGACGTGTACACGCACGTCGTGCAGGACACGCAGCGGGAGGCCATGAGCCACATGGACCGGCTGCTCAGAAGGCGTCCCGGTCGTCAGTGACCGTCGCCGTTGATGTCAATGGTGGATGTCAAAGCAGAGGGGTCACCTCCGAAAATCCGGAGATGACCCCTCTGACCTGTGTGCCCCCGGCAGGATTCGAACCTGCGACACCCGCTTTAGGAGTGGGATTGGATCCTTGCCGGGGGGTGACTGGGGCTGCCGTGTGGTGCTGTTCTGCCTGATCAGCGCCACACGGTACAGGGGGTGCACCAGTCTGTGACGGCTAGTCCCACACCGTCCGCTCACGCATCGCTCACGCATGTGGGACGTTCTCACCTGCGGCGGAGTGAGTGTCTCTGGGCAGCTGTCGGACGTGCGCCCCCGCCCCGGGTAGACAGGAAAGATCCCGAGAGGGCCATCTGCTGCTGCGCTACAAGGGCGGGACAGAGCCGGAACTGGTGGAGCCCTGGCGTGCGCCCCTGGCCCTACTCGATGGCCGCCGAGCGGTTCGCTGTGGGCGGTCGGCGGTTCGGCGTTCCGGTCCCGGACCGGCCAGATGCTGTGCGGGATCCTGTTCGTGCTGCACACCAGCGTCCAGTGGGAACACCTTCCCCAGGAGCTCGGCTTCGGGTCCGGTATGGCGCGCTGGCGACGGCCGAGGGACTGGAATGAGGCCGGGGTCTGCAGCAGATGCATGAGGTACTGCTGGCCGAGCTGAATGCCGCCACCCGCCTCGACTGGTCGAGAGCGGTCGTCGACTCCAGCCACGTCAGAGCGTTGGAACAGGAATGCACCTCCACTCAGTGATCAGAAGTTGAGAGAGTGTGGTTGTACGACTCGGATCCGAGGGAGACGGAGCCACCCGCCTTGATCATTCTGGACGCGAACATCCTCAAGTCGACCTCGCTGCGGAGTCCCGCCGCCGACATGCTCCGCGCGATCCGGGCCGCGAAGGTGGAGCGGGTCGCGGCTCCTTGGATAGCCATGGAGGAAATCGCCGCGCAGCAGGTCCTCAGCTACCAGGCGAAACACGATGCGGTTTTGGAGGCAGTGGATACCCTGCGCAAGGCCACCCCTTGGGCAGACATCGTGCACCCTAAGCGGTTCGACGACGAGCACGTACGCAAGCACTGGCGGGCGCGGTACTCGGAGATCGCGGATGTCATCGAGACGCCCGCGTCCGCCTACCAGATGGCGATGTTCCGCGAGACGAACCTCCTCGCCCCGTGCAAGACCGTCAACAGCGGCAAGAACAAGACCGGTGCCCGAGATGCCGCGATCTGGCTGACGGCCGTCGAGTACGCCAGGAAGCACCCGAAGGAGACCGTCTACTTCGTTAGCAATAACACGGAAGACTTCGGTGACGGCACGTCCTTCCCCTCACCCATGGACAAGGACCTCCGGGGCCTGGAGAACCGGTTCTTCCTCTTCACCTCGCTCGACGGCGTCCTGAAGAAGTTCGCCACCGAAGTTGACGCAGAGGTCGAGGACGTCCAGGCGCTCCTGGGCACCGAGGAGAGCCATACAGCGGTCTTGGAAGCTGCCCGGGGTGCGAGCCGGCGCTTCCGGAGGGTCTATGGATCCGTGCTGTACGAGGACGGAATGCGCGGGACCCTGAGCAGCGCTCGGGGGTGGGACCCGCGAGCAGTTGCTCTCGACACTGTGTCGGAGGTCAGCGCCCGCGAGATCGACGGGCATAAATGGTTCACTGCGTCCGTGCGCTGGCTGTTCGCGGAAGACGGGCATCAAGTTCGCCGGTTCGGCAGGGAGTGCGACAGGGTTGCCTACGCTTGGCAGACGCGCGTCCTGCTGAGCCCAACGGCTTCGGACAGCAGCTTGACAATTCTCGACTCGAAGCGTCCTGGCCCGGTCAGTAGGGACGACGTCCCTAACGTTCCGATCATCGTCGAGTCTGAAGAGCTGACAGCACTGTTGGAGGCAGCGCTCGCTGGCGACCTCTCAGGCTCGTCCGTGCAGTTTCGGCAGATCTTGAACGCTCTGAGGCACGGCATGACCGACCGCAGCACTCGGGAAACGGCGCTGCGTCTCTTGGCCGATAAGGATGACGCCGCAGCCTTCAGGTTGCTGAGGAACGCAGTGCACGATCTTGGTGAGGAGGACACTGACGAAGCGCCGTAGCGGCGATGAGCGGCTGACGGGGCAGTCGGCCGCCCGCGCCTAATGGTGGAGGTCTTAGCCCAGGCCGTAAGCCTGGAGGTAAGGCAACTCGGCATCGGTGGCTCGCAAGAAGTGAGGTTCTCGCGCCCTGCCGCCAGCCGTACGGCAAGCGACTTCAGGGGATGCGCCGCAGTTGCGGCACTCCCAATCTAGGGCTTCCTTCAGGCCCTGTTCCTTGATCTCATCCAGCACGGCTCTGCGCTGCCCCCACCAAGCGTCTCTCTCGGCATTTCCGGAGGGCGGCTGTGATTCCTGGCTGTGGCGAAACAACCTCTGTCGTTCCGGGTCGGCAAGCGGACCGGACAGTGGTTTGGTGGTGACTGCAGTTCCAGCTGCTCTTTCGTTCGCTTCCAGCTCAGCCCCCAGGGCTTCCACCCGCCGGCGCAAATGGTGCTCAAAGTCAGTCAGCGTCGCCTCAGGATGTGTCGCTGAAAATTCTAGGATTTCGAAGTGGAAGGCGCGCAAAGTGTGAAGTGTTTGCTGTCCCTTATGGTTTATGAAATTGCGCATTGCGGGTCAGTTTCCCTTTCTTTGCGCGCCGTGGAAATTAATGGGAGGGTAATTTCAGGATGGTGCCATTAGTCCAGTGGAATTGAGTGAGGAGGCGGCGCGTGAGTTGAACATCGGGATGATTTGGCCCCAATTCCCGGAGTCCCCTCTCTAGGAGGTTAGATAGGATCGCTATGCCTTCCGTGAGGTCGCCGTATTTGCCCTTCCAGTAGCCAAGATTATGAAGGAGCGCTCGGATATTCGGATGATGCGCCTCAAGGTCCGACTCCTCCTCCAGGAGAGCGGTATAGTCCGTGATTGCTCCCGAGATGTCACCCGAGCACCCCTTCCACCAGGCAAGGCTTGTGCGCAGGGAGCGGACGGCTCCGTGGTTCAAGCCCAGATACTGGCCGAGCCCTTCAGCAAGTTCGGCGTATTGATCGACTGCTCCCGCTGCGTCTCCAGATCTCCCGCACTGTTCGGCGAGGCTGGTGAGACCGCTCAAAAATGCGTCGAATTCCTCTTCTGTCATCCGTTCGGGATCGATTTGCTGGTGACGTATGGAGAGCACTTCCTTGATGCCATCCGTGGCTAGCGTCGTGTCGCCAGCCACACCTTGCCAGTAGGAAAGGTTATGGCGAACATCCAGAGCAAAGAGATCGGTTGCCCCACGGTCCTTCACGGCATCCTCAAGAACTTCCGCGAGTTCTGCTACGGCAGTGGCTACCTCTCCGGCTTCTCCCCTGACGTTGGCTAGAACCCGGCGAGTGGCCAACGTGAGGTGGTCCGTCGGCCCGAATACCCGCTGCGTTTCGCCCAACAGATCTACTAGCGCGGTGGAAGCACTACCCAGGTCTCCCGCGCGCCACTGCCAATAGGCGAGGTTGTGTCGCGTTGCAAGCGTGTGCCGATTGTCCGAACCTAGTCGGAGGTTGGCTTCCTTTGCCAGTTGGCGAAAATGCTCCAGAGCGGCATCGAATTGGCAATCGGCACCAAGGCTGGCGCCGAGCTGCGGGATCAACGGGTGCGGCTCAGGGTCCCACAGGTCGCCTTGTGCGTTCTGAATCACTGCTAGAGCATTGGCAAGAAAGTCATCCTTGTCGGCCCTGTCATTCCGGTGCTCGTCGACGGTAGCCAAGAGCGAGTCAGCGGCTGAACGGGTCATATCAGCACGATCGATGGGTGAGAGTGACTCGCGTATGGCGCGTTGGACGAGTTGATGGACTCGAATGCGTGGGTGGGGCGCATCCGGAGAATGCTCAATCAGGCTGAGACGGTGCAGAACTCGCAGGGCCGCACGTGTTTTGTCGCCAGAGACGCTGTACTCCGCCTGATGGCCCTCACAGCGGTCTCTGCGAGCGATGAGGTAGGCGAGGGCGGGCGGGCTGGTGAGAGCGTGTTCAGGAATACCGTTCGGGTCCATGGCCGAGGCAAGCTGGAGCACCGGCCGGGCCAGACCAGCGGGGCGCAAAGTATCGGCGCGGTCGAGAGACAGGCTCCAGGCGGCGGCCACGGTGTGGGTTTGGTCGTCGGGTAGGACGTCGGGGGCGGCGTCGGCCAGCGAACGAGTGCGGTCGGCCAGCAGGCCCCGGTAGACCTGGCAGCTGATGCCAGCGTCGATGATGTAGGCGGCAGCCTGAGATAGCGCAAGCGGAAGCTGGCCCAAGTCGTCGGCGAGGGCGGTGAGCTGCTCTTCGGGCTCGATACGGCCGTAGGCGGCCAGAGCACTCGTGACGTAGGCCAGGGCCTGGGCTGCAGTGAATAGGCCGACCTCGATCAGGCGTCTACCACCCCCGGTCAGGGCGGCGTCCTTGCGTCGGGTGGTGGCCAGGGCGCGGCCGTGCGGGCTGGCTGGCGGCCACCACCCACTCAGGTCAACGGGGTCGGCGATGTCGTCCAGAACCACAAGCCAGCGGCATGGGCTCGACTGCGACTTGGGCTCCAGCCAGGCCAGGAACTCCCTCGCCGCCTCTTGGCCACCTGGGTCAACGCCCAAGATCTCCACCGCAGCCTGGGCATAGCCAGCTACGACGGCGCTACGGCTGTTCGCAGTGATCCACACCAGCACATCCAGCGTGCCAGCCTCCCAGGCAGTGCGCGCATAGTGGGCGGCTAGCTGAGTCTTACCAACCCCGCCCATCCCTGCCAGTACCCCGCTCGTCGGCACTCGGTCTGCAGATTCGACGACCGCGGTACCGCCGCTGGCCAGCAGCTGGGCCAGTCGGCTGGTCTCGACCCGGTCCTGGAACCACTCCGCTTGAGATGGGATCACCCCGACCTGACACGGCCATGTGGCAGGCACGCGTGGCGCGGCCTGGTAGATGACCCCGACTGCTGTGCTGTTGTGGGCGGCATGGACCGCTACCCTCTCGGGCATAGCGGTGCTCGCGGACTGTGGTGGTGGGCTTGGAGCTGCCGGTCCGTTCAGCCCTGGGACGGATCCGGCGCCGGAGGGGGGCCGATCTGCGCGCCTCCGTGAATGACTCCGGCTGCGATCGAGCCTCCCTCTGCGCGGATGCCTATGCTGCCACCAACGGCCAGCCCACCCGGGCCGGCCGATACTCCGCTGTGGGGGGTGTGCTGGGCGAGCAGGGCACGCAGTTCGTCGGCGGCCTGGTCGCACTCCGTCTCATCCAGGCTCTCCAACATGGCCTCGATCCGGGCCTGCCAGGTCGCCTCTTGGCGAATGCGTACCCGATCCACTGTGTCCGCATCAGAGGCTTCGAGTGCAGATGCGGTCTGGTCCAAGCGCTCCAGCTCTGCCTGCTCGCGTTGTCCGTCGCCGCGCCCGAACCACCGTGCAATCGCCTGCCGCAACCCTGTCCATGCCTCCGTTCCGGCGGCCTCCACCACCGCGATGCCGCCCGCTGCGGCTACAGCCGCCAACGCCTCCTCCAGCACCTTGTGCCCCCTTGCTTTGCCGCCGATCCGTGGTAGCTGACTGAAGAGTGTATCGGTCAACAACCGTCTGGTCCTGGCTAGATTACGCTGGGCGGCATTCTATAGTCGCGAATCCACGCGAAGTTCACGCCCCGGGCAGGTAATCAACAGCTCGAATCGGTGAGTCAGTTATCGCATAACACGCCACGATGCCGAAGACGCCGTTCTGGGCCGTTGACGGAGGCCCAGAGTCGGGTGATCAGCCGTCAGGAATTCATGCGACGACCTTGAGTGGGACTTGCCCTTGGAGGGGGTGGGCCCGTCATGGACTGATGTCATCACCCCAGCATCTGGCCTTCAACACCCTGATGATGAAGTGCCGTTGCGCTCTGTGCAGTATCATCGGCAACAGCGGGCCTCTAGCCCCGCGCACCTGTGCGCCCCGGTAAAACGGGAGGGCAGGACAAGCCAGCAATGCTGACGGGGATGTGACCGCCAAGGCACCCCGCGACGCTAGTCAGCGGAGTTGGTGGTTTCCGCCACGTCGTTTCATGTCGGACAGTAGTGCCCCGGGCTGAGAGCAACAGTCCAAACGAGAACATTTTGCGTGCAGCGTCAGCGCAGGTGTCTCGACCCGAATGAAGGAACGCCCATTCGGTTCGAGCTGCCTGCAGCGTGGACCCTTTGGGTGTTCCCCCGAACACGAAAGGGACGTCGGTGGACGGCGCAGCCATCCTCTTCATTCTCGCCATCGCTGGTGTGGTCGCAATCTTCCTCTTCTCCGTGAAGGGGGTGCTGGACCAAGTCCCCGGTGTGCTCGACTCCGCTGGGCGCGCGCGTGATGCGTGGGAACGATTCAAGGGCGAGGGTGACAACCCTCGTGAGCTGCCGCCCTGCGCGGACGACGAGGAGCCGCCCATTGCCGGGTAGGGCGTCCCGGGTTCCGGTAGCACCACGGAGCGCATGAGACCCCGGGCCTCCCAGGCCCGGCGTGCACGCGAGAGGCCCGGGAGAATGCCGTCCCGGGCCTCGTGCTGGTCAGCGGGTGGAGCCGCCGGGCTCAATCTCATCGGGCTGTCGGTTCTCTTGCTCAGGCAAGAGGCGGTTGACCATCACCTCTGGGGTCGACTGCATGTCGAGCGCCTTCATGGCTGCCGCCGAGTTGAGCCGATCGCGCACCGCCGGATCGTCGACACGATCGATAAAGGTGGTGGCGGTCTCCATCTTGTGATCGAGGTCGATCTTGACGTCCATCCGGTCGGCCTGTTCTGTGACGTGGGCCCTGGCACGTCGGGCGTGAACCGCCAGCGCGCCACCGCCGCCCGTGATCAGTGCACCCGTCAGGAACGTCACGACCGGCAGGTAGCTGAGGTCCGGATTCCCGGCGTGCACCAGTCCCAGGACAGCCGCAGTCAGGATGATGGCTGCGCCGCCAGCCATGAACCAGACGCTCAGCCGGAACGTCCACTCGGCTTGCTTGAGCGAGTGCTTCAGAAAGTCGAAGAAGAACTTCTGTCGCTGCTCAGCGAGGGTCTCACCGTCGGCCTTCTGAGCGCTGTTTGTCTCAGCGCGCTGATCCGCACCAACATTGATGACACTGCCGGTAACGCTGCCGATGTGCACCACACCGCACCGTGATTGCTGACCTGCCCCCATTCTTCGTCGCCTTCTGCTGGCACCGCGTAACTCGAATCGTCCATGTCGTCTCTCGACATGTCGTCCCCCCGTCCGGCGCAACCGCCGCTGCTCCAACTTCGGTCAGAGTAGCGGCGGCAGGACTGTCAGGCGGCGATGGTGACGCGGAACCGAATCGGAGCCAGAGCGGCACCCGGCGCGGAGACGGCGCTGACCCGCACGGGCACGGTCGGACTCTCGACGTCCCGGCCCCCGGACAGCCGTGATACTGGCCGACGCGGAGGCCCGAACCATCGGGCGCTTAACTGGCGTACACGATGGTTGAGACAGCCGAGGAGAAACTGGACCTCCTTCGCTGGCAATTCCGCGGGACTTGACGCGGTACGGCCTACTCCAGGCCCTGGTGCCGTCGCTCGGCCTCTCGGTCCTCCCGCCGGGCGTCAGCTTCGTACGACTCCGCAAGCCCTTTGAGCAACTTTCTGGTTCGCGGCCACGCGCGTGCACGTTCGGCCTGTTCCCGGAAGGACCGGGCCAGCTCCGATTCTTGAGCTCCGCCATCCAGGAGTCCCCGGCTGGTCACACCTCGTTTGTTGTAGATACCGATTCTGAGACCTAGTTCGAGATCGCTACTGTTGATCTCTTCAAGTAGGTCTCGGACAGCCTCCGGGACCTGCACGTTGTCCGGGTCGCGTGGGGCGAAAGCGAGTACCTGACCGATCTGCTCGTCACCGATCCTGGCGCGATCTCTGGCAGCCAGTTCTGTCCGTGCCGCCATCACCCACGTGCGCAGTGCAACCGGGTCGAGGGTCCCATCGGCCGTAAGTCCGGGACATGTACGCAAAGCGTGAAGGACGCTGTAGGCGCGGCTCGCGAGACTGCGTCTATTCTCCTGCTCGACGGGACCTTCCACGTCCTCTTCGGCAGTGGTGCTGGGGCGGAAGGACCACGTCACCAAATCTGCGAATGTCTCGGGGTCCTCAACCAGCGTCTTGTGGAGGGTTGGGGCCTCAGCGTCGAATCCGAGCGCAGGGAAGAGCTGCCACTCCAGATTGAGGATGCGTTGACGTCCGACGTGCTCGTGATGCCGGGCCAGCAGCGCGAAGAGATCCTGGAAGCGTGAACTGAGTTGCCCAATCTCAGGATCGCTCCACCCAGCTGCAATGAGGTCTTCAAGCCCGGTGACGACGATCTCAGCGGCCTCTGCGGTCTCCCCTTCTCTGTCGTATAGGAGGATGACGGCCAGCGCCGCTGCGGGACGGCCTGCGCTCAACAGCGACCGAGCTGCATCAAGAGCTTGCGGGAAGTCGGAGCCGAGCCCGAAGTAGGAGAACTCACGCCAATAATGTCCTGCTACTTCCGGACTGAGTTCGGCGAGCTTGGACCAAGCGGTGGCTGGCTTCGGGGCGAGCCGCAGGATCGTTGCCTGAGTCTGCGGATCCTTTGTGAGAGAAAGAAGCCTGTCGCGGAGATCACTCCCCTGGGCCCACATGCGCCGACGCAGGTACCCTGTCGCAACCTCCTTGGCTGGTGAGGCGTCCGCCTCGAGCCAGGACAGCAACTCTTGGTCATGGTCTTCGGAGTGCTCTGCCAGAGCGATGCCCACCAGATCTGCGAACTCCGTTGCGGAGGCCAGCGCCACGAGGGCCCCCAGTCCTCCGTCCGCGATTGTCTCCCCAACCGCTGCGGCCCGCCGGGCGAGGATTTCCGCGTCGTAGGCGGCGAAGTCGTCACGTCGCCTGATGTCGCCGAGCGTGATCCAGTGGGATTGGAACAGCCAGGCGTGCCGCTGCACCGGATTCCGAGGCTCCAGCGCTTCGCACGCGGCTTGCAGAGGGCGAAGCTCGTCCGCGGGAAGCGCCCATGCGGCGTCCGAATACTCCTGGTGCCGGGAGATCTGATCGTGCAGCGCGTGGTGGAGAACCGCACGCTGATCGTCATCTTCCAGGCCGTCGGCCAGCTCGGTCAGCCGTTGCGCGACCTCAGCGCGATGCTTGGGAGGTAGATCGTCGATTTTGCCGATCAGGTCCACATACAGCTCGGGCGCGGCATTGAGTTCGTCGAGGAGCAGGTCGACAACGGCGGTGGTAACACTCCATCGATCACGGGGGGTGACGGCGGTGTCCCTTTTCCAGTCACGGAAACGCGGACCAGGGTGGCCCATCTGCACCGCATGACTGTCAGGAACGAGTTGGAGGAGCAACCTGCGGCCGACTACCGGGTGCCTCCGCGCCAGGCGTTGGATCACTCTGATGCGGTCCTCGGCGCGGGCGGTCGTGTTGGGAGCCCATGCGCTGAGAATCCCCACCAGACTCGCGAGGGGACGATTCGAGAGTCGGCCGCCCGGGTCCACGACGGCCAGCGCGGCCAGCACGTCGACTGCGTCATCGAGGTGCTCCGGAGACCATGCCAGGATTTCCAAGGACCACAGGAACCTTGTGTGGGCAGAGCTGGATCCCAGCCCCATGTTGTCAGGCTGGTTGTCGGTGAACATGGCAGCGTGAAGAGGCGTGGTACCACTGAGGCCCTCGTGTATCGCTTCTATGAACTCCTCCGGGGCGGCCTCAGCCAGCAAGGTGAGCACATCGCCCAGGGAGCGCCACAGGCTGTACGTGTCATCAGCGTTGGCCTGCTCCAGCAGATCACGGACCATCAGCCGTGCCCATCGATCCCCCGTGACGCCTTGGGGGCCCCGGAGGTCCGCGCCCAGGGTGCCCAGGAGGGCGAGCGACTGGGCGAGCCCTGCGCGAAGGGTGTCTGAGAAGCGCCGTCTCACGCCCATCACCCCGGCCCTCCACCGCTCGCCCGGGTCTAGGTCGAGAATCGGGTCCGTTTCAGTCAGTACCTCCAAGACTGCCGTTCGGAAGACGTGGAGATCGTCGCTGGTTAGGGATGTACCGAGCAAGGTCCAAGCGTCCTCGGCTGCGAGCACGTGCCAGATTTCTTCCAGGTGGCCGAGGAAAGGGATGTCGGTCCCGGCGGCGAGCTCCCGGGCCCGTTCCTGCAACTTTTCGTACTCAAGTCCCAAGCACTGTCCAACCACACGGCGGTCTTCCCGGTTGTCCCCGTTCCAGGAATTCAGCAGGAGCAGCCGCCGGCGGACCACATCGAGCGTCGAGGCCCGTTCCGGTGTGAGTGGCTCCGGGTGGTGAGCCAAGGCTCGCCGCAGCGCGAGCAGGCTGCGGCGACCGAGCGTGCCGAACCGGGCCGCACGCTCGTACGACATGCCGGCGGACCGCAGCAGGGATTCGATGACCTGGCTGTGGAGCCTGGGCACCTTCACGTCGCACGGGCCGCCGGGCATCGCCGCCCACACGAGCTGGTGAGGGCGCTGCTGCGGAATTTCCCGTGCGAGCGTCGGGTCTGCGAGGACCAAGATCAAACGCTGACGCTGCGCGACCAGTTGCTCGAGACTGTTCCTGTCGGAAACGAACAGCACCCGCGCCCCCACCTGACTGGAGCCGAGGATGCCTTCCTGTTCCAGAGCAGCGGCAACGAAAGCACAAACCTCGTCGGGGCGCAGGTCACCACCTAGCGCGATCACCGACCGCCCGGTGGCGAGTACGGCACTGAAGTCGGCGGCCGCCTTCTCTCTCCCGGCCAGCACCACCGCCCGGTCCAGTGGGACGCGCGTCGAACGGAGCCAACTGTCAGTCCACCACGTTTCCAGAGACCGCACGCCCGGCAGTGCCTTCCCCAGTCGGGCAGCAAGCCATGCCGTGGTGGCGGGCGCCTGTTCCAGCCAGAGGTCGATCCCGTCGAGGTTGTACCCGCGTACCTCCCGCCACCGACCATCCTCGGTGTGGCGCGCGGCCCAGGTTCGAGCATCTCTCCACGTGTCGAGAACGACTTCCACATAGGCGACCTCTTTGGTCGCGAGCCCGCTCGGCCCTTTCGTCCTCTTCTCGTAGTCTTCCTCGGCCTTGCTGTTGCCGCCGCCAACAGACAACTCCCACACCGAGGTTCCCTCCGGCACGAACGCCGACGGTGCCGACGCTGTGACAATGCCGTCGAAACCTCCGACCGCGGTGCCGGAGCCTCCCGGCATGTCCAAGGATTCCAGCCCGCTTGCGGTCTCGGCTATCAAGCGCCTGACGAGCAGGGGGAGCACGGTATCGAAGCCCGCGTCACCACGTGCCCTGCGAAGATCGTCACGATTAATTGGCGGCCATGCAGTCATGCCCCGACGGTACTGCCACCCACCGACACTCATTTCGGATTCAACTCCGTCGACGCCATCATCGCCCGCGTCGCACCCGCAGACCGGGGTTCGACATGATTCGGCGGCCCGGAGGCCGGAATCTGGGGTTTGACGCGCGTGGACAGGGTGGGACCGCCTTGAGTGACTCGACTCACCTGTAGAGACCGGTCGACACCGGCTGTCGTCGCGGGCCGTGCCCTTTGAGCGGTCGCGCCGTTCGAAGACGGCGGGGCGCCGCAGGCGCCGGTCAGCGGATAGCGCGGATCATCACGGTGAGGACTGGCGAGGCCGGTGATGGCTGGCTCCGCCCGATGTCCTCGTAGCCCCACGACTTGTAGAGTGCGTGAACTTTTCCGTCGCCGGCGGCCGGGTTGACCATGAGCGTGATGTACGGCTCGTCGCGTGTGGTGAGGAGGGCGTCGTGGATGCGGCGGGCGGTGCCGGTCTTGCGCCAGGCCGGGCGGACGCCAATCTCCTTCAGGGCCAGGGTCGGACGCGCGGTGTACTTCTTGGCTGGCGCCGGGCTGGTGCGCTGCCAGTAGCGGTCGCCGTGCTCGATGGTGTTGCCGTAGGCGTAGCCGACCGGATGCCCGTCCGCGTACGCGAGGACGGCCGTAAACCCTGGCTCGGTGGCGTGCCGGTCGAGGCGCTCGCCGAACGCGGTGACCGCGTAGTTCGGTAGGTGGAGCAGCGGGGCGCGTACGTCGGCGTACACGTCGAGGAGATCGCCGCGGGCGGTGTCGAGGGTGGTGAACGTGCGCAGTTCGGTGGTGGGCGCCGTGGTCATGCGGCCATCCTCCAGGTGGTGGTGTGTTCGGTCCAGGTCTGGACGGTGGTGCTGCCGGGCGCGGTGGCACGCAGCGCGGCCCCGAACTCTTGGAGCATGCGCGACACGCGGGCGTGGCGGGTGGCGGCGTCTGCGGGGACCTTCATCGCGGTGGCCGTGGCGGCGTCGGCGGCGCCCTGCGCGAGCAGGGCGTGTGCGAGACGGGTTGTGGTGATGGCCCGGGACCTGACCATGTGGGGCCGGAGAGAGGACAGACAGCGGTGGGCGTGGTACTCGGCGGTCGGGTAGTCGCCGAGCGACAGGTACGCGGAGAGGGCCAAGGAGTCCAGCTCGGCCTGGTCGTAGAAGGCGAGCAGCCACACCGGCCGGTAGTCGGCGGGGTCGGCGCGCAGCATGGCGTCCTGTGCCTGCTCGAACGCGCGGTGGGTACCGGTGCGGTTCTGCGCCGTGCCGTGGATGGCACCCTGGCGGGCCAGACCGAGGGATGCGAACAGAGGGTCTCGGCGTGTGAGGTGGAGGTTGCGGGCGACATCGTTGGCGGCGCACGCATCGGCGGGGCGGCCCATGTGGCGGTACATGGTGCCCGCATGACTCCAGATGCGGAACTTGATCGCCTGGTCTCCGGACATCTCGGCGAGGGCCTGGGCCTCGCGCATGTGGGCCTTGGCGACGTCGTAGCGCCGACCGTCGATGGCTGCCCACATCGCCGATGAGCGGAATGCCGCTGCGGAGGCGTAGAGGCTGCTGCGCACGCGCTGTGTGGCACTGCCTGCGTTCTGGAGGTTGAGCGCCTCGTCGGCGAGGGCGGCGGCCCGCTGCTCGATGCCGAGTTGCCCGCCGTGGCGGTGGTCGCTGGCGATGATCTCGGTGAAGCGCTTGTTCAGGCGGTTGACGTCGCTCATGCCGATACGGCGCGGTGATGCGGTGCCGGGCGCGGCTGCTGCGGCAGCGGCTGCCGCGATGCCGCCGACGAGGGTACGGCGCTTCATGTCGGGCTCCTCCTCCTGCTTCGGTGACGCTGGGGTGGGCGAAGGCCGGCCCCGCGGCACGAACCCTAAAGCGACGGCAGGTAATCCGGTGACGTCCTCAAGTGCTGCACGTGTCGCCGACTTTGGCCAGGTGACCCGGCCGGCCTTCCATGCCCGGACCGATGCCCCGTCGATCCCGCCTAGGTGGCCGGTTAGCTGCTCGACGGCCCTGTTCACGGCATCGGCAAGGCTGTTGGAGCTGTAGCCGTGTTCGGTCATCCACGCCTCAAGGACGGTGTTGCGGATGGCGTCCATGCGGGCACGGTAGCCCGCGCACTTCCCGCCCGCCAGGTAAAGAGGAGGTCAAAACGCCCTAGGTCCTGCCGTCGGACGAGTGCCGGAACACCCTAACCAGGCTGCCTGGAGCTGGAGTTGTCTGGTTGTCGGCCGCCTCCAGTGAGCGGCTGTTGACGGTCCGGTCCGCCTCTGAAGTGCCACGAGAGAGCGGGGCGGGCGCCGAGACGACACGAAGGCTCCAACCAATGCCGAGTCTGAAGAAACCAGTTGCGGCCATCCTCGCCAGCTGTGCCACGTACAGCGAGATCTTTCCGTGCCAGCCGTCCACGGCCGAGACCGGTCGCAAGCTCGTCCGGGACGTCCTCGGCATATGGAACCTCGACGACCTCGCCGACCGAGCCGAGCTGATCATCACGGAGCTGATCGCGAACGCCTCTCGGCACACCCCGTGTCCCGAGATCCGTCTCGTTGTCGGGCGGCCGAGCGCGACAAGGGTGCGTGTCGGGATCGTGGACGAAGAGCCGTCGCGTCTGCCGGTGCTCAGCCACGCGGGTGAAGAGGACGAGTCGGGGCGAGGGCTGCTCCTCATCGATGCCGTCGCCGACCGCTGGGGCTGCGACCTTCAGAGCTCGGGCAGACGCCTGCGGGGCAAAGAGGTCTGGGCCGAGCTCCGCACCGAGGAGGACGAGTGAGTTCCCGGCTGCGGCGCCCGCGGCCTTCCGGACGCCGCAGGAGCCTGCCGTTCCAGTTCAGGGTCAGCGACGCCAGATGCCAGCGCCGCCAGGTCGTCCATCTCGACCAACTGGGAAAGGAGCCGTTCTCCCATGGAGTCGCTATGGATCACCGGTGCCTGTTGGCTCGGGTGCGAGCGCACCGGAGTCCTGGTGATCTGGCTCGGCCCAGTGCAGTGGGACGGGCAGCACGCCCCCTTCTACGCCTGCGAGCCGTGCCTCGATCGCCTCAAGGACCAGGCGCTCGCCTACTTCATGGAGCGGCGACCGGCGTCCACTTGATCAGACCTCCGGCACGTGACTTCCCGGCGTGAGGTGGGCGGCCCACGAGGACTTCCTGCGCGGGCCGTGTCCCCTCGTGCCGGGCGGCCAGGAACCGTCCGGGGAGCCAGCCTGTCCGGCGACGCTCCTCCAACGGCTCCTGGTGGGCATCCCAGCCCAGCTCTACAACATCCAACGATCGCAAGGAGTTGAAGCATGACCCGCAGCACCGTAGTCCCCAGCCGTACCGAAGTGCGTCCGCAGATCCCGGGTGCATCAGACGGCTTCGACCTGGACGTCTCGCTCGTCGAAATCGCTGACCCGGCAGGTCTGGTCAACCTGACCGACGACAACTGCGGTTCCACCTGCGGCGCCTGCACCACCAACGTCGCCTGACCGAACCCAGATCACTCCGGTCTGGTGCCGTCGCGTCCCGACGCGGTGGCACCAGCCGCCTGTCCCCTCGCCCATGGAGATCATCGATGGTTGCTCCGCCCGCAGCGTTTCGAGCCGGTTCCACCGCGCTCGTACGTGCCGTGGCCCGCCCGTCTCTGCTGGTGCCTCCGTGCCCTGACCTCGATGACCACTCGCCCGACGGTTCGTCTGCCTGTGTGGCGTGGCTGCGCGTGGTCTGGGCGGCCCAGGATGTCGCCGAGGCCGTGGAGCATTCCAGCCCGGTCCTGGCCGCGCAGGTACGGGCCGTGTGTACGGCCGGGAATCCTCCGCCCCGGGACGTACGGCGCACGGCGCTGTCCGTCGTCCGCTATCTGCTGCGGGCTCAGCACCGGGCGACGCCCTTCGGCCTGTTCGCCGGTGTGACCACCGCGGAGTTCGGCCCGCAGGCGCGTGCGGACTGGGGTGAGGGGCACGTGGCCGTCGGTCGTGCGGGGGCGGAGTGGCTGGCCGCCGTGGTCGAACGGTTGGAGTCTTTCCCGAGCCTCCTGGACCGACTGCCCGTCGTCGTCAACAACACCGTGATGAGCCGGGGGGACCGGCTCATCGTGCCGTTCCAGCCCGAGATCCAGGACGACCGGAGGCGCGCGGTTGAGGCATCTCTGGCCCTGACAGAACCGGTGCGCGTGGTCCTCGCCGCGTCCCGGACGCCGATCCGCTGTGACGTCCTCGCGGACAAGCTCTTGGCGGAGTTCCCCGAGGCCGGACCGGAGAAAGTGCGCTGTCTGCTGGCGGAGTTGATCCGGCGGCGAGTGTTGATCACGAGCCTGCACGCGCCAAGCACCGAGGCCGACGCCCTTGGGTATCTGCTCGGACAACTCGACGCGATCGACGTCGGTGACCTTTCCTTAGTCGCGGAGACAGTGCGCGAGCTGCGCGCAGTCTGGACGGGCTTGGAGGAGTGCGCCACGCGTGGCGGCTGGGACAGCGTCGCAGCACGGATGCGAACTCTCGTGCCCGGCCTGCGCCGCCATCCAGTCGCGCTTGACCTGCGGTTGGAAGGGCAGATGGTTCTGCCGGAGGAAGTGGCCCGGGAGATCGAGCGTGCCGCCTTCATTCTGACTCGGGTGAGCACCCGCCCGTACGGGACCGCTGCGTGGAATGCGTACCACCAGCGCTTCTACGAGCGCTACGGCATCGGCACGATGGTGCCGCTCGTGGAGGCTGTGGCGGACAGTGGTCCCGGCTTTCCCGACGGCTACCCGGGCACCCCTGCCGACGCACGTCGGCCTCGTGTCTCCGCTCGGGATGACGCCCTCGTGCGCCTGGCGCAGACCGCCGTCTTCGACGGCCGCGACGAGGTGGTTCTCACCGACGAGCTGATCGCCGCTCTGGACGTGGGGCCCGACGAGCCCCGGGTGCCGCCGCATCTGGAGGTGGACGTGCGTGTGCACGCCGCCGGCCTGGAGGAGTTGCAGCGCGGACGATTCCGGCTGGAGGTCGTGAGCGTGTCTCGCGGTGCTGGCGTTTCGACAGGTCGGTTCCTCGGCGTGCTGGCCCCCTCCGGCCGTGAGGCCCTGGCCGCAGAGCTGGCCGATCTCCCGGCCGCGGACAGCGACACCGTGCCTGCCCAGCTTTCCTTCCCGCCGCTGCTTCCGGAGAGTGCTCACGTCACCCGCTCCTCGCAGGTCCTGCCCACCGTTATCAGCCTCCAGGAGCACCGCGCCCTGAAGGACACCGTCCTCACACCGGAGGACTTGGCCGTGGGGTGCGACGGCCGCCGCATGTACCTGGCCGCTCCGGAACGGGGCCACCGCGTCGAGGCCGTCGGGATGAACGCGTTGAACCTGCACACGCACACTCCGCCGTTGGTGCGGTTCCTCACCGAGCTGTCCCGCGCCCAGTGCGCACAGGTCACCATCTTCGACTGGGGTGCCGCAGCAGCGATGCCGTTCCTGCCGCGCTTGCGGTACGGGCACACGGTGCTGGCCCCAGCGCGCTGGCGGCTGGAGGCGTCCGAACTGCCCGGCCGCACTCGCCCTCGGGCCGAGTGGGACACGGCCGTCATTGACTGGAGGGCCCGGCGACGGCTGCCTCACCGCGTCTACCTCGTTGAGGACGACCGACATCTCTTCCTCGATCTGGACGAGGCGGGCCACCGGACGCTCCTGCGCCAGCACCTCGACCGCACACACCTGGCCGTGCTCGTCGAGGCTCCGGAACCGGAGGCGTACGGCTGGTGCGGCGGGCGAGTCCACGAGGTCGTAGTGCCCCTCAAGGCGACCCGGCCGCCGACGTGGCCGCCCCTGCCCGCTCCCACCAGGGCTCGCGCCTTGTCGCCGGCCCAGTCGCAGACTCCGGCCGCTTCCTCAATGCTGCTCGCCGCCTTGTACGGAGACCCCCGCCGCCAGGACACCCTGCTCTCTCAGCACCTCCCCGGCCTCCTGGAACAGCTCGGCAATCCGCAGTGGTGGTTCATCCGCTTCCGGGACCCGGACCAGCACCTCCGCGTACGTATCGCCCTTCCCGACCCCGGAGCATTCGTTCAGACGGCGCGCATCGTGAGCGTGTGGGCCAACGAACTGCGCAGTGCTGGCCTGCTGGCCGATCTGCGCTATCCCACCTCCTACCGGGAGATGGGCCGCTGGGGCTCCGGCACCGCATGGGAGGCGGCCGAGGAGGTGTTCCGGGCGGACTCGCGCGCCGTTCTGGCCCAGCTCGCGCAGCCACAGCGCCCAGGTCAGCGCGCGCTGGTGGCGGCTCATACCCTCGCTATCACCTCCGCATTCCTCGGCAGTACCGAATCCGCGATGCGCTGGCTGACCGACCACATCTCGCCGACAGCGCCCGCGCCGGTTCCGCGCCCGCAGTTCGCCGAGGCCGTACGGCTCGCCAACCCATCCGACGACTGGGCCGCGCTGCGCGAAGTCCGGGGCGGAGACGCCATCGTGTCGGGGTGGGCAGACCGTGATGCGGCGCTCGCCGCGTACCGGCTGCACCTTCCGGGCCCGGACACCCAGGGCATCGCCGTCGACGACGTCCTGACTTCCCTCCTGCACGTCCACTTCGTGCGGCACGTCGCGGTGAACTTCCCCGAGGAAGAGGTGTGCCTCTATCTGGCGCGTGCCGCCGCTCTGGCCTGGACCGCCCGCACCATCGGGAGGCCGTCGTGACCGCCCACCTCGCGCTCGACCTGGTCAACGCCATCGCCTCCCAGCTCGCCAACCCCCACACGGCGCCTCGCGTCTCTCGGGAACACCGGCAGCACCTCGCCTACGGCCCTCCCGGCATCGCGCTCCTCCACATCGAGCGGGCCGCGTACGGCCTCGGGCCGTGGCAACGCGCACACGACTGGCTCGCCGTCGCGTCTCGCCGACCGCTCACGTCCGGACCCGATAGTCATCCCTTCTACGGGACGCCTGCCTTCGCCCACGCTCTGGCCTGCGCGGCCGACAACCTTTCTGGCTCCTACCAACACGCCCTGCACGCGATGGACCGACAGATCGAGGCAGACATCAGACGCCGTCTCGACGCCGCACATCACCGCATCGACGCCGGACGCCTGCCGCAGCTCGCCGAGTTCGACACCATTCGGGGCCTCACCGGATACGGCGCCTACCTTCTTCGCCGTAACCCCGACAGCCCCACGGTGCGCGCTGTCCTTGACTACTGCGTGCGCCTCACTGAACCGATCACGCACTACGGCGAGACCCTGCCAGGCTGGTGGACGGAGACCGGGCCCTCGGGCGGTCCGGACAGGCGATTCCCCGGCGGACACGCCAACACCGGCGTGGCGCACGGCATCGGCGGCGGGCTCGCACTCCTCGCTCTTGCCGCTCGGAAAGGCACCGTCACCGACGGGCATCACGGAGCACTGCGCACCATCCTGGCCTGGCTGGACCGCTGGCAGGAGGAGACCGGCCGAGGACCTGTCTGGCCGTACTGGATCACCCGCAGCGAGCTGCGTACCGGTCGCCTCGCCCCATGCGTCCTCCGGCGGCCGTCCTGGTGTTACGGCACTGCTGGCCTCGCCCGCGCCCAGCAACTCGCCGCGCTCGCTCTCGGCGACGCCGGCCGCCAGATCGACGCGGAGAACGCGCTCGTGGCCGCCTTCACCGATGCGGACCAACTCAGAGCCATGACGGACAACGGCCTGTGCCACGGCTTCGCGGGACTCACCCACGTTGCCGTCCGCATGGCCGAAGACGCCCATCCCTCGACCGCGGGCCGACTCCGCGCCGTGATTCCGGCGCTCCTGGCCGCGGTCACCCCGCCGGGCACCGACCCCGAGCTCATGGCCACGGCACTCGTCCGGGACGAGAGACCGGGCCCCGGTCTGCTCGACGGCGCCGCCGGCACCGCCCTGGCCCTCCTCGCGCCCAGCACCGCCGCACCGCCCCAGTCCGCCTGGGACGCCTGCCTGCTCATCGCCTGATCCACCGACCGAAGGACCTCTATGCCCCCCGACCGCTGGCAGCAGCACAACATCACCTTCATCGACCGCGAGAACGCCCGGCGCGCCATCGTCGAACGCCTCGGCCCCGCCCTGATCGCGGCCGAGGCCGAGGGGCAGCTCACCGGCTGGTGGTTCATGAACAAGCAGCCCTGGCCGCTGCGGTATCTCGCCGACGAGCCCTCTCCGGTCATCGAGTCGCTGCTGAGTGATCTCGTTGGCGACGGGGTGGTCGTGTCGTGGCTGCCCTGTGTCTACGAGCCCGAGACCGAAGCGTTCGGCGGCCCGGACGCCATGGACGTTGCCCACGAACTGTTCCACAGCGACTCCCGCCACCTGCTCACCTACGAGTGGAGCCCTGAGCACCTGGGACGTCGGGAGACCGCCGCCCTGCTGGCGAGCGCCATGATGCGTGGTGCGGGACTCGACTGGTTCGAGCAGGGCGACGTCTGGGCGAAGATCGCCGCACTCCGGCCGGTCACCAGTCCTCTGCCACCCGAACGAGTCGCCGAACTGGCCCCGGCCGTGCGGGAACTCATGACCACCGATGCCCACGGTCTCTGCCGCCCGGACGGTCCACTCCACGCGCACGGCGCATGGGTGACCGCCTTCGAACGGGCGGGGGCCACACTCGCCGACCTTGCAGGCTGTGGCGCACTCACCCGCGGCCTGCGAGCCGTCATCGCCCATCACATGATCTTCCACGCCAACCGCGCCGGTCTTGTCCGAGACGACCAGAGCGCCCTGTCCAACATCGCACGAAAGGTAGTCATGGGAACGAGTGACCACACCGCGTCGCCCGACGAGGCAACGACCAACGCCGATAGCGTCAGCGCGGTGAACACCGACACGATCGCCGCCCCCACGGCGGACGCCGAGCGCCTCCGCAACGCCCTGGTCGACCAGCTCCGCGCTGACGGACACGCCCGTACTCCCGCCGTCGAGACCACCTTGCGGACCGTGCCGCGTCACGTGTTCGTTCCCGACGCGTCGCTCGAAGACGCCTACGCCAACGCGCCGGTGCACATCAAGTACGACACCGACGGCACGCCGATCTCCTGCGCCTCCCAGCCGGGCGTCGTCGCCCTCATGCTGGACCAACTCGACGCCCAACCCGGCCAGCGCATCCTCGAACTCGGCGCCGGCACTGGCTATAACGCCGGTCTGCTCGCCCATCTGGTCGGCGAGCGTGGGCACGTGACCACCCTCGATGTCGACGAAGACCTCGTGGAGGGCGCCCGCGCGCATCTCACCGCCGCTGGTATCAGCAACGTTGAAACGGTGACCCGCGACGGTGCTCTCGGCTACGCAGAAGGTGCGCCGTACGACCGGATCATCGCCACCGTGGGCGCGCACGGTGTGCCGCATGCCTGGCTGCAGCAGCTCGCGCCAGGCGGCCGGCTCCTCGTCCCCCAGCGCCTCAAGGGCACGGTATCCCGGTCCATCGCCTACGAGCAGCGCGACGGCCGGTGGGTGTCTCTCGGCAGCGAGATGAACACCTTCATGCCGCTCAGGCGGGGCATCGCCGACGACGACCGCCGAGTCATCCCGCTCAGCGCGGACGGCACCGTACGACTCCAGGCCCCCGCTGGGCAGAACATCGACGCCGATGCCCTTGCCGGTGTCCTGGACCAGCCGCGCACCGAGGTGTGGACCGGCATGATGGTCCGCGCCATGGAGTCGCCGGAGTGGATGGAACTGTTCCTCACCTGCTCCCTCCCCTCCGGCCTCATCCGGATGCTGTTCCCCCAGAGCGCCAAGGGCACTCTGCTCACCGAGGACCCCTACCCCTCGTCAACCGCCGTCGCCGACAAGGGCGCCGTCGCCTACCTCGCCCGGCGCCTGTCGGAGGAGAAGACCCCCGAGGGCGACAAGCTCTGGGAGTTCGGCGTCATCGGCCATGGCCCCGGCAGCGACGAGCTGACCGCGAAGGTCGCCGACGCCATCCGCACCTGGGACCGGGAGTACCGAGGCCGCGAGGCCACGTTCGAAATCCAGCCCCTCGACGCACCCGCGCCCGAGCAGCGCCCCGGCCTCTTCGGACTCGAAACCCCGCTGAACCGCATCGTCGTCGACTGGCAGTGACGCCTTACGCGTAGCGGACGGTGGCCGTCGACGTACAGCCGGCGGCCACTGTCGCCTCACCAGTTCTCACTCACACCCGGGGGAGTTCATGGACCCGAACGGATTCACAGTTCAACGCTTCCCGCTCGTCGCCCGATTCCGCCCCGCCTGCCTTCCCCTGCCAAAGCGCGTGCGCGCGCTCGTCGACCTGGCCGACACCGCGGTGAAGGAGACCGACCAGGGACTCGCATCCTCCGTCTACAACCAGGCCGCACTCATCGCCTCCGATCTCGGCCTTCCCGACCTCGCCCGGGAGATGTGCCACCAGCACGCCGCCGCCTACCTCCATGCCTGCCCCCTGCCCGGCATGAGCGCGATTCGTGGGCTGGAGCCTGTCGTCAACCTCGCCCGCCTCCAGATCCGCGGCGGTCACGCCGATGAGGGTCGTCAGCGGCTGCTCGACCTGTACGCGGCTGTCGAGGCGGGCGCAACTGCCCGGTTCGAGGGCATCGAGGTGCCAGCGGACCTCACGGCGACCGCCAAGGACCGCCACGAGGTCAGCGCGTGGCTGTGGCGCGTGCTCCTTGCCGACGGCACGCGCGCTCTCACCACCGAGGGACGCTGGGCCGAGGCACTGGCACACATCGAAGCGCGCCGAGGCGTAGGCAAGCGGATGCTCGACGGGCGCCAAGTAGCCGTACTCACCTCGCTCGTTACAGGTGATACGGCACAAGCCGCTGTTCTCCTCACCGACACGATGCCCGGCGATGCGTGGGAGCAGGCCGTAACGGCATGCCTGACAGTCTTGTGCAGGCGCGATGCCGGGCATCCGGTCGACGGTCACCTGGCGGACCTGGTGACGACCTACTCCGAGCGGAAGACCGAAGCCGGGATGACCGTCTTCGATATTCGGCTCGGACTCACCATCCTCGACGCGATCAGCTCCGCTGAGGCGCCCGGCGCGCGCCGCATCGTCGAGGAGCTGCACCGCAGGACGACAAACGCCGAAGACGGATGCGCGGCTCGCGAGAACTTGGCGCATCCTCTGTTCACCGCGATCGCCACGGATCGGCAAGCACGGGACTGCCGTGCGCTGGTGCGTGCCTGCGCCCTCGGGGCAGAGACTCTCCCGGACCAGGTACGACGAGAGCTGAGGGTGGCCCTGCGCGCCAGCGACAGCGTCATCCGGGAAAGCCATGCACGGTCCTCCTATTCCGGACGTGCAAGCCCTCTGGACACAGCCTGAAGGATGCATGGCTCCGGAGCTCGTCGAGGTAGCTGGACCTGCTTGCCCCAGGTTTTCTGCAGGGTCGTGATCAACGCCGCAGCGTGCGTGGCGACTGTGGGGCCGGGACGGCGGCTGTCGCGTGGGCCGAGACGTTGGAGCGCTGTGCTGAGCTACGGGCCATTGCTGTACGCGCTCGTGCACTGGGCGCCGGGCGTGCGCTGAGGCGCTGAGTGCGCCAGACCAGGGCCCTTGCGGGGGAGCGGGCGTCATCCAGGGCACGCTGGTTGGCGGCCTGCCGGAGAAGTTGTTCTGGGGCGTGGCCAGATGCTTCGGCCTCGGCGAGGGCGGCGGTGAGGGCATCGAAGGCAGGGTCGTCAACGACCTGTTTTGCGTACTCCGGCACACACCGATGCACGCAGCGGACGTACCGCTCTACGGCCTGCCGGGGCGGTCGGCGCTGGGCGAGAGCAGCCAGCGGTTCGGCTGCGGCCTCCTCGCACGCCGCATGGAGGTGGAGCAGGGCGATGAAAGCGGCCATCGCTGAGATGGATCCGTACCGCCGCATCGTCGGTCCGGCGACGCGCCAACGTGTTCGCTCCACGCTGCGGGCCGCGTTGAACGCCGCCATCGCTCAGCAGCTGATCACCTTCAACCCGGCCTCTCATGTCGAGTTGGAGGCGGGCAGGCGTCCCAAGGCGCTCGTGTGGACCGAGGAGCGCATCCTCCACTGGGAGCGCACCGGCGAGAAGCCCTCGCCGGTGATGGTCTGGACGCCGGAACACACAGGCCTCTTCCTCGACCATGTAGCCGAGGACCGGCTGTACGCGCTGTTTCACCTGGTTGCCTTCCGCGGACTTCGGCGAGGCGAGGCATGCGGTCAGAGGTGGACCGACACGCACCTGGAGACTGGGCTTCTCACGGTTGCCAAGCAACTCGTCGTGAATGGCTGGGAGGTGTACGAGGACGATCCCAAGACCGATGCCGGAGCGCGCACCATCGCCCTCGACTCCGACACGGTCCAGGCCCTCAAGCGGCACCGCGCCCAGCAGGACGAGGACCGCAAGGAGTGGGAGAGCGGGTGGGTGGAGACCGGAAGGGTTTTCACCCGCGAGAACGGAGAACTGCTCCACCCCGCCAACGTCACACGGCGGTTCATCGAGCTGCACGAGGAAATCGGTCTTCCGCCGATCCGGCTCCACGACCTCCGACACGGTGCCGCGACACTGGCTCACGCGGCCGGTGCCGGCCTGAAGGACATCCAGGAGATGCTCGGCCACTCCTCGATCACCATCACGTCGGACACGTACACGAGCCTGCTCCCCGAGGCCGATCTGGCGATCGCCGAGGCTGCGGCCCGGCTCGTGCCGCGAGCACGCGTCACTTCCGAGGACACCGGACGCGAGGTGCGCGCCCAGCCCAGCGAGGCTGGCGAGCCCGTGCCGTTTGATGCTGATCCGTTGGGCGATATTCGGGAGATCAACTCCCCGTCCGCTCACGCACCGCTCACGCAAACGGCCCCGGACGAGAAGTCCGAGGCCGAGTAAGAGCCCTCCCTGGGGAAGAAACCCCAGGTCAGAGCGGTAATGCGTTGTGCCCCCGGCAGGATTCGAACCTGCGACACCCGCTTTAGGAGAAAACGTAAAGCGATCATGTGTCTCAGCGAGGCTGAGTGAGTCTCGGTGAG
>NZ_JBIARH010000023.1:34956-124694 GCF_042889785.1 Streptomyces sp. NPDC002476 | reverse complement strand
CCGTGCGAGACCAGTGCACTCGCTCCACCAAGTACGGGCGGCAGCTCACCGTCCGTCCCCAGGACCAGGACGCACTGCTGGAACGCGTCCGCGCCGAGCAGGCCACGGACAAGTGGAAGGACCGGTATGCGGCACGTGCCGGAGTGGAAGGCACCATCCACCAGGCCGTCGCTGCTGCCGGAGCCCGGCGGACCCGCTACATCGGCCAAGCCAAGACACGTCTCGCGCACATCCTCACAGCTACCGCCATCAATCTGATCCGTCTCGACGCCTGGTGGAACGAAACGCCCCTCGCCCGCACACGTACGTCCCGCCTGGCAGCACTCGACCTTGCGGCATGAGACCAATTGGGCAACAGGGTCCGTCGATGTACTCGAAGAGCGCGAGGTTGGCCTCGGCCCGGGTGGTGAAGGTGCGGCCACGGATGCATTCGGTTTTGATGACCATCCACAGGTTCTCCGCCAGGGCATTGTCGTAGGAGTCCCCGACCGAGCCCATGGACGCCTGAACTCTCGCTCGCAACAGGCGAGTCGTCAGCTTCACAGATGTGGTCCGGTGCAGGGTTGGCTTTGGGATCGCGGCGCGTGAAGCCCTTGCGCCGTGGGCTGACGCCCGCGAGGTCGGCCTCGCGCATCAGGCGCTCGACCCGTTTGCGCCCGACGCGGACGCCCTCGCGTCCGAGGACGGCGTGCACGCGCGGCGAGCCGTAGACGCCGCCGGAGTCGGCGTGGATCTCCTTGAGCTGCTCGGTGAGCTCGGCATCCCGGCAGTCGCGTTCGCACGGCTCCTTCTCGGCGCGGCGCCAGCGGTAGTAGGTGGAGGAGGCGATGTGCAGTTCCCGGAGTACGGGCTCGACCCCAGGCAGGGATGCTCGTGGATGAGCGCCGTCACCTGGGCCGGGTCGGGTCGGTGAAAGTCGGCCCGGGGCGCGGTTCCGGCCTTTCGGCCGGCCCGTTTCCCCGGACCGCTTCCCGAACCCGGCGGGCACCTCTCAATGCACCGGGCTCTCCACAAGCCCCGAAATGGACCGTGTGTTGGATATCTTCATCCCGCGGTGGGCCAGGGAGCCGGGATAATCGAACCTCGGTAACGGTAGCGGGTCGTGCCTACCTTCTGAACATCTGCCGCTTCAGCATCTTAAAGGTTGTCTCACGTGGTGATGGCGTGAGCTGCGGCATGATGTCTCTTCGTGAGTGCTGATCTGCCGCAGCGGCTGGTTCCTGACGGGTTGTGGGAACTGCACGCTCCGTTGCTGCCGTCGTTCAACTCCCGTCCGCAGGGCGGCGGGACTGCTCCGTGTGACGAGCGGGCTGTGCTCACGGCGGTCGTGTACGTGCTGACCAGCGGGTGTGCCTGGCGGCATCTGCCGGAGACGTTCGGGGTGTCGCCCGCAACGGCGCATCGCCGGTTCACCGCGTGGACCCGGGCGGGGCTGTGGCGTCGGCTCCACCGGGCGGTGCTGGACGAACTCGGCGCCAGGGGTGAGATCGACTGGGCCTCGGCGATCGTGGACGCCGCGTCGGTGCGGGCGAAAAGGGGGGGTCGCTGACCGGGCCGAATCCGGTCGATTGCGGCAAGAAGGGCAGCAAGCTGCACGTGCTGTCCGAGGCCCAGGGCATCCCGCTCGCAGTCGCAGTGTCCGGCGCGAACATGCACGACAGCCTCGCCCTCAAGCCGCTGATCCGCGGTGCCGGTTGCCGCCCGGACGTGTCGATCGCGACGGCCGTCATCGGGCGGAAGACCGCCGGCTACTCCTCCAGGGCGTGCGGGGGAACGTGACGAAGCCCTTCCCCCGGTGGAGGGAAGGGCTTCGTGTGCGAGCGCCGGGCAGGCCTTGCACCTGCATTTCCCCGCAGGAAGCGGGGCGTCTTTCCTTGGACCACCAACGCAATGTCAGCCGCCGTGAGTTGCGGCAAGATCAACTGTAGCGCATGCCGTTCGTCGGCCGAGCCCAGCCGACGAACGGACGGCATGCAGCGGGCGGCGGCTGGGATTCCGGCCTGGCGACGCCGATGGCGACTGCGGCAACCTCCGCGGCGGTGGCTGAGGGCAACGAGGTTGGCCCTGCGGGGCGTGCGAAGTGACCGTAGGGCCAACCAGAGCGCCGTCCTGTCAGGGCACCCACGCCCGACGGTACGGACAACAGCAGACCAACACCCGGCCGGCTACTCCAGTCGGGCCTGCGGCGGAACCGCCTTGGGCGGGCACACAAACGTGATGCGAGTAGCGGAGGGCCCGACCACTCTGTGTTCGTGATCCTGGCGCTCGCGACTTGGCGCAGCTGTCCGGACGGCGGGTCAGCGGAGACGCCGGGATCGTCAGCCTGCGAACAGCACGAGGGCCTCGCCGCGGATGCTGAGCAGCCCGAGACGCTCGCGGTCGTGCCATGCGAACTTCGCGACCGCGGCCTTCGAGGCCCGCCCCAGGGCCTGGCGCAGCAACGTGTATGGCTTGGCAGCGGCGGATCCCGCGGCCGCGAGGTAGTAGCTGTCGTCGAACCGCACCGGGTCGATGGAGGCGCGGTCGACGAACGCGACGATCTCGATCGCCCTCGCCGTGGGCAGCGGCATCTCGTCGAGCTCCTCGTCCGTGACTGGAACGACTTGGTCCCGGGTGAGCTCGTAGCCCTTGCCGATGTCCTCCTGTGCCAGGACCTCGCCGTCGATCTCGCAGACCTTCCGGGTGCGGATCCGGCCCATGTCGGCCAGGTGTACCTGGTGGAACCTGACCGAGCGGTCCTCGGTCGCGGCCGAGACCCGGACGGGGATCGTTATCTGTAGGTGGTTTCTCGGGGTGAGGCACGTGAGGTCAGGGCTCATTCGTCTGTGTGGCTGACGGGTATCTGATAGGTCACTGGCAGGTCTGGCTCGTTAGGCATTTCGTGATCTTTCATGCCGAGCGAGCGACAGTAGCTGGCCCTTCAAGAGTGGCATGGGTGGTGGTGGACGAGCAGTTCCGCCTGCATCCGGAGTCGACTGCGTACCTGGACGCTGTACGTGGTCTGGGCCGGTCGGTGAACACCGAGCGGAGCTACGCGTGCCGTCTGGCTCTGTACCTGACCTGGTGTGATGAACGAGCCTTGTCATGGTCGGACCCAGGTTTCGAGAATCTGCTGAGGTTCCGGAACTGGCTGGTCAGCGCGCCGCTGCCGGTGCGGGGCCGAAGAGGTCGGCCCGTCGTCCGGTATCGCAAGGACGGCTCGGCGAACGCCGTGCTGGGCACGATGACGCAGTTCCTTCGGTTCGGGGTGGGCCCAGGCTGGGTGTCGGAGCGTGTCGCCGCGTTGGTCTTCGTCCTGGACGCCCTGGAGATGGCCGTGTGGCAACGTGACCGAGACCAACATCCGGTGCGGCCAGGCGAGTTGATCCACCACTCGGATGCCGGATCGCAATATACGAGTTTCCGGCTTGCCGAGCATCTGGACGCCGCCGGCATCGCCGCCTCGATCGGATCGGTCGGTGACGCCTACGACAATGCCCTGATGGAGAGCACGATCGGCCTGTACAAAACCGAGCTGATCAAGCCCCGGCGGCCCTGGAAGTCGCTCGCCCAGGTCGAGTTGGCCACCGCCGAGTGGACCGACTGGTACAACCACCGCAGGCTCCACGGTGAGATAGGCCACGTCCCGCCCGTCGAGTACGAAGCCAACTACTACATGGAATCCACGAAACCCCAGGTCACAATCACAATCTGAGATCTCTACCGAACCCGGGGCGGCTCAAAGGCCGCAGGATGCGCCGCCGACTGCCGATCACTTCCTCCACAGTCGAGGCGATCACGGCATGGCAGAAAACGCGGGACCGGTTCGAAGCACCATCGGTCAGTGACTCCTACCTGTTTCCTGCGATCACGGACAACAGCGGCTTCGACCACCTGACCAGCAACAACTTCAGCGCCGGGCTCCGGGCTTGGGTCGATTCACTCCCATCCCTGGACAGCGATGCGCTGGACGCAGACGGCAACATCATCCCGTTCGATCGCTCGCTGATCTTCCCCTATGCCTTCCGGCACTCGTTTGCTCAGCGGCATGCGGACGCCGGAACCCCGATTGACGTCCTAGCGACCTGATGGACCACGACGATCCCAAGACCACGATGGGTTACTACCGGGTCTCCTTCGAACGCAAGCGCCAGGCCGTCAAGACACTCAGCCTGATGGTCATCGACCGACACGGCAGCTCGGCGCCCTGCTCTTCAAGGGCCTACGAACAACGCTCGGTCGCGGTCCCGTTCGGAGGTTGTACCGAGCCATCCAACGTCAAGGCCGGCGGTCAGTCCTGCCCGATCCGATTCCAATGCTCCGGCTGCGGCTTCTACCGCCCCGACCCGTCCTACCTGCCAGCGATCGAAGATCACGCCAACAGCCTCCGCGCGGACCGAGAGCGCGCGATGGCGATGGACGCGGCCGGCTTCGTCATCGACAACCTCACCGCCCAGATCACCTCCTACGAAGACGTCGCGACGAAGATGCGCAAACGCATGGCGGCCTTGCCCGAGGACGAACGGTCTGAGCTGGAGGACGCTGCTGCGGTGCTTCGCCGCGTCCGGGCCGGCGGCGACCACAAGCTCCTCCCTCTGACCGAGGTCTCCAAGACAGGAAAATGAGATGGCTGCCCGCACCCCCGCCGAAGTCCTCGCCGAGTCCCGGCGGAACACCAGCCTCCTCAAACGCCAACGGGTACTGGACACGATCCGCCTCATGCTGGACGACGGTGAACCGATCTCCTTCGCCGCCGTCGCCCGCGCTGCCAACGTGTCGACCTGGCTCGTCTACGCAGAGGGCGTCCGCGAACATGTCCAGACAGCCATACAGCGACAGGAAAAGACGCCCGTCACCGCAGCACCTCAAGGCCGCAGAGCAGGGCCCACCAGCCTGCACGCCGACCTGGCCATGGCCCGCGAAGAGATCAAAGAACTGCGCGCGGAACGCGATCAGCTTCGGGACGCTATGCGGCAGCAACTCGGGCACCAGCTCGACCAGATCAGCAACAGGAAACTGACCGAAAGGATCACCGAACTCACAGAGGCCAACAGGAAGCTCGAACACGAGCTGGTCCAGCTCCGGCCCCTCATCGATCATGTCCAAGAGCTTGAGCGAGACCTGGCAGCGACCCGCACGAGCCTGCGGCAGATGATCCGGGAGCGTGCTCTCGAACCCGGGCCGAACGGTCCTGAAGACCACGCTTGATCACTTGAGCGCCGCTGTTGCAGATGAATTCGGTTGCGGCGGGAGCGGCGCGCCCGGTGAGGTAGTTCCATGGACGGGGCCGCTGAGCAGGAGCAACGAACGACAGCAGGAAGAGTCCATAAGGTCACCCGGCAGCCAGCTCCATGGCACAGGTCGGCGGTGCTCTTGGCCCTGATGCTGGCCGCCTTCACCTTCAACACGGCGGAGAACCTGCCGGTCGGCCTGCTGGAGCTCATCTCGGGAAGCCTTCGGGTGTCAGTGTCAGCGGTCGGCCTCCTGGTTACCGGCTATGGCGTGACAGTGGCCCTGGCTTCTCTGCCACTCGCCCACGTCACAAGGACCATGCCTCGACGTCATGTGCTCACAGGACTACTGACCGCGCTGGTCCTGTCCAGTGTCATTGCGGCACTGGCCACCTCCTACTGGCCGCTCCTTGCGGCGCGGCTGTTGACCGCGCTCGCCCAGGCGCTGTTCTGGGCCGTGATGGGGCCAGTCGCGGTGGGCCTGTTCGCACACGAGGTCCGCGGGCGCGTGGTCGCGGCCCTGTCCATCGCCGGCTCACTCGCCCTCGTACTCGGCGTTCCTGCCGGGACCTGGCTGGGCCGACAGAGCGACTGGCAGGTGCCTGTCGCCATGCTGGCGGCTCTGGGGCTCGTCTCTCTGGTGACGATCGCCGCTCTGCTGCCGACCTCGCGTCCGGAAGAAGAACCCGCAGCCTACGCGACCAGTCCCGACGTGCGGCGGTTCGGCACGGTGCTGGCGGCCGGGACCCTGTCCGCCACCGGCGCGTTCGCGGGATACACCTACATCGTGAAGTTCCTGGGCGACGTGAGCCGGTTCTCGCCGAGCACGGTCAGCGCCCTGCTGGTGCTCTTCGGCGTCGCCTGTCTGGCCGGGGTGACCATCACAGGGGCGGTCCTGGACCGATTCCCGCAGCTTGCGCTGCTCACGGCCGTGGCCACGCAGGCAGTGGGCATGCTCGGCCTGTACTCGGTCGGCACTCATCGGGTGACGGCGGTGATGTTCTTGATCCTGATGGGCGGTGCGCTCGGACCGGTGTTCATGGTCGCCCAAAACGAGATGCTGCACTGCGCACCGGGCCGCACGGATATCGCCCTCGCGGCCAACTCCGGCGCCTACAACGCCGGCATTGCGGCTGGCGCCGCACTCGGGGCACTGGTCCTACCGCTTGCCGGAGTGCGAGGCACCTTCCTCGCCGGAGGGCTGCTGACCGTCGGGGCCTGCGCAGTACTCCTCGGTGGTCGGCTGCTATCTCGCAGCCTGCTTCTAGTCTCCCGCGGCCGATGTTCGGTTGACGACCTGCGTTGACGAGACTGACCATACGTCTCTTAGCCAGTCCTGCCCATCTGACCTGCGAAGACAGGCGCGAGATCTAGATAAGGATTGTGACCAGGCCGAAGCTGATGGCGCCGTTCCAGATCGTCGCCGGCATGCGGGACCTCCCGCGGGTGCGGCCTTCCTGTATTCCGATCGTGGTGGTGGCGCGGGGCCGACGCACCTCTACCGCCCGGACGAAGCCGCGGAAGAAGACCGTTCGACTACGCCTCGCTGGGCTGCTCGTGGACGTGCTTGAGCGCCATGCGAGCCTCAACCAGGCCGGGACCGCCCAGCGACTCCCAGTACGGGTGGGTCGAGACCGCCACACTCAGACGCAGCAGCTCCTCCCGGTAGCGGGCGACCTCCGCCACCTGGTCAGGCGTGTACCCGGGGCTGTCGGCTTTGCCGGACCGGTAGCCGCTGTGGAGCTGCTTGTCGCCCTCCCAGCCGGGCAGGGGCTCGACCGACCACGGCAGGCTCCTGGCGTACTCCTCATAGCGGGCACGGGTCTGGAGAAGATCGAGCTGCGCCGTGCGGAGGTCATTGGGAAAGTCGTACGTGGACGCGCCGCGAATGCTATGCCTGTTCGAATATTGGATGCGAATGACGCGCCGCATCCCCGCCCTCATCACCGCGCCCAGGCCTCCGGCGGGGGGCCGGCCGCTAGTCCTCGCCAGCGCCGTGATCGAAGCCCCACAGGACGGGATCGAGCTGGGAAGCCGCGCCGCACACCGTGTACAGCCGGATACCCGGCTGCTGCGCGACGTCCAGGGCCCGGCTCCGTCGTCCCGGAGCGTCGAGTGGACCCGTCGATCGCGGAGGCGGCGGAGCGGCAGACCAGGGCGATGCGGGTGCTGAGCCTCCGGGCTTTCCCCGAGCTGGAGGTGTCCTCAGAAGAGGGGCCGACCTCGATCGATTCGGTCCGTGTCCAGCGCCGCCGTGAAGCCGAGGCCACCCGCGCCGTGGCGCTGCGCCGGGCCCGTGCCGAGCGAGCGGCCCGGCAGGGCAGCACAGCGACGGGACAACTCAGGGGCGTAGCGGCCGCGGTGGAGCTGGAGCGTACGGCGTGACCAGGAACTACGCGGGCTGCGCTCGTCGTGTCGGCTGATCAAGGTATGAGGGCCGCCGCCGAGTGCAAGGATCGAAGACCACAAGAAGGTGAAGGAGACTGACGCGGATGCCGAGGAAGCGCAAGAAGGACCGTAAGGCGCCCCGGAAGCGCGCCGCAGTTCGAACCTCTCCGCCCCTGCGTGCAGGTCTGGAACTGGCGGACTGGGACGACGCCCCGCAGGAGGACGTCGACCTGCTCGGATCCCTCGCTGAACGGTTTCCCGCTCCTGTTGACGCGGTGAAGGCCGCCCAAGCCGACGAGCTGGTGGAGTGGATCGGCGACATCGAGGGCGCCAAGATGCGCCACCGTGTCGTCCTCGCCGACAACGGTGATGTTGTCGTCGAGCAGGCCGTCTTCCTCGACGGCGCCTTGGAGCAGATGGTGCTGTGCGCCGCGCACCAGGCCGGCGAACACGGCCGGGAGCAACTGCACACGGGTGTGCTCGCCGCTCTCGACACCCTGCACAACGTGATCCGGCCGATCGTGGAAGCCGGCGTAGGGGGCCGCCGCGCGTATCAGGACGGTTGATCCGGCCGTCACGCGTGTGAGATCAGCCGTTGTCCCATACGCCCGGGGGACATGCCGCTAGAACTGGTGGGACACGGACCGTCAGAGGGGGCGTAGGTGAGCGACATCCCGGCACACGAGGCCGACCAGCACCGTAAGGCGTGGGTTCTCAAGGCGGGCCAGTGGAGCCTTGCTCAGGACCCAGTCGCAGAGCAAGCCGATGAGTACCACGACTACACCGAAGCACTCAAGGCCGCCGGTTACACCGTATGGACCGGGGCGGGCGAGGTGTACATGGTCCCGCTGACGCCGACGGTGTGGGCGCGTCCCGAGGAGCCCTCGTTCCTGTTCGATCTGGAGGGGGCAGAGCAGACGCAGACCGTCTACGCCGCCTCGCTGCCCGACGCACTCACGCTGCTGAACCAGCTGCCCCCACATTGCAGGCTCTCGCCGTCACGGACCAGATCGCGCATGCCGAGCCCGAGACCATGTCCGTCCTCGCCGACGTCCTGGACAAGCTGCACGACCGCCGTCGCGGCAAGAACGGCCGCGTCATCCAGAAGTGACTCCGCCCGCGCAGCAGAGCCTTGGGGAGCTACCGGCTGAGGTGACTCCGGCGATCACGGACGAGGCGGTGCCAGCGGTCGCGAACAGCCTGCTCGCCGCTGATCCACCGGATGACGGTGGGGCCTGGCAAAGGTAGGCCAGCCATGAAGTGGGCGATGTCGGTGAAGTAGGCGAAGTCGCCGGTGGCGGTGAGCGCGCGGAGCCGGCCGATGGCGGCGGCCAGGTGCTGGGCCTCGCAGCGTACGGCGTGGTGGAAGGCGAGGGCGAGCTCCACGAACCGGTGGAGGAAGGGGAGCCCCGCGGCGTCGATGTCGGTCCGCAGGCTTCCGGCGCGGGCGGTGACGTCGCCGGTTCCGGCGTCCTTGATCAGGGCGACGACTTGAGCGAGGAGGGTGTTGGGCCGCTGGTCGAGACCGTCGAGGAGCTGGTGGGCAAGAGCGAGCTCGTCGGCTGCGCGGTCGGGGTCGGCGAAGGAGACGGCGAGGGCAAGGCGGACCTGCATCGTGGCGCGCTCGCCGGCGGCGCCGTGCTGTTCGGCTTCGGCGCGGCCGGCTTCGAGGCGGCGACGGCGGCCGCGGTGTCGGCGTGGGACCAGTGGATGTCGCCAAGGACGCGGTGGTGGCGGCCCTTCCAGCCCAGGGTGGGGACGGCGGCCAGGGCGGTGGGGAAGTCGCCCGCGAGGCGGGCCAGGTTGGCGAGCGCCCGACGGGCCTTGACGGAGAGGCGGCCCTCGGCGTCGGCGACCTGCTGCATCCCGGTGCGGGCGGCGTCGTTCTGGCTGAGGTCCTTGTGGGCCTTGGCCCGGTAGTAGAGGGCCATCTCGGTCAGCTCGGCAGGCAGCAGGCCGGTGTCCAGGACGGCGGTGAGGCGGTCGGCGGTGCGCTGGCGGTGCTCGCGCTGGCGTCGGGCGATCGCGATGAGCAGCTCGGCCACGGCATCGGCCGGAGTGTCCGGAGCCTCGGCGTCGGCGGTGGGCGGGGCGAGGGGTTCCCAGACGGAGTCGTAGGCGAAGGCGGCTTCGATGAGCCAGCCCAGGCCGGTCGGGCGGTGGTCGCGGGCCAGGCGCAGGCCCTGGCGAAGACACGCGACGAGGAGTATGCGGCTGGGGGCGAGGGCCGCGGCCTTCGTCCACTGGTCCCCGAGGGCGGCCAGGGCGCGGGTGGCGGCCTGGTGCCAGTCGGCCGGGGTCCAGCGGTCGTCGCTGTGTTCGTCGTCGCGTACGGCGCTGCGGATCGCGCGGTGCAGGTGGTAGGGCCACAGCGCGTACGGGTCCTCGGTGACCAGCGGCCGCTCGACCAGGCGGCGGGCCAGGGCCTGCTGCGCGAGGCCGGCCGTGTGGGTGGCCAGGTCGAGATCGAAGGCGTCCAGCAGGCTGACGCTGCGCAGCAGGTGCCGTTCTTCGGGGGTGAGGTCGGAGAGGGTGCGGGCGAGGAGGGCGGGGAAGGTGCAGTCGAAGTCGGCGGCGGTGGGGGTGCGGCCGGTGCGGCGGATCTCCAGGAAGCGGGAGACGGCGAGGTCGAGGTGGAGGGGCAGGCCGTGGGAGCGGGCGGTGATCGCGGCCCGGATGCCGGTGCCGATGAGGGGCCGGCCGTCCTGGACCAGGCGGCGGGCGAGGTGGGCCTCGCAGTCTTCAGCGCCAGCACCGACGAGATTTGCCTCTGGACCACCCATCCATGAACCCGCGCCCCCAAGGGCGCGGATCGTCGAGTACGCCGCCCGTGCACGTGCTTCAGACATCCGTGACGAGGACGTGGCCCGCCTCTCCCCGCTCAAGGACCGGCACATCAACTTCCTGGGCCGCTATCTGTTCAACATCAAGGCCAGCGGACCCGGTCAGGGCCTGCGCCCCTTCCGGGTCCCAGAGGCTGTCGAGGACGACGAGGATTGACGGCGGCGCACTCGGCCCGCTGGGCCACTCGTTACAGCGCCCTCTTATGGTCGTGCCTGCGTGGGCAGGGTGAGAATTTCGGCTCCGTTGTCGGTGATGGCGATGGTGTGCTCGCTGTGCGCGGTCCGGCAGCCTGTCGCGCTGCGCAGCGTCCAACCATCGGCGTCGGTGACGAGTGTGGCAGTGTCGGCCATGACCCAGGGCTCCAGGGCGAGCAGCAGCCCGGGGCGCAGCTTGTATCCGCGGCCGGGCCGTCCGGTGTTCGCGATGTGGGGGTCCTGGTGCATGGTCGAGCCGATGCCATGGCCTCCGAACTCGGTGTTGATCGGGTAGCCCGCCTCACTGAGGACCGTGCCGATGGCGTGGGAGAGGTCGCCGATGCGCGCCCCCGGTTTTGCGGCGGCGATGCCGGCGGCGAGCGCCCGTTCGGTCGTCTCGATCAACGCAACGCTCTCCGCCGGCCTGGCTTTGCCCACCAGAAAGCTGATCGCGGCGTCCGCGGCCACCCCGCCCCTGGCTACAGCGAGGTCGAGGGTCAGTAGGTCCCCGTCGGCCAGCGTGTAGTTGTGGGGCCGCCCGTGGAGCACGCCGTCGTTGACGGCCGTGCAGATGTAGTGACCGAACGGGCCGCGCCCGAAGGAAGGCGAGTAGTCGACGTAGCAGGACTGCGCTCCCGCCTCGGTGATCATCTCCTTGGCCCACTGGTCGATGTCCAGCAGGTTCGTCCCGACCGTGCTGCGCTGTTTCAGTGTGTGCAGGATGTTTCCGACCAGAGCGCCGGTGTCCCTCGCCCGCTCAAGCCGCGCGGAGTTCAGGATCTCAATCATGGGGGACCTCTCATGTGTATCCAATAACTATCCCGGTCTAACTGTACCGGTATTAGAATGGGGTCATGGTCAGGTTGCCGCTCACCCCCGCCGAGGTAGAACGCGGACAGCGCCTTGGCGCCCTGCTCCGCCGAGCCCGGGGCTGCCGCTCGATGCTGGACGTGGCGCTCGCTTCGCGCATCTCTCCGGAAACCTTGCGGAAGATCGAATCCGGCCGTGTGGCCACCCCCGCCTTCCCGACCATCGCAGCGATCGTCGGCACCCTCGGCCTGTCTCTCGACGCCGTCTGGGCCGAGATCAACCGGGCGGACGCCGTCGAGGATCAGTCGGTCCTGCCTGTCGCACGGCGTCCATCGCTGGTTCCGTAACACCCACTCCGCATCAAGTACGCATGAGCCAACGAGCTTGACGTGGCTCGTCAAGATCCCCCGGCGCAGAGCTACCGGCGAACGGCAATGCGCAGGAGACCGGCCAGTGCGATCGCCACCGTGGCCCCGGGGCCCAGGCCCTCGAAGCGACTCGTCCGGTCGAGGAGCTCATCGTCGAGAAGGTGTTTCGAGAGGGGCTGACCGGCACTCTCGGCATATCCGAAGCCTCGGCCGCGATCGACGAAATCCTTCCTCGGTTGATCTTCGGCTCATCAGAGGAGGCCCGCTCGGTCCAAAGCAACATCTTCATCGAGGTCTTGGAGCGGATGGCCATGGATCCCTTCGACGGTCAGATCGGAGCAGCCGCGAAGCAACTCCTCGACCTCCTGGCGAGCAAGCAGCCTTCGGAGGAGCGCTGACTCCTGTCGGCGAGGAGCGCGGTGTGCCACCGGCTGCCGGGTCGTCAAAAACCTTCGTTTTCTGAAGATCGCCCCGAAGTGTGAATGTTCGTAGTCATGTGCACAGATGAACTGGAGAATCGCCGCCGAGTGCAGGGAAGTTTGAACTCCCAGACGGGCCGAAGTCGTCTGCACTACGGTCGATTTGGCCGTAGTCGTGTGCGCGTTCGCGCTGATTCGCCGGTCGGAGGACAGGAATGTTCGAAACGGGGGAGGTGTAACAGTGCGAGACCAGCTTTTTGGGGGTCGTTACACGTGGATCACGACCACACCCGCCCTGCACGCTCGGTACCGTCTGGAGTGACGTTTTCGGGCACGTCCCGAACGCGACACCAATCAAGGGGAGTTCAGGTGATTGACGTGCGGCCCAGCCAGCGAATGCGTGACCTGGGCGTCGTCCAGCACAGTGCAGGCATCCTCGCCAAACCGGCCCGCGCCTTCGACCTGCCCGCCGAGCACGACGAAGCCGAGCACGTCATGGACGAGTTGTTCGCCGCCATGGAAGGGATCGGCCAGGTCCATCCTTTCGCCAAGGGCATGGGCATCGCGGCCCCGCAGATCGGCATCGCGCGCGCCGCCGCCGTCGTCCAGCCGCCCGGCGATGCCCCCGCGATCGTTCTCCTCAACCCCCGGATCACCACCCGCTCCGAGGAGCTGGACGAGCAGTACGAGGGCGCCTGACGACAGAACTTGCCGTAACAGGCCGCCCTGCAGTGGCCTGCAAGTTCAGTTGACAACCCTGGACAACTGTCAACGAGGCAGGCCAGGGACGCGGGGGTGGCGGCAGTGCTCGGTGCAACGGAGGTGTCGTGGGCACTCTGGGGACGGCGGTGCTCACCTACGCTGCCGCGCGGCGGCACCGCTCGGGATGTTGGGGTGGTGGAGCACGGCCTGCGGCGGCCGGCCGACCACGAATCTGAGTGGAGGAAGCTCATGGCTACCCAGAGCGGCGGGTCTGACCCCGCGTTGACCGGACGCAGCAGAATCGCGATAGGGGCTGGGCCGTGGCTTGTCGCGGCTGTGGTGCACCTCGTCGTGTACGCCATCGTGCACGGCCGGCTGCCGGATGTGGTGGTCTCCCATGTGGGTGGAGGCGGACCTGATGGCTTCATGGAGCCGTTGAAGCTGGTCGCCATCACGGTCGGTGTGTTCCTTGCGGAAGCGGTCCTGTTCGGGTATCTCCTGGTGCGTCGTCAGCAGACAGTGGGGCAGTACCGGTTGCTTGCTGCGTGCGCGTGGGGAGTTGCCGCAGGTGAGGGCTATCTGCTCATTGCTTCGTTCGCGGCCAATGCCGGACTGTCCGACCCGCGTGACCTGGACTTCCCGATGTCGGTGCACGTGCCGGTCGCGATCGCCATCTGTCTGGTCGTCGGTGCGACCGGCGCGGCACTTGTCTGGAAGGCAGACCGCCGATGAATGCGCCGGCACGAGCTGTTCGATGCGCCGCTGCAGGCTGAGCGGCAGCTCCAGCGCCTGCTCAGCCTGTAAGACGGGGGAGGCCAGCCCGTGCCGAAGAGCATGGACGTCCGCGGGCCGCCCCCTGGCCAGTACCGCCTCGGTGCCGGCCGCCGGTGTCTCCATCCCCAGGTGCTCGCTGGGCCGTCGGCCTGTGGCCGGATCTCACGCTGCCCTGGAGCTCCGGCGTCGTCACCGCGCTGCCCGAGAAGTTGACGTTGTAACGGTTCCATCGAACCGTCGGGACTTTCAAGCGAATTTCGTACGCATGTGCGATCCGCAATACTTCTCGGCTTTCGCCACCATTACCCGCACCTCGCCTGCTACTGCAGACATCAAACGAGATGGCCCCTACGCAAAAGAGGGTTTGCCCCGACATGGGCGTTTCGCTCAGGGTTCGTCAGACCAGAGCGATGCTGATCGCGGAGATTGACGCTTACGGTCCAGGCGGGCGCGCCGGGCCCGAGTCCATGCGCCGGACAGGCCTGCTAGACCGATTCTCCGCACGTGACCTATTCGGACGAACGGTGATCTGGCCGGGCGACGATCCGTGGGGTGCTGGATCTGTGTGGGGGCGGCCAACAGGGGGGATAACGGGAGTTCGCCCCTCAGCGGCGTCAAAAATTTAATATCGTCTGAGACTCGGCGGGGGAGGGCATTGTGGCAGGCGCATCCGATGATCATTCCACTGCCAAGTTGTGGGCACTGTTCGGGGGAATCGCATCCGTTCTGTCGATCCTGACCTGGCTGGGCGTGAGCAACGCGGCGGAGCTGAAGGACCTGTTGGCCGACTCGCCCCCATCCAGTTCCAGCCCAGCTCCGTACACGCCTTCGTCGAATGCCCACACCCCCGATAACCCTGGTACCAGTGAGGGGGGCACTGACGAGTCCGACCCCGAGCCGTCGACACCCACTCCGGATCCCACCGAAGAGGCGTTCAAAGCCATCTCGGCCGGCGACTGCCTGGCGGTCTACGACACGGGCCGCGGGGGCACCACCAGCATCGACTGGAGCGTCGATGTTCCGCCGGACCCCGTGTCCTGCGCCGGCGAGCAGGCACAGGTCCAGGTGACCGCCACCGACACGGCCTGCCCCACCAGCCACGGGAAGTCGTACTGGAGCTACCAGTCCGCCACCACCGGCAACACCACGAAGCTCTGCCTCACCCGCATCTACCACGCCACCTACTGCATGCTCGGCCAGCAGTCCGGCGACTCGATCTCCCTCGGCATGATGACGGCCGTGGACTGCCGACGCGAGCCGGTGCCCGCCCCGTACAACCAGATCATGCACATCACAGGCGTCTACCGCGCCCCGGCGGGCGCGAACGCGAACAACTGCCGCCGGGCGGCAGGCGACCAGACGCGCTACTGGGCCTGGCTGGTGGACGACGGTGCCACGCTGCTGTGCACCACGATCTACCAGGGCGTCTGACCGAACTTAGTTCCCCCCGCACCGGCCCAAGTACGCCCGCGAGAAGGCGCGGTCGAGCAGGCGGCGCCGGGCGAGATTCTGCTCCTGCCGTCGCACTATCCGACGCTGTTACTGGAACGTGACCTCGTCGCCGGTGCTTGTGCCGAAGCAATGCGGTAGCAGTGGTCGTCATCGAGACTGCGGGCCATGACTGCTTCTTCCTCCCGGTTCTCGCCGCAAGGGGCGTGTGTGGCCGGATCACTCTGCAGCAGCAGATCGACTCACTGAACAGCCAGAACCAGGACCGGGCCGCAAAGAGGAAAGCAGCCCTCGCCCAGCGGGACCAGATCCGAGCCGACCTCACGGCCTACGAGAACGACCAGCAACTGGAGAAATGGCAACCCGGCACTGAGCAGGGTGGTTCGCATACGCACCACCCCCACGAACCCGCTTTCGTGCCGCTCCCGCCACCCCCCGGCCGTGCCACCAAACGGCGGCGACTCGTCCTCGCCCTGATCGCAGCCGGGGCCTGGTCGTCTCCCTCGCCGTCTACGCCGGCACCCAGCTGCACGGCGACCGCGACAACGCCAAGGGCACCTCCGACAGCGACACCCCTTCGGCCGGAACCTCCGCAACGCTCCCCGCAGCCGGGGGCGGACCCGCGCACGACGGCAACTCATCGAGCGGAGACGCATCCGGCGGCAACGCCACCGGTGGCAACGCGACCGGCGGGAACGCCACGGGCGGGAACGCGACCGGCGGGAACGCCACGGGCGGGTCGGGTGACGCGGGCGGCTCCGGCGGTTCCGGTGGGACGTCCGGCGTGCCCTCGCCGAAACCCCCCGCGCCCAGAGGCTACTTCCGGCTCAGGGACTCGGCTACGGCAAGTGCCTGACCGCGAGCTACCTCAACGTCGTGTTCGCCACCTGCGCGGACAGCCCGGCGACCAACTGGACCGCAAAGGCCGGCTCGGGCGGTTCCTACATGCTGTACGACGAGTCCGTCGGCAAGTGCCTGGGTCTCAACTTCAACGCGCTGGGCATGGCCGAATGCGGCTCCAAAACCGGCCAGAACTGGCGCACGGGTACCAACAGCACCCCCGTGAACCTGTACAACAGCCAGTGTCTCGACGAGACCGTCAGCTTGCCGTACATGGAGTCCTGCGAGCCGTCGAAGACGACCCAGCACTGGGCGAAGGATTACTGATGGTGGCCGGATCAGGTGCGCTCCGGCCCGTGAGTTCGCCCCGGTGGCCGTCCGGGCGGCCGAGGCGAGGTCCGGGGCTACGGCTGTTCGCGGCTCAGGGGGCGTGCGGCCGTTCCGTCACGCCCTGGACGTCGGCGGGGGCCGGACGTCCGGTGTTCCCCGTGGCGACTTCGGTACGCCTTGCCCTGCCCACCCGCTCCGTGCGCGTCTGGCACCGGGCTCAGGAACTTGCTGAGAGGGTGGCACCTGATTTGGGATACTCGCCGATCTCGTCATCTAGGAAGAGGAACATGGGCACACACCGACCTTCCCCCGACGAACCGTGGCCGGGCTGGGCGACCAGCCGGGCGGCCCAGGCCGCGTACGGCAAGCACCTGGTCCGCATCGGCCAGCTCATCCCGGCCGTTCTGTACACACACGTCATGGACCGCCAAGGCATCACGGCCGCGCACAACGCCGGCCGCCAGGACCTCGTCGATGTCCAGGTTCGCAGCCTCGCGCTGGAGTGCCGGGACGACCTCCTGGAGACGGCGGCGGTCCTGGACGTGCTCGCCTTGTGCCACGGGCACGGCAGCTACCTGCCCCGCCCCTACCAGGAGACCGGCCACCCGGTGCCGCTGGACGTCGAGCTGCGCACCGACGCCTCGAATGTCGCCGACCAACTCGTACGCCACGACCAGCAGTACGGCACCAGCACCACGAGCAACATTCCCGCACCGTTGGAGAACGGTTGCACCGACAGCGAGCGGGACGCGGTGCGCGCCTACGCCCGCCGGGAGTGGATCAACGTCCAGGAGCTCTGGCCTGGCATCTGACGCCCGGCCGGCCGGCTTCGTCCAGGTCGGCCGGCGGGCGGCTGGAGCTGCCCGTCATGCTCGGGCGGGCACCCGGTTGTCGATCGTCACCACGACGGAATCCCCCTCACCGGAGTAGGCCTTGCTGAGGACCCGGGCGGTCGTGTAGTAGACCTGGGAGGCCATGGCCCGGTCGGCGTAGGCGACGAGTTCCTCGGTGTCCTCGCCGTCCGGCATGTTCCTGGAGGCGATCGCCACGCGGTAGAGGGCCAGGAGCATGGCGACCAGCGACCGGCCGGAGAGGACCGCGGCCACGAGGCCGTTCTCACGTTCCTCCAGGGCGGGGGTCCGGAAGTGCGGGTGGCTGCCGACCTGCGCTGCCACGAATTCCCAGGTGTCCCGGTGGCAGATCAGGGTGGCCGACGCGACCTTCCCGGCCCTCATGATCGCCCAGATCCTCCCCTCCCAGGTGAGCGGAGACGGCTCGTCCACCGACGCGCCGGGGCCCTGCTCGCTGGCCTCCAGCGCCGCGCGGGGAACGTCGTGCTGCCCTTCTCCGTGTTCGCGGCCATCGGCTTTCGGTGCTGCCTGCTCTCTGCTCTGGTTCCTCCGGTTCCTCAGGAACTACTCGGTCGTTCCCGTCCTCTTCGGCCGGGGCATCGGACAGCGCCGGTTCCGGTTCTTCCGTCGGTGTCTGCCTTTGCCCGGGCAGGGACGGCGGCCCGGCCGGTTCGGGGCCGTTGGCGGTCCCGGCCACTTCAAGGACCGGAACCCCGCCGCGCCGACCACCACCGGTGGTGCTGTCACGTTGGCCGACCGGGTGGGATGCACTCACACCCTCCACAACGTGACAGCACCCGCCCTACTTCGGCGGCTGGAAGCCGCCGATCTTGTGCTCGAGCAGTTCGGCCAGCCGCAGCGGGGTGCGGTCCTCGAACACCGGGCCGATGAGCTGCACTCCCACCGGCAGGCCCTCGGAGGACCGGCCCGCTGGTATGGCGGTGGCGGGCAGGCCGGGCATGGTGGCCAGACCGGCCCAGACGAGCTGGTCGAAGTACGGATACTCGACGCCGTCGATGTCGATCCGGCGTTCCAGCGGATTGGGGTTGTGGTCGTGCGGGAACGCGGGAGTCGGCGTGATTGGACACACCACGGCGTCGAACTCGGCGAAGAGCTGCCGCCAGCCGTGACGGTGGAGCTCGCGACGGCTGTTCGCCTCGATCCAGTCGCGGTGGCTCAAGACCATCCCGCGCAGCAGTGCCGCATCCAGACTCTGGTCGTCTGCGCTCAGTCCGGCGGCGCGGGTCCGCAGCTGCTCGTAGGAGTCGACGGGAAAACGTGCGACAGAGCCCGAAAACAGCAACTGCCTGTAAAGCATGGCGGCTTCGGTCAGATCGGGCAGCAGCGGAGTGTGCCGTTCGACGCGGGCGCCGCCGTCGGCAAGCGCGTCGACCACCCGGTTCACGCCCGCCCGCACGGCGAACCCGGTCGGAATGAGCGGATGCTCCTCGAGCACCAAGACCCGGAAGTCGCCGAGCCGCTCGTGGCGCGCGGGCGGCAGCGTCACGTCGTACGCCACACCGTGCGTCAGCGGGTCCGGTCCGGCCATGACGTCGAGCAGGAGCGTGAGGTCGCGGGCGGTGCGCGCCATCGGACCGACGACGGCAAGGTCGAGGTCGACCGGCAATGGCGGTGCCGGCGGCGCGACCATGCCGCGGGTTGCCGCCAGTCCGAGTGTCGGCTTGTGCGCGTAGATGCCGCAGAAATGCGCGGGGGTACGCAACGAGCCGGCGAGGTCGGAGCCGATAGACAGCGCGCCGAACCCGGACGCCAGGGCCGCCGCTGATCCGCCCGAGGACCCACCCGACGTGCGACCGTGATCCCACGGGTTGTTGGTGGTGCCGTAGATCTCGTTGAAGCTCTGGATATCTTGCAGCCCCACCGGCACATTGGTTTTACCGAGCACCACCGCGCCGGCGGCCTTGAGCCGCGACACCTGGACCGCGTCCTCGGTCGGCATAAAGTTCGCCTGCGGCGGCATGCCCCAGGTCGTGGGCAGCCCGGCGATGTTGTAGGACTCCTTGACCGTCACCGGAATACCCAGCAGCGGCCGGTCCTCGCCGCGGGCGCGCGCCTGGTCGGCACGGTGCGCGGCGGCCCGCGCACGGTCGAAGTCCGGCACGCAGATCGCGTTGATCACCTTGTCGTCCCGCTCGATACGAGCGATTGCCTCGTCGGTCAGCTCCACCGATGTCACTTCACCGGCACGCAAGGCGGCCGCGAGTTGTTCTGCAGTCTGAAAGTTCCACTCCATGAATCCGACCGTACTGACCTCTGGAAGAGGTCATAGAATGCCGATTCGCACAACGGGATAGATGTCTCAACTCATCATGTTGCTCTCTGGCCACTGAAAATTCGCCCGACCGCTGGCCATGGCGACGCGCGGCGGCCTGGCGCACCTACGGAGATGGTCACGACGGAGGCGCCTCAGCGCCCCGATCGATGGCGATATGACACAGGCATCCGCCCCAACCAACGATTGCCGCGCACCGTGATTCTCCTATTTGATCCGAAATGCTTTGGGTTCATGCTCGTTGACGGTGTGTGAGTGATCTGGTGGGGGATGCGCGGACCTGGTCGCCGGATGCGCAGGAGGCTGTGCGGTTGCTGGCGGTGTCCGCGCTGGTGGAGGGGCGGGGCCGGGCAGAGGTCGCGGCCCTGTTCAAGGTGTCGGTCAGGGCCGTGGACAACTGGTGGACGAGGTGGCGGACCGGTGGCCGGGACGCGCTGCTGTCCCGTCCGCGCGGCCGCCGGGTGGGCGAGCATCAGGCACTGTCCGAAGCCGAGCAGGCCGCCGTCCGACGGGCCGTCCTCGATCACGCCCCCTCCGGCCTGGGACTTTCCGGTCAGCTGTGGACACGGGCCCTGACAGGCGAGCTGATCTTCAAGCTGTACCGGATCCGGTTCACCGAACCCGGGGTGGGCAAGTACCTCAAACGCTGGGGGCTGACGTTCCAGCGTCCGGACGAGCGGGCCGTCGAGCAGGACGCGGAAGCGGTCCGCGTCCGGCACGAGGAGACCTGGCCGGCGATCCGGGCCAGAGCGAAGGCGGAGAGGGGTGAGGTCCTCTTCGCCGGTCAGGTCGGGGTCCGCTCGGACCAGGTCACCGGCCGCACCTGGGGTGCCAGAGGCACGACGCCGGTCGTCCGCCGCACCGGGAACCGGTTCTCCGTGAACGCGATGTCCGCGATCAGCACGAAGGGCCGGATGCACTTCATGGTCTTCACCGAGTCGTTCGACGCGAAGACCATGTGCCGCTTCCTGGACCGGCTCGTCGGGCATTTCGACCGCAAGGTCCACCTGATCGTCGACCGGCACTCGGCCCACCGCTCGAAGACCGTCCGGACCTGGCTCGCCGACCACAAGGACGAGATCGAGCTGCACTTCCTGCCGTCGTACTCACCCGAGCCGAACCCCGACGAATTGGTCAACGCCGACCTCAAACGCAGCCTGCCCCACACCCACCGGGCCAGGAACCGGGCCGAACTCGCCGCTGAAACCCACAGGTTCTTCCACCGCCGACAACGCCAGCCCCACATCGCGCGCGGATACTTCGGCGGCCCGCACCTCCGCTACATCCTCGACGAGTGAACCCAATGAGTTCCTGATCAATACTACCGCTGGCGCCGTGCCGAGAAGGAGCCCTGTGAACGGCGGCGTCGCGATGTCGAGCTGACCGAACGGATCAAGGAGATCCACGCCGACTCCGCCGGCATCTACGGTTCTCCGCGCGCACGCCGTGCTGAAACGCGAGGGCACCCGGGTGGGCCGGAAACGGGTCGAGCGCCTGATGCGCGAAGCCGCCATCGCGGGCATCAGCCCACGGCGCACGGGCTTCACGCGCCGGGATCCCAAGGCCACCCTGGCCCCGGATCTGGTCAACCGGGACTTCACCGCGAGCGCGCCGAACCGGTTGTGGGTCACCGACCTGACGATGATCTCCACCGGCGAGGGGCCGCTGTGGCTCTCCGCGATCCGCGACGGGTTCTCCTGCCGGGTGGTGGCCTGGGAGACCTCCGCCCGCGCGGACGCCGACCTGGTCCTCACCACGCTCGAATACGCCCTGGCCAGCCGCGAGGTCGAGCCCGGAAAGCTCATTCACCATGCCGACCACGACTGTCAATATAGGTCCATCAAGCTCACAACCCGGCTCATGCGAGCGGGAGTTGAGGCATCCATGGGCTCAGTCGGAGACTCGTACGATAACGCTCTCGCGGAGAACCTCTGGATGCTCATCAAAACCGAGGGTCTCCGTGACCGCACCTTCACCACGCGGGCCGAAGCGAACCTCGCGCTGTTCGAATACATCGACGGCTTCTATAACTCGCGCCGCATCCAGGAACAGCTCGGCTTCCTCAGCCCCATCGAGTTCGAGGAGAAGTACTACGCCGAGCAGGCGACGGCCGAACAAGCGAACCTGAGCACCCGTCAAACCGCTCTGACCAGCTGATCAGCGACTCCCGAGCAACGGGGGAACCTCACCTGTATGCCTCTCCGGGCGCTTGTCAGCCGTCCGGGGTCGGGGCCGGAGCGCGGCTCGTTCGGTCGTCAGGCGGGCGTACACCGCGTCTGGTTGGGCCGGGTGGCCATTGCGTTATCGGTCCGTTCGAGCAGTGCGCGGGCCAAGTGGGTGGCATGGGCAATTTGTTCCAGGAGGCGGATGGTCTGCCGCAGCGCAATGGCAAGGTTCTGGTCCGGGACCAGAATCTCCGCTCCCATCAGGTCGTCGAACAGCGGGCGCTCCACGCGGTCAGCCGGATACGGCAGATCCCCGCCCGGTGCGTCTGGCAGCGAGATCCCGGCGAAGACCTGGGTGATGGCGTCCGCGAGCCCGATTCGGAGGCTGTGGGCATCCATGGCGGTTCGCTGCAGGTACCTCGCCAGGTCGCCGGGGCCGGTACATCCGGCCCCCTGCTCGACCCTGCTCTGCCTGTAGTCGAAAGATTCGGTCGTACCGGCATCTTTCTGGACGCAGGGGGGGCGGCGGGACCGGCGCGGCCTGGCCGGTCCCGCCGACCTGCTGTGTGGGCTGTGAGCCCCGCCGGTCGTCCCCTGGATACGGGCCTGCCTGTGAGCTGTGAGCCGATCGGGCCCGCCGACCACCTGCCGGAGCGGCAGGCACCGGCAGGTGGTCGGCGGGTAGTCGGTGGGCTCTTCAGGCAGGGTGAGTGCAAGGTTGATCTGGCAAGCGAGGATGGTCGAGGAGTAGGCCGTGTCGCTCCGGAGCAGCCCCTCGGCGGCATGGCTGGTGAGGGGAAAAAGCTGGAAGGGGCGTAGGCGCAGGTGAGAGCGTGGTCCCATGAGCATGATTGATGACGTCATCGCCCTGGCCGCCACCCACGGCCCGCGCCTGTCCGCGCAGGACGCCACCGTGAACGAGGCGGGCCTGGACTACCGCGTCGTCATGGCCTCCGACACGACCGACCAGAGGTGGGTGCTGCGCGTACCGCGCCGCGCCGACGTCTCCGAGGGCATGGCCGCCGAGACGCGCATCCTCGACCTGGTCGCGCCCGTCCTGGCCGAGGACGGCGTCGCGGTCCCCGACTGGCAGGTCCGCTCCCCCGAGCTGATCGCCTACCCGGCCCTGCCCGGCGCCCCGGGCCTGACCCTGACCGACGCCGGGGAGCCCAACTGGCACATGGACCCTGCCAGCCCGGACTACGCCGAGCGCCTGGGGCGTCTGCTGGCCCGTCTGCACTCCATCACCCCGGAGCAGGCCGAGGCCGCGGGCGTCGAGGTCCGCACCTCGGCCCAGGTACGTCAGGCGTGGCGGGACGACATCGCCCGCGTGAGTGAGGCCTTCACTGTCTCCCCCGCCCTGACCGAGGCCTGGCAGGCCTGGCTCGAGGACGACACCTGCTGGCCCGAGCAGACCGTGATGACCCACGGTGAGATCTACCCCGCGCACCTGCTGTTCGACGAGGAGGGCACGATCACCGGGGTCCTGGACTGGACCACCGCCCGCGTGGACGACCCCGCCCGTGACCTGTCCGCCCAGTACGGCGCCGCAGGCGAGGAGATGCTGCAGGCCACCCTCACCGCGTACGAGCAGGCGGGTGGGAACGTCCACCCCGGCCTGGCAGCCCAGGCGAAGCACCTGTGGGACACCTCCCCGATCGGGTACGCCCTGTACGCGCTGACCACCGGCGCCGAGACCGACCTGGCCACCGCGGCAGCGATGCTGACCCCCGAGGCCTGATGCCCCGCCCGGTCCGACGACGGCGCACCTTCCCGCCCTGGGAAGGTGCGCCGTCGTCAGACCGGAGATCCGTGGGGGCACATGAGGTGGGTCACGCCCCGGTAAATTCCCTCGCGAGCCGCTCGGGCTCGGCGCGGCGATCAGCATGATGATGACCGAGCGCGGCCTGGTCGCCCCGTCCGCCGGCGGCAGCGTCCTCGCCCACTTCGACACCATCCTCGCCGCAGCCGTTCCCGAACTCGCCGGCCGTGTCCAGACCGTGGCATTCGACGCGGACACCGGCCGCCTGGACGTCGTCCCCGACGCTCCCGCGTACGGCACGAAGCTGCGCTGGAGCACACCGAAGCTGATCGCGGCGGCCAACGAGACGGTGCGCGGCGCGAACGTCCGCGCCCTGCATGTCCTGGCGCCCGCGCCCACGAAGGCCGGCCTCGCCACGGCGGTCGCCGACCCGGCCCCGCAACCGACCGTGCCCGCCGTGACGGTGGAGCGCCGGACACTGCCGGAGGGCTACCGCCGCGCGATCGAAGCGCACCGGCAGGCCGCCCGGCCGTTCCTGGCGGACCCGGGCATCGCGGAGGCGGTGGAGCGGCAGACTGCCGCGATGTGGGAGCGGTCGCGCCGGGCGTTCCCCGAGCCCGTCATCGTCGCAGATAATGCGCCGGCCCCGATCGGGCAGGCCCGCGTGCAACGCCGCCGCCAGGCCGCGGCGACCGAGGCCGCCGCACTGCGCCGAGCCCGAGCCGAGCGGGCGGCCGGAACATCGGGGCGCGAGGTGCCGACGGTGCGGAAGTCCGCATGAGGGCGCTTGCGGCCGAACTCGTCCTGCTGCATAGCCAGTTGGCGCCCTGCCGCCCATCCGGCGGTGCGTGGCCAGATGATGGCGTCGGGGACTCGTCTGTGCCCGGTGCGCCGCGCGGAAGCAGCCGAGGGAAGCTGTGAGGCCGACGGCTCGGTCGGCCGGCCTTCGGTGAGCTCGTGGATGAGTGCGCTCAGTCCAGCAGGAACTCGCCGATCACGCTCTCCGCGCCCACTGGTCGGTGCACCCTCGGCCCTGGCGGGCCTCCGGCGACCGACGGGAACCGCAGGCGGTCGGGCGACTGCAGCCAAGCGGGGGCGGTAGGGAACAGTGTGGCTGAGGCCAGCGAGGGGCTGAGCGAAACACACGTGACGGGTGCTCCGTTGACTGCGGCCACGTCGTGGCGTGCTTTCGAGGGCTGAGGACGGAGGCACTGGCAGGGGGCCTTTACCGACAGGAGCAAGCGGGCACGCCTGAAGGCCCTGCTCGGAAGCGCTGCCTATCCCTTGCACGACTGCTTTTCCCAACCTGCGGTGCCCGTGGAGCTGCCCGATCGACAGCCTTTCCTACCTGTTAGAGAGCGCGCAGACCTCAAGCCCGTCATGACCAGCGGAGACGCGTTTTTCATCGGGTTCTGACGATCTGGCAGCCAGTTCTCAGCATCCTGCACCCAGTTCCTGAGATCGGGGCATGCAGTTCTGAGAAGCGGGGTGCCCTTGTTGTGAGGACCGTGACCACTGCTGTAGGACCTGAGTTGATTGACGTCACGTACATGAGTAGATGCTGCGACTGGGCGTGCCAGCCGCAGCCATAGATCAGCACCCGGTCGAGGGGCACGCCCTGGAGGCGGGGTTCATACACCTGGCGCTCATGTACGTTAAGTTCATCTAGTCGGCCCCCAGGGCCGTTGCTCATGTACATCACGGCAATGCCCAGCCAGGGAGGGCTCATTGGGAGCGGTACGCAGACTGGTCGACGCCGACACAGGCGAGGCCATCCCCTATGCGCCGTACGCCTTCTCCGGCGAACACATCCAGGTCGACAAGGCCAGGGTCGAAGCGATCACCGAGAGCAAGGAATTCACCCCGAGCCAGAAGTACATGGTGCTGTGGTGGATCGGAGTCTCCCCTCAGGGCATGGCACCGCTGAGGGCAACCGGGGCAGACATCGCCAAGAAGGTCGGAATGACCGCCGATGCCGTCGGCAAGATCAACCGGAAGCTCCTCAAGCGGCGCATCCTGATCGAGCGCGGACGGATCGGCAACTACAGGCTCTACCGGATCAGCCCGTACATCGCCTTCCACGGGCCTGGAATCGAGCAGCGGGAAGCGATCAAGACGTGCAACCCGCCGGACATCCCCGGGTTCGACAACACCATCCCTTCGCTCTGGGAGGCCCAGTGAACAACGAGGACAAGCACAAGCTCCTGGACGTCCTCCACCGCACCGCCGGCATGACCGCCAACCAGCGCCTGGTCGTCATGCTCTACGCGATGCACCCCACCGACCGCGCCGGCGCCGTCATCGAGACCGGCGCCAACCTCGCCAAACTCGTGGGCATGTCCCCGACCGTCTTCTCCCGCACCCGACGCCAGGTCATTGAGGCCGGATGGCTCGAGGAATCCGGCAGGCTCGCACACATCAGCTACTACCGCCTCAGCGCAAAAAGCACCGGCGAAGACGTCGTCATCCCTCTGCGCCGCGCAACCTGAACAGTTCCGACACTCGGGCGGTCATGTACGTGAGGTCAATGAGTGCAGCTCTCAGAACCTGCACTCATTGACCTCACGTACATGACCGCCCGAGTCATGCTTGGGCTTGGCGCACGCTCAGCAAGATGCCGACCGAACGCGGCTGGGACACCGCCGTCGGCACACCTGCGCCCCGTCTCCCGGCCGCCGCCCCCAACTCACCCCTCCTGCAGAAGGCCAGCGAGGCGTAAGGAGCCAGTAGTTCTTCGTGGCTCGCCGGAGGGCGGGTCGGCTGCGCGAGACGCGCACCGCCGCGCTGCCCCGGCCGGCGGCGTCCAGACGCACCGTCCACGGGCGTCCTGGCACCCGCTCGTCCAGCTCGCTCCCCGCAGCCTGTGTCATCCCGGTCCCTCCTCCCGTTCGTGTCCCTGATTGCCGCCCCGCTGCCTGCCGTGTCCGATGGCGCGCGGCGGTGGGCCCACCGTGCGCGGCACCAGGGGCGGAGATTGGTGAACTCGCCATGTAGCGGGCGCCGTGCTTGCCGCTTGCAGCGGAGATCCTGCACAGCTGGTCTATCTGCTGTGGAGTGCGCAGCCAGTGGAGGAGAAGCAGACCGGGTTTTCGATCATGTGCAGGTGCTGCTGGTAGACGCCGTCCCATCCCGCCGCGTCGTACGGATGGATGATCACGGGCTGTTCGGCGGCCATGCCCTGTGGGGCTGTCGTGATGTAGGGGAAACAGTGGCGGGCGGCGACGGTCCTCAGGTCTGTCCGCGGTGGGAAGGCCACCGATGGGTTCACCCACAGGCGGGCGATGCCGTCGACGTCTCCGTCCAGCGCAAGGAACTCGTGCTCGACGAGCCATGCGACCACCGCACGCAGGCGGGGGACGGAGACGCCCAGTTCATCGGCCCAGCAGGCGAACTTGAACGGGACCGGTTCGCTGCCTGTGAGCCGGACGGACAGGATGTCCAGCACATCCCGGCAGGTCCCGTCGTTACGCGGGGGCTTCTTCCCGTCAGCGGCCCGGCTCTGCATGTGGTGCAGGAAGCGGGCGGCCATTCCTGCCGGTCCGGTGATGACGCCGAAGTCGCACGTGCAGCTGGTCATACCCGGCACAACGCTCCGACGTTCGCGTAGTGCCTCCTGCGGAGCGAAGACTCACCCGGACAGGCGCTCTGCCGTTGCGTGGAGAGGCGTCTGTGGAGGCGGGCGGCAGTTCGGGGCCGAGTCAGTAGTGCTCCTCCCGCCCGGCCCCCGGAAGACCAGCCCCACCGCGTGCACCGCCGCGTCGGCCGCGCCCGCGCCGCGCGCACAAGGGCCCGTTCAAGGGTGACTGGGCGCTACGTGGCGGGCGTAGGGTTGTTGGCCGCGATCTGGTCATCCAACCAGATGACAGCGGACGGGTCGCCCTGACCGCGGGTGGACGCCAGGTTCCCCAGAGCCTCAGAGATGGCCCGGCCGACCCGCCGTCCGATGCCTCGTTCCAGTTCGGTGTAGAGGATGCCCTGCACCTCGAAGCACCAGTCCAGAATCGCAGCGAGGGATGAGCCCCCGAGGGGAACGGTGACGACGCCGTCGGCGCTGGTGGTGATCTCGTCACCGGTGGCCGGACGGAATGCTCCGGGGTGCCTCCTGATCTGCTGCTTGTGCTGCTGCTTCACCGCTTCCTGCAAGTAGTCCCAGGTGGTGGTGTGGCAGCGGACCCGGATCACGCCGATACCAGCCGCTTTTGCCACTTCGTCGGTGTGACCACGCTTCCCGGGCCAGACGGCCACATTGGTCGGCTCAGCCTGTACGGGAACGTTGCGGGTATCACCGTTGCCGCGCCGCTTGCCAAGAATGCCCACGAGGTCTCTCCTTCAAGATGCGATCACCTGTGACCCTGAGTGCCCGGTGGGTCACCGTGTCAGTATGGCGCGGTCAATCGGCGGCGGAGAGATTCCGAAAAGTCTGTCCAGCAGCGGAGAGGAGGCGGCCGCCCGGCCGCGCACCCGCTGAGCCGCCGCCCCCTGCGCGCCCCGGGCCCGAGCGGGCACAGGGCGCGCACCTCATAAGGCGCAGCCGCCGCCGGTCGTGGGCATCCGGCTACCCGTGGCGGGCAGTTCCCCCATCGCGGAAGCGGTAGAGCGGCAGACCGCCGCGATGCGGGAACTGTCCCGCCGGGCCTTCCGCGAGCCCGACACCATCCCCGACGACACGCTGGCCCCGATCGAGCAGGCCCGCGCACAGCGCCACCGCCAGGCCGCGGCGACCGAGGCCGCTGCCCTGCGACGGGCCTGCGCCGAACGCGCCGCCCGGACCGCCCGGAAGGGGCAGGCCACGGACAGCGCGATCGGCAGGACGGCGAGGGCATCACAGCTGGGGCGTACGGCCTGAGTTGAGCCGAGAGGCGATCTGGTTGGTGAACTCGGCTGGTGACACGATGTGTTGGCAGGACGGGATGGGGGCGTTTGTGCGCACGGACAGGCGACGGATTCAGACGGCGGTGCTCGGCGGGGCGGACTCGGATGAGCCGTTGATGCTGCCGATGGAAGCGATCGAGTTGGATGCATTCCGCCGTTCTCATGAGGATGACACCTTCTGGTGCGGGATTCTGCTCGGTGGCTGCGGCGGGCAGTTGACCACGAAGCTGTACACGGACCGGGCCTGTCATTTCGCCCATCACCCGGATCCGGACGGGCTGCCGCACGTGTGTGGGCGTCGCTCCCGCGGCGTGGACAGCGCGGACCATCTCTATGTGCGGTCGGCGGCCTCGGCCTGGCTCGCCGGCCGCGGGGAGCAGGCGACCTTCGAGTACACCCGCACCGAAGGGGCGCCGATCGGGTCCATCGTGGATGTGCGCTGGCAGCACGGCGCTCTGCGGGTGCATCTGGACCAAGCGGTGACACCGGTGTGGGACGACGGTGTCGAGCCCGTCCTCGGGACGATGGTGCCGGTCGACCGCGACACACTGATCCGCCGCTGGTACGTGCACCGGATCCGCCTGAACAGCGTGGGCACCGCGCGCCACGTGCAGATCGGGACCGAGGCGTTCGCCCGGCCGATCGAATGGTTCGCTCTGGACGAGTGCGAGATGACGGAGCGCGGGTTGTCGACGCCGGCCATTGAGAAGATCGTTCAGGCCCGCACAGCGCCGCGTCCTTCGCTGTGGTCGCCTGGCAAGGCGAGGAAGGTGCCGGAGCCGGAGGCACGCGCCCAGGCCCTGCTGCGCCGGCTGGTGTATGCGCGTCGGATCGAGTCCGTGCCCGTGGTGAAGCAGGTGTGCGGGGACATCGAGGATCTGACCGGTGTGGACGAGGAGCTCCAGGAGCAGCTCGAGGCTGCTGTTCGCCACGCGAGGATCTGGCTGGTCGAGCAGGACGAGGCGCGCCGCAAGGTGTTCGACCACCTGAACAGGGCAGTGGATGAACAGAAGCCCGGGCGGGTGCGCAGGCTTCTGATGCGCGTCAACGCGACGGCAGCTGAGGATCGTACGGACGCCGAATCCGCCGTCTACGAGCGGGCGACCACGTACTTCGACAGCCTGGACGACCTCACGCGGGACGCGGTCGAAGCGGAAGCTGACACTGAGAAGGAGGCGCACAAGGCTGCGGCTCGCGTCCGCAGTGCCCTCCAACGCCTTCGCGGGTACGACGCGTACACGCCCGACCTGAGCCCTCGGGTGGGGGAGCTTGTGAGGTCCGCGGCCTTGGCCGGAGAACTGCTGACCCGTGGCGAAGCGCGGCGTGTAGAGGTCTGGAAGAAGCGGGCGGCAAGGGGGCCGCAGGAGCAGCTTCACGTGGCGCGGCGGTACTGGATCCAGCGGAGCTGTCCGCGCTGCAACGCGGAGCAGGGCAAGGACTGCGTGCTGGCCGAGGGGCCCAACAGCGGGAAGCCACGCAAAGGCGGCCACAACGAGCGGCTGCAGCTGATCCTGGACGAGCGGAAAGCCGCACAAAAGATGGCCCGGCAACAGAAAAAGGCGCGGCAAGAGGTCGAGGCTCCTGCCGCACCGATGCAGCCGGTCCCGGAGGATGAAGCCAGCCCCAGACGTCCGCTCCAGGAGCGGCGGCCAAAGTCCGGCCGGGGCCAGGCGCGTGAGGCGAGGATGAAGGCCGCGGCCCGACTGCACCACCAGGTGCCACGCGGCGACTGGTACCGAATGTTGTGCCCGCGATGCCACGCCGACCCCGGCAAACTGTGCGAGAACGACGATCGCGTCGGCCCCAGCGCGAAGCGACAGCTTCCTCACGACGAACGCCTGCGCCGCGTCCTGCAGAGCGGCGACCGAATTGGCCCCGGCGAGCAGCAGAAGGGCGCCCGCGACGAACGCCAGCACCAGGCTCCGCCGCCTGCCCGGGCTAAGGCCCGACCTCCTCGGCCGCGCAGGAGAGAGCGGGAACCGCAAGAGACCGCGGGCTCGGCAGCGCGGACCTGGCATGCGAAGGAGGTCACCTGCCCGAAGTGCCAGGCCGGCCCGAACTCCCCCTGCACGCCCCACACCCTCCACCATGAACGGGTGGAGTGGGCGAAGGAGTTCACCCGCAAACTGTGGGGCTGAGGTACCCGCCGCCAGGCCAACGCGGTGCTGGACCGTTTCCAACGGAAACGCTCCACTGGAGGAGACCGATCAACCCGATCAAGAAGGTAGAGCGGCCTGACCCGACGCTGCCCATTCTCAGGGCGACCGGCGACTGCTCGGTGGCGCCCGTCGGCGGCGAGGCCAGCTCTGCCCCGGGGCGGCGGTTGCCCTGTCAGCTCTCCGCCCGCGCCCCTGCACCGTGGCCGTAGGTCCGAGAGCCGGGATCCGGTGCTGCGGGGCGGTGGCCGAGCACTCCGCGGGCGCGCATGTCGGCGAGCGAGTCGAGGTCGGGGCGGTACAGGGTGCCCCCGTCCAGATCCGCGTCGGCCGCCTGGACCCGGGGACGAACGGGACCGGGAACGTCGGCGTTCGCCTCGGCGGGGGAGCGGTGTTCGGCGGGGCCGGGGCCCAACCGGCGGCGGGTCGTCATGTTCCCCCCATCGTACGGACCACCGCCGATGAGGCCGTCGCCACGTTCTGCAACCACCGCATATACCTGTCCTCAGGGACCGGCGGACCGGAATCCGGAAGACCGGCCACGGCCCCAACCCTCGCCCCTACCGTGAAGGCATGACACGCGAGGTATGGGTGACCACCCAGGACGGGACGGTGTTCCCCGCACCGCAGATCGGCGGCGGCTACACCTACGGGTACGCAGGCGGCGGCCCGATCGCGCTGGCCAGGCTCATCGGCCTGCTCCTGGACGACATCACCCATACGGCCCCCGGCTACGACGGACAACTACCGTCGGCCGGCCTGCGGCACGCCGTCGAACAGGGTTGGAAGGGCCGCACCCCTCCTTTCACTCTGACCCGGGCGGAACTCGAAGCGCTGCGCGACGGGTGATTCAGGAAAGCTGACACCACCTTCACACCGGAGCCGATGGGCGGGCCAGGAAGTGACTGCGTCGCGGGCTCACTCGGACGGCTGCTGTGCCTCACGCCGGAGAGGGTAGGTGAGCGGGAGGACAACGCCGACCTCGTCATCCTCCTGCACCGCGAGGACGCCTACGAGAAGGACACACCCCGCGCCGGTGAAGCCGACCTTCTCGTCGCCAAACACCGCTACGGCCCTACAGCGAAACTCACCATCGCCCATCAAGCGATGTACGGGCGCTTCGTCGACATGGCACGTGACTGACCCCGCCGCCTGTAGGGTCTCAGATTTCGTGGCCAAATCTCACGGTCGATGGCCAAGCGATGGCAGATCTGACACGAGTTTGAGATTGGCAGGTCAGGCCCTTCACTCATATGGGTGAGCGGGGTCTGATGCCGCCCCGCTACGAAATCTGCGCCGACGACTGGCCGGAACCCGGAGAGGCGTTCAAGGCTCACCGGCGGCTCCGCGCGGTCAACGGCGGCAGCGACGACGAACAGGAGGCGTGATGCAGAGCAGTGCGGAGAACATCGATGTTGTGCTCAGGATCGTGGACACCATGGTCGCCTACCGGAAGGCGCACGGCGGCCTACCTGCTGACACGGACGGCCTTGAGAACATGGCCGTGGCGATCGTCGAGGCCCTGGAGCGCGATGACTTCCGCATCGTGGACGTCTTGAACGGCAGCCGGACCGAGACGCCCACACCCGAACCGGCCTGACGGCACGGCAGCGGGGCGCCAGCCACTCCGGCCAGCGCCCCGCTTGCGTTCTGCACTCCGTCAGCTGGTGGTTAGCCAGCGAGCTGACGAGCCAGCAAGCCAGCCGTCCCGAGGATTCGGACACGATCGTGAGACTGGACAGCTGGCCAAGCCGTGAGACACGACGACAACTACCAGGTCACGGCACCGCCGCTGGCCATGGGCGGCGAGACCCTACACGCCCACGACGATGCTCGCTTCACACCCCATCGGGCGTGCGCAGCCCGATCCCACGAGCCCGGAGTCCCCGTGACCTACCGCATGACACCTGCCAACCTCGAAGCCCTGAAACGGGAAGCAGAAGCGATCAGCCACGCGCTCGTAGCTCGCGGTCAGTCAGACGGGCCGCGCACCGACGTAGGTGCCGTCTTCGAGCTCATTGGGTCTGCTCAGGCCCACCTGGAGGAGGTCCGCGCCGGCTACTACGAGGACGAACGGGAACGTGCACATCTTGACCTGGCGGCCGCCTACGCATCCCTGGCCAAAGCAGGTGCGCGCGCCATCGCCACCAGGATGGACATCGCAGATCCGCCCGAGTAGGTCATCCGCGAGGCCTCGGACCGTCAGGCCGAGACCCTCCATCTGGGCCGACCACGCCAGCCCCTCACACCACGGCAAACGTGGACGCGGGCTCGATCACCAACTCCGCGACGGGTAAGGGCACCCCGCCCAGGGGCGAGCCGCCGGTCTCCCCGCTGGTATTCCGCCCAGGGGTGAGCTGCCCCGGGAGAGGACGGCGCGGAGCACTTCTCCGCCTCGGCTGAACTCTTGTGCGGGGCCGCTGGCCTGTCAGCGGGGCCCATAAGGTCCGGGCCATGGAGAACCCGACCAGCCACCCGGGCCGTGATCAGTTACGGCCACAACCGAGCGAAGCCACACGGGAGGAGACGGAGGTCACCTCCCGGTACGCCACGGAGGCCGAACTGGAGGCCCTGGGGTACAAGGGCGACGTCATCGTCCTGCAGATCGTCCGCACCACGTTCAGGGCCGATGGCACACCCATCGGCAAGACTCTGACCATCCAAGGCGGGAGCACAGCCCTCATGCTGCGCTTGGACCCAGAGGAGGCGGAGGACGAGGAGGCGCACACGGTCCCTTGCACGCCGACCGTGCCAACGCCCCGAGGCCCGGCCCGCAAGACCGTGCGGACGTACCTCATCGGCGTGGAAGGCTCCCCGACGACCAAGATCGGGAAGACCACCACCACCCTCAAGTCCCGTATGGCGCAGCTCCAGACCAGCCAGCCCGCTGCCCTTCTTCCGCTTCTGGACGTAGAGGGCGACTACGAGAGTGCCCTCCACGAGAGGTTCGCGGATCACCGGGTGAGGGGAGAGTGGTTCGACCTGACGCCTCTCGGCCATCCCGCCACAGTTGTCATAGACGCGCTGGTGGAGTTGGGGCTCGATATCCGGCCCAAACTCCAGGACGGGTAGAGCGATTCCCGCCCGACGTCACCACCGGCTTGGCGCCGGGCCTGGGCGTATCCCACTCGGCCTGCACACCTGTGGGGGTGAAGGCCGTCGGCCGGAACGAGCGTGCGCACGCGAGGTCCTGGCCGTCGACGGCCAGGACGCCGCTGCAGCGGGCTGGGCTCTCAATCGAGCGACCCCAGTGCCGCACCATGCTTGCTGACCGCCGACTGTGTGCGGCCGGAGCGGAGCGCCTCGCGCCCGTTCCCGCGATTCAGATCCGCTCGTTAAGGCTGAGCGAGTGAACACGGCGTGAGTTCGCGCCAGCAGTTCGCAAGATGGCCGCAGGCCGCCGCGGCGAGACCCTACGCCGCCACCAACACGAGGAGACAAACTTATGACGGGCACCGAGCCGTGGCGCACGCTCTGGGAAGAGTACGAGGAACCCGAGAGCCGCAGCGTCGTCGGAGACGCCTGTAACGGTATCCGGCTTATCACCGAGGATCCCGCCCCGGAACCTGCGGACACGATCGCCCTCGCCATCGCCGGAGCGGAAGCAGCCGAGGGCATCCGTGACGTTCTGGAATCCGACTGGGCTCTCTATACCCCGCAGCAGGCTGCCGTCGTCGCCTCCGCGTTGTTCGCTCAGCTGAGCGCGGCGGCGGAGGCCTTCGCGTCGCTCCGCCGCCTGATCCAGCACGCTGAAGCCCGCCGCGAGACCGCGTTCACCACTGAAGCAGCGGACGGTCTGACGCACGCCGCCGCAGCCGTCGCTTTCACCCGCAACTTCGCTCCCGGTGTCGTGGGCGCCCTCAACGCGTGCCCGGACCTCACCCGTCTCCCCGGCGACGCACACGAAACCCTCGCCGCCGTCGCCGCCCTCCTCGGGCCCGCAGCCAAGGTGACTGAGTACCACGGCCCTGGTGAATACAGCGAGGACGACAGCGGGTTCGGGTGCGGTTGCGCTATCAGCTTCGAGCACCAGGGCCAGGTGTGGGACTTCCACCGGGGCGACTCCGGCTGGAATCTCGTCCGCGAGCAGGACGGCAAGGTGTTGGAGGACGGCAGCACCGTCTACACCGGATGGCACGATCTAGGGCCGTACGACACCACGGCGCACCCCCAACACCTCGTAACTCTGATCCAGGCCAGGCTCGACGAGATCTCCTGACCAGGAAGGCAAGAACAGTGCAGACGCGGCGCGCGAACCTCAACATCGGCGACGAACCGATCAAAGACATCCGCTTCACCTGGGGCAGCGACTACCCCAAGGACAGGCGCCACATCGAAGGCTGGGGAACCGCAGTCGAAGTCCCCGCGGTCCTCGCCCTCCTGGACAAAGTCGTCGCCAGCGAACTCACCGCCGAACAGGCCCGTGAACTCCTCGCCAGCCTGGCCGAGAAAGTCGTACTTGCCTGCGATCCGGAGGAAGCCGACCCCGTCCAGCGCGCCACCGCCCGCTGCTTCGGCGACTGCGACGAGTGCGCCGCCCGGAAACCAGACTTCGACCACCGCCTCCACCAGGTACTCGTGCAGCGCGAGCGGTACCGCGACCCGGCTGCCCACCCCTGGGCTGCCACCCGGTCCACACTCCACCGGATCACCTGCCGAGAAATGGAGGAGCTGGGAAGCTCGTGCGGATTCCTGTTCACGGAATCGGGCGAGATCAATTCCGACGAGTACGACCAGCATCTCAAGTGGTTCGTGCACGACGGGCACGGGAGCATCCCCGGCGAGGCCCGTATGGTGCTCGCCCGGCACGAGGCCGCCTCCTGGATCGCGGAACGCACTGGCCCGAAGGGTGGCAAACGCTTCAAGCTGTGCGGAATCTGCCAGCCGGAACGGCCCGACCGCGCCTAACTGATCGTTTCACGATGCTGTCCTGCGGAGATGCTGGCGACCCCTGGAACAATCCCTTCAGCCACAGGCTCAAAGGGGGATGATGCCGCATGACGGGTTGAGGCGTGAGACCTTGTGCTCGGTTACTCCGCGCTTTGAGCGCGGTTGACGAGGCTATGACGGTGGCGAACCCCTCGCTTGAGCGACTGGCGGATGTCGTCGACCTGACCCGGGTTGCACTGCGAGCCGCGATGGAGCAGGCCCGCAGGAACGGCGACGGGAAAAAGGCGAAGGCGCGGCCGTCTGTAGCCTGCGGCCGCGATCGGCGCGCTGGTCACCGAGCGAGCGTGGGAACCGGCCGGCTCCGATCCGAAGCCCGCGGCATGAGGGATGGCGCGCCCGGTGCTGTCCGTGCGTTATTTGTCCCGCCAGAAGCGGTGAGCATGCTCGGTGTCGGCTGCGATGACGTCGGAGAGGCCTTCGGCATCTTCAGGGACGGCCAGGCCAAGGTAAAGGGCCACTTGTTGAAAGGCCTGCGCCATGGCGGGATCGCCTGCGGCCACAAGTACGGACAGCAGAGGCTGGTCACCCGCGGCGGCGTCCTGGTCGACCAGAGTGAGGACCTGGACGCGCTCGGCGGCGGTCATGGACGGCAGTGCCGAGCCGAGCTGACGTTTCAGCCGGTCCCAGCTGGTCGTGCGCTGCTCCCGCGCCGCCTTCTTCAACGCTCCGCGGACTGCGACGGCCGCAGCGCGCAGGGTCTGCGGGTTCACCCCGTCAGCCCCGCCAGACGACTGCCGACCCGGCGTGTCCCGAGGAGCGAGCAGCGCCTTCGCACGGCGACGTTCGGCAACCGAAAGCTTCTCCTGAGCGAGCTCCAGGGCGGCGCTGAGGTTGTTCCTGACCTCAGGGTTCTCGATGGTGGCCGTCTGTCGATCGGAGAACCTGCGGAGAATACCGCGCACCTCACGCACCGCTGCGGAAACGTCCTGCCGCTGTCGGTACTGCTGATCCCTCAGCTCTGCCTGGGGGGTCTGCTCCGGCAGGAGGGAAGAGCGGGAGGGCCTGGTGACTCGCGGCCGTACGAGCGGCAACACCGCCGCCGGTTTTCTCTTCTTGGTGGTCTTCCGCTTCCGGGGCGGCGGGGCCGCTCCGACACCGCGGCGCAGGAGCAAAAGCATCTCATGGGCGCGCCGCATCAGTTCGGTTTCCTCGAAAGTGGCGCTGCTGTGGACGGCGCGCTCCAGCCGGTCCAGGTGCCGCTGGAGCGGTGTGACGCCGGCTTTCTCTGCCAGAGCGGCGCGCAGATTGGAGGCCAGTTCGTCGCGGTTGACCTCCTGCGCCGGTCCAGCGGCGGCAGGACGTGGTGCTGTGCTGTCCTGCGCGGGCTGCCTGCGGGCCCGGGCGCCGATCGGTACCGTCTGTGTGCGTCGGCGGCGGATCTCCGAGGAGGCTTCGGTGCTCAGGCCGTGCGCGGTCAGCTCCACGTGGTCAGCAGTGAGGTCGTACCAGTCCGTGGTGCCGTCTATGCCTTGCGTGCCGATCTGTGTCCGCCGGTGGGCGCCGTCGGAGACGCAGCGCACCCGGTGTACGAACCCGTGCTCGCGCAGGATCCGGGGATCAGGCTCGACGTTCATCCCGTAAACCACACCCGTAGCGCTCTGGTCGGAGGGGGATAGTGCGGTCTCGTCGAGGACGAAGCGGACCGGCGGGTGGCCGGTGGGCTCCGCTGTGACCTGGGCTCCCAGACGGATCCTTCCGCTTGGATCCCGCGGAATGAGGATGCCGCCGGTGATGTTGCGGCCGGCCATCCAATCGGCTACGGCGGCTTTGATGTAGAGGTGGTCGGCGCTGCCCGTGCCAGCAGTCTTGGAGTTCTTCCTGCGGCAAGGGGAGCCCAAGGCGTTGGGATCAGCCTTGTGCGCGAAGTGACATACCTTGTCCTCGCACAGCTTTGTGATGAGCTCTCCCCCGCATCCTCCGAGCCACGTCCCGCACCAGAAGGTGCGCTCAGAGTGGTCACGGCGGAACAGCAGCAGCTCCGGCGCCAGGGTGGGGCACTCCACCGGGTCTTCGGAATCAGCGTTATCGAGCACTGCCGTCTGCACAAGACGGGGATCCCTGACCATCCTGCCTCCGGTTCAAAGACCGTTCACAACCTGGCAACTGAGATTAGGACAAACCACCGACACAGCGGGGTGGAACGACTACGAGAACGAAAAAGCTCGAGGCATCGCCTGTATCTGGTAAGCAAGTGACATGCCGAAGTCACGGAAGCGCCGCACAGCACGGCCCCGGGATCTGCGTAAGAATCTTCGCCGTCGCCTCGCGGCCCCCTTGAGCGAGCCGCGACCGAAGCACCCCAGCTACGGACAGGTCTGCCCCGACGACGTCCTGATCGATGAGTTCGGTGAGGAAGGCGCAGCCTGGCTGCAGGAGGAGTACGGCCGTCCTCTGACACTTGCAGAGTTCAGCCTGGAACACAGCATCCGCACGGACGACTTTCTGCTGGACGACCCGTTCACAGGGCCGAAGATCACCACCGCCGAAAAGATCAGCAAGATGATCGAGATGACAGCCGACGTCATCCTGGCGATGGCCGAACAACAGGGCGTGCTCAGCACGGAACAAGCCCGCGAGGTCGCGGACATCAAAGCCATGCCCCGCGCCGACCACGCGGCTGAGGGTGCCGACGTCGTACGCGCCGCCTTCGATACGGGAGGGATTTTCCTCAACGACCGCGGCAGGTGGGACTTCAGCGAATAGGCCAGCAGGGACTGGCGGACCGAAATCCGGAAGACCGGCCACGGACCCGATCCCGCCCCTACCGTGATGACATGACGCACGACCACCTCACCACGGCCACAGCCACGCTGACCGCCCGGGCCGAGTACCACACCGACTGGCACGTCTGCATCGACGACCCCGCCCGCGGCCCCCTCGGCTACTGCACCGGCACCGGACCCGACGAACCGTTCGACCCGGACGCCGCCAACCGGGTCCTGGAGCAGGGCGGCTGGCGTGTCACCGGTCCCTGGACGGTTCTGGTGTATCTGCTGGGCGGACAGGGGGCCATCTACGAGCGGTCGGCGAGCCCGAAGTGGGTGATGCGAGTGCTCCGCAGACCGCCTTCCTCCAGGGCTTGTGCTTCCCGCGCATCGCGGACGAACACCTGGTGGTAGGCCAGCTGGGGGGAGAGTGGAAGCAGCTCCGGGCAGGGTCGCACGATTCCGTACAGGCGGTTGAAGGCGTGGACCGGGACTCCGTAGGCGAAGCTCGCCGCGACCCCGCCGCCCTCAGGAATCCGGACCCGAAGCGCTTCGTGCTTCCACGCGGCGTCGAAGACGGCCCTGAACAGCTCTTCCACCTGAGAGCGGGACAGCCGCGCCCACCATGCCTCTGCTGCGGCGTGTGCCCGCAGCTCCAGTTCCCGCATGGCGGCCCGCTGCTGGGCCTCGCGCTCCTGCGCCAGCGCGAACTCCCGGGCCCGGCGCTCCCGGGCCTCCGCCCGATGGCGGGCAATCTCTTCGTCGCGCTGCGCCCGGGCCCGGCGGTCGTCTGTCTTCTGCTCGCGCTTCCGTACCTCCTTCTGGTTTCTGATCTCCTGGCGCCTCTTCTGGGCCTTCTGGCCCGCCGGCGATGCCAGCCAGGCCTTGCGGCGTGCCCGGGACGCGTCTTCCAGTTCCTGCCTCCGGGCCTCACGCTGCCGAGCGGCCTCCTCGCGCTGACGCCGTTCCCGTTCGTGTGAGCTCTGCGCCTCGGCGGACTGACGGGACGTCCACCACAGATCACGAAGGAACCAGCGGCTCTCACCGTCAACAGGCCGCAACACCTGGCGGTGGCGCGGCAGGCTCCGGCACGGACGCAGTTGTCCGCGTAGTACCCACCTCACGAACTGGGCGAGCTCCGCCTCCTGGAAGAACCACCTGCCGGAGTCGAAGCCCCCGAGCCCGTCGTCCACGACCCAGTGTTCGCCGTCCTCCTCGGGCGCCCGCACCCGGACGGAGGGAACGGACCCCAGCCACACCGGCGGCCGCTTGTGGGAAGAGACCCAGCACACCATGACCCCCTCGGCCGCATACCGGTCGGTCCGCGCCTGGATGTCCTCCACCGTGATCGGGGAGAGCTGCGCCTCCCACGCCATCCGCCGCTCGCCGTCGGGCGAGGCCGCCATCACGTCGGCCCGCCACGAGCCGTCGGCCGCCGCGACCTCAAGCTCGGCGAACCAGCCGGCCGCGCGGATAGCCCCGGCCATCTCCAGCTTGAGCATGTGGTGTTCCCAGGACTCGTTCGCCAGGGAGCACTCCGGCGGCCGCCCGCCGTCATGGCAGAAGAACCGCACCCGGCTCGGCGAGTGCTTGGCGTGCACGCCCCACGCGCATTCGGGGCAGGTGAGGGCGACGCGGGGCGAGACCTTGTAGACCCGGGACCACTCCAGGCCGGCCCCGAGACCGGGCTGGGTGGCGTCAAGGCGGCCAACTTCGGGGTGGAGAGCAACGAAAGGCATGAAAATCGCACCTCCTGCATGATCTGGCTCGTATGGCGGTGGCCTTGAACCGCAGATGTGAGTGCATCCCGTCATCTTCTCGTCGGCCCACGAGGGCTGACTGGCGTCTTCGTCAGTTTCCGGCGCCGACCATCACCAGGCGTGCCGCGATGCTGTCCGGATGCGGATGGCAAAAGATCCGCCTCCGCGGAATCGACGGGCAAGGAAGGGGCGGCGGCGGGGCGGGGGACCTGTACGTCACCGTGCACATCCACGGCTGATTCGCCGCGCTGCGGATCCCAAACCTCCGAGCCCTGGTGTCATTCGTCGGGCGTGGTGTTGACGGCCCCGCATGCCCAGCAGTTCCATTCGCCGGGTAACTCGTAGTGCGTTGTCGTCCAAAACCCCTTGGGACGGCCCTGGATGAAGTTGGTTTCCCAGCAGCTCCAGCACTCGAACTCGAAGTCCTCCATGATCCCAGGATGGTTCCCCGGAGGACCGGCCAGGAACCGATTGCCGAGTTCTGGCGAACTGCGCGTCAAAACTGGCAAGTTCGGCGTGGTCTTCCGTCACCCGTCCTACGGTGTCCGCATGCCGCCCAAAAGCCCCACCACCATGGCTGTGCTGACCGCGCGGGCCGAGTACCACACCGACTGGCACGTCTACATCGACGATCCTGCCCGCGGCTCGCTCGGCTACTGCACCGGCACTGGCCCCGACGAGCCGTTCGACCCCGACGCCGCCACCCGGGTCCTGGAGCAGGGCGGCTGGCGTGTCACCGGCCCCTGGACGGAGACGCCATCGACCGACGACGCCCCTTACGCCGCGACCGTCGAGAAGGCCGGCCCCCTGCCGGAGGCTTATTAGACACGCTTGGAGTCGGGCACCCGGAAGGCGAAGCACCGCGCCCGCACCACGATGGTCCGGGGCGACGGCCGGGAGCCGACCGGCTTCGCCGCCGTGCTCCAGGGCCTGATGGCCGACCGGGCCTGGGACGTTCCGGCCGCTGGCGGAAGCATCCTGGACCAGTGGGCGGCCATCGCGGCCGGACTCTCGCCGAAGCTGGCCGCGCACGTTGAGGCGGTTGCCTTCCACGCGGAGACGGGACAGCTGGACCTGCGGCCGGACTCGCCCGCGTACGCGACCCAGCTGCGACTGATCAGCGCCCGGATCGTCGCCGCGGCGAACGACGCGGTCGGCACCCAGGCGGTTCGTTCCGTCCGGGTTCTGGTCGTGGGCGCGACGGCCCCGGCACCCCGCGAGTTGGCCACCGCCCCGAAGGCAGCGGCTGCGCCCGACGCACCAGTGAAGACCCGCGACATGGCCTCGTCCGGCTTCCACCAGGCGCTCGCCGCCCACCAGGCCGTCGCGCCCGCGCAGCGCATCGACCCGGGCATCACCGAGGCGATCGAACGGCAGAACCGTGCGATGCGCGAGCTCAGCCGGAGGGCGTTCCCCGAGACCGACCTCGTCGTCCCGGATGATGCGCCGGCCCCGATCAGGACGGCCCGCGCCCAGCGCCGCCGCCAGGCCGCGGCGACCGAGGCTGCCGCACTGCGCCGGGCCCGTGCCGAGCGAGCAGGGGCAATCATCCCCTCGGTGTCACACGCTCGGCAGGCAGCTGGTGAAGTGGCATGAGCCGACGCCTCAATGACGCGGCCGCCGATACCGTGAACAGCTACAGCGCCTGTTCACCCCGGGTGTTTGTCGCGACCGTACAGCGCCTGTCCGCTTGGGCACCTGGACCCCAGTTACACCCCATGGAGGCAGGTGTGAGCGAAGGGGATGGCTGGCGGTGTAGGGCCGATAGGGTGATCTGGTGACGCAGAGTTCTGAACCTTCACCTTTGGTTGCCGGTCTGACCCGGCTGATCCCCTCCGTCGTACCAGTAGCTGGTGCCGATCCTGAGCTCGTGGCCTTGGGGGAGCGGTACTGGGCGCTGGCGGGCTTCGCTCCCGAATTGGGAACGCCGGTCTGGTGCGAAAAGGCCAACGCCATCAGCGTCGCGGGCTGGGGAAAGAAGCTCTACGCGGTGGCGGCCGCCGGCGTGCGCGCTGTGGTTCCGGAGCGGAAGTGCCCCCAGTGCGGCGGCGCGCTGAGTCTCACCTCCCGGACGGCTTTCCAGCAGGTCCTCGACGACGAGGAGACGGTGTGCGTGGACTGCACGCCGTCCCTGCTGGAGGCAGTCCAGTACGTCATCGACCCGGCCCGGAAGGCGAAGCGCGAACAGGCCCGGGTGCGGGAGCTGGCCCAGCAGGCCGCGCAGGACGCCCGAGCACGTTGGATCGCCGAGCAGAAGGAAGCGATCGCGGCCGACCACCCGGCCGTTTTCCCCCGCGACGGCGGGTTCCCACGTACGGGCGTGAACGAGATGGTGGCGACGCTGGCACTGCTGCGGTTCGCACCGTCGACCTCACCGATTTCCCGGGTTCGGGACTGGATGACACCCCTGCACCCCGAGACGGACAAGGCTTCCACGATCGTCGCCTCAACGATCCAGTCGGGTCTTCTGGCCATCCATCCCAACAGCCCGCCTGGCGCATTCGTCTGGGAGCCGCAGTCCTACGAGCACGCCCTGCAGCAGGCGGGCGGTGACCTGGACGCCGTAGCGTCACCGGAACTCACCGACCGGTTCTACCCGCTCGAAGCCAGCCTGTTCGCCCCTCAGGGACCGAGCGCCGGAACTGCGGTCAAGGCTCTGGACGACCACCTTGCCGAAGAACTCCGGCCGGCCAGCATGAAGGCAGCCCAGCAGGAAGACCTCCTCGCGCTCGCGCAGGAGCTCATCGCCGGCGAGGCCATCCGCTACTTCACCAACCAGCTGGACGAACTCAACCTGCCCGACGTGCCCGCCAACCACACCGCTCGCCTGGGCGACGCCGTCGGAAAGGTCTCAGCGCACCGTCCTCTCAGCGAGATCTACAACCTGGCATGGCGTGCGGCGCGTTCCGCGGCCGCGGCAGCGCAGAAGAACCCCCGAGCTCCGCGAGCAAACATGACCACCTTCGCGGTGAACCAGCTCGAGTCGCTCGCGAAGCGGGCCGTAGACGAGCCCGACTGGCCGATCAAGCCGTTCAGGGAGGACCAGCGCTGCAGCGCGGCCGCCATGACCCGAGTTCTGTTCTTCAACGTGCTCGACGTCAACCCCCTCGAGGCAACGCTTCCCTCGCTCCGGGCATCTCTTCCCGCGCCCATTCCGGAGCACGACGACGGCGGTGCTGACGAGCCCGACAGCGTTCCCAGCCCGGAAAGCGAAACCCCCGCTGACCTCGCCTGGCTCGGCGCCAACCAGCAATCATGGAACCCGTTCGAGGTTCAGCGACTTCTCAACGCGATCAGCAAGAGGGCGAGTGATTCGCCCGACCCACGGGTAGACGACCGAGTTCTGGCCCGCGGTGCGACACATCTGAGGGTCATGTACGAAAACCTGAAGCCGTACCTTGGTGCACACCATGCGGCCATGGCCGTGTTCGGTGCCGCGCCATTGCTGACCCACCCGCTGAGCTTCCCCGGCGAGCCGTGCACGAGCGGTGAATTCCTTCAGGAGCTGATGTCTCACTTTCTGGTGAAGACCAAGGAAGAGCAGGGAACCATGGCCCCGACCGACGACGTGCCGGACGCGGCGTCGGCTCGCCGGTCGGATCTGGATAGCGTCCCGCTCATGACGACGATCACCGAGGGCATGTCGCCGCAGCAGCGGGCGGTGGCGACGCAGGCGTGGGAGCCAGCGGAGTGCGACCAGCCGTGTCCGTGCAGCACACCGGACTGCGGTCACGGCGAGCCGTGTGAGGCTGAGGACTGCGAGGGCCACGACCGGCACACCATGCGTAATCCGACGACCGAGGATGACGTGACGGCCTGGCAGGACTCGTTCGACTGCTGCGAGAGCTGCGGTTCCTCGTTCCTGAACCGTTCGCTGCCGGAGCAGCCGTGGGGGACCTTGAGCGCCGATGGCACCGTGACGGTGTTCGACGGCGTCAGCCACTACGAGCTCGGTGTGTAGCCGCTTCGATCACGTAAGGCGTGCCCGGTGACCACGAGGTTTGACCGGTCGTCACCGGCACTGCCACGATGGCGCACTACAACCGCAGGCGCTCTGCGACGAGGTGACGCTCCACGAGGTCCTTCACGTAGGGCGCGGTTTTACGGCTGAGGTTTCAGAGAGCTCTTCCAAACTCCCTCACCGCCGGTGCACCAGCTGCACGAAGCCCTCGTTCCCGGGACAATGGCCGCTTGCCTCTCGCCACGCTGACCACCCGGTTTGACCGGGCGAGAACAGCACTGCAACGATGCTGCCCCACAACCGCATACAGAGGCACCGAACGTTCGAGGTCGTAGCCGAGCTCTCTCACGTACGGTGCAAGCACAACGGCGAGGTCGATAGCTCCACCAAATCCCTCGCTGGCTCTACCGCCGAAGGCTCCCGCGCCCGGACTCCCCCGGGGCGGGACCTCTTTGTCTTCCCACCCACCACCCTGCTGTTCCGTGTTCGAAGCCCCGGCACCCGCCGGGGCTTCACCTATATCCGGAGGTACCCCGTGACCGATCTTGCTTCTGCCGTGCCCGCCTACGTGCTGCTCGCCGCGCTCGCGATCACCGTCGTGCTGCTCACCGTGGTCTCCATCGTGGCGCGGACGGTGGCGGCGAAGGCCCGGCCCGAGGACTTACCGCACATCCTTCCCGGCCTGGGGCAGGTCCTGGCTGCGCTGGCCCTGTTCCTCCCGTGGGGGCGCGGGACCCGTGGCCCCACCGTCGTGCCGCCGGTGCCCGCGCGGTCCGAATGCAGAGGAGGCCGGCGGCGTGGGTAGCCGGTCAGGGCGCCGGTGGTTGGCTGGAGGGCGCGGCCTGGTCGGCGGGCTGGTCCAGTTGCTGTTGGCGGCGCCGCTGTTCGTTGCGGTGGTCCTCGACGCGCTGGGTGAACAATTTCAGCGCCTCGAGTTCCCTGTTCTCGCCGAACTCGCTGTAGGGGCCGATGCCGAGGGTGACGGCGTTGGCTTCCTGCTCGATGGCGTCGGCGGTCTGCTGGAGGAAGTAGCTGCGCTCGCGGAACTTGTAGTAGCCAGTGAACATCGCGGCCACCGTGATGGCGAAGCTGATCCCGGTCAGGGTGACGCTCTGCCAGGTCAGCTCCTTGCCTGTGTCCAGGGCCGCGATCGTGGTCGTGGACGCGGAGCCGATCATGATGAGGGACTGCAGGACGCAGGGCAAGGGGGTCGACGGACCGGTTGCCCAGCTCGTGGCCGTGGTCCAGGTCCCGGGCCTGAAGATGGGTGGTCCCCACGGTCGCCAGCATCCGGTAGTGGGGTTTCTCGGGTTCGGTGCGACTCCTGCGTGCCATGATGACTCGATCAAGTGCCTTCATTTTTAGGGGGTTGTGGTGCCAGGAATGCCCGCCGGAACGGAACTGAGAGTGGCTGTCGAGGGCTTAGGAGAGTCGGGAGCCGAGCCGCATGTGATTGCGCTGCGTGACTGGCTGGTGTCTGAGGATGATCTGCGCGGCCGGGTGCGGCTCCAACGACAGCCTCCCCTCCCTGGCCACATGGGCTCCACCATGGAGCTCCTGACGGTGGCGCTCGGCTCCGGCGGCATCCTGGCCGTGCTCATCCAATCGGTGTGCACCTGGCTCACCTCTCGCGGCACCGACATGAAGATCACGATCAGTGCTGAGGACGGGCGTCGGATCGAGGTGGACGTTCAGCGCGCAGCCGACCCTCAGGCACTCCTGCGGGAGATCGCGGAACAGTTTCCGGCGCCAGGTTCACAGTCCCGGTGACTGGCACACGCTTCCCGGAGCGTGCGACGAGCCGGGCGGTACTCATCGGGGCTGGTACGTTCCACGACCCCGAGTTGCCTGATATCCCTGCCGTGCAGGCAAACCTGGACGCATTGCGGCGAACCCTCACTCACCCGGTTCATGGTGTGTTCGCGCCCGAACACTGCGTGGTGGTGGCCGACCCGAAGGACCAGGCCACTGTCGGCGCGGCGCTGTCGCAAGCCGTTCGTGAGTGCGAGGACCTGCTGCTGGTCTACTACTGCGGGCACGGCCTACTCGACGAAGCCGGGCTGCTGCACTTCGCCCTCACCGGAACCGACAACCAGAACGTCAGTTGGTCCGCCATCCACCTCGACCTCGTGAAACGGATGGTCGGTAGAGCTCGCGCCAAGGCCCGGGTGCTCGTACTGGATTGCTGCTTTGCCGGCAAGGCGATCTCCGCTATGGCCGGACCAAGGGGACTGGCCCTGGGACAGTTGAACCTGACTGGTACCTACACGCTGACTTCCACCACGGCCACCGCCCCCTCCCATGCCCCGCCCGGCGCCACCCATACGGCGTTCACCGGGTCGATGCTCCAAGCCCTGACAGTTCCTGGTCCACTCACCCTGGACGAAGTGCACCGCCACGTCGACAAAGAGCTAGACGGGCTCGGCCTTCCTCGACCGCAGCGGCGCTCCGTCGGTGCAGTCGGCGAGCTCTCTCTGGTCCGAGGGCCGGCCAGAGAGCCGGAGGCACCGTCCACGGCTGGCACACCGGCACCGGCTGCGAAAACAGATTCAGCCTCACTCCGCCGCATGAGGGCGAGAAATGTTACAGCCACAATAGTGTTATCCGCTGTGGCTCTACTCCCCCCACTGCTGGGTGACCTACTGACAAATTCCAATTCAAGCCTTTTCGGCGACGACAAAGTGCTGGTCGGACTGGAGAGCGAATCAGATAATTCCGTTATGCTAAGCCCCACATGGGGCAGCTTCTCGGCCTTTAGCCTGGATGTGGTAGGGGAGCTACTGAAAGAGGCGAATATCGAATCGAGGCCAATCCGCGTCGATATTCCTAGGCAAGACCAGGTGCGCTCTTTGCAGAAACGTGAGGTGGACCTAAATTCCGCGCTCGCCATGACGGGGGAGCGCATGGAAAAAGTTGACTTCGTGGGGCCCATCGCTTCTGGCAGGCTGGGCTTCCTAGTGCTGGCCGATGAAACAACGCAGAAAATCACGAGCCTCGAAGACTTTAGCCACGGGACCATCTGTGTGCAGGAGGATTCAATAGCGGCGGCGATCATGGATAAGGTCGCAGATAAGGAATTCGACGTGAGAGGAATGCCAGGCTTCCGTTCCTGCGTCGAAGCCTTACATCGAGGGGAATTCAGCGCGATCGCCGCAGACACTCTGTCGCTCTCTGCGTGGGCGCTAGAAGACGACCAGTTCAAGGTCGTCCCGGATCTCACCATCGGTGGGCCCAGCCAATACGGCATCGCCCTCCCCAAGGGGCACCATGAGGATTGCACACGCCTTCGTGACGCCCTGATGAAGTACGTAAGCAGCGGTAAGTGGCTAAAAGCATTTCGGGACCGCCTGCCGAACGCAGGACGGAGTGCGGACGAAATTCAACCCACTGCGATCCAAATCAAGGAATTGTCCTGCCGCGGTTGAGTACGTTCGCCGATACTTCCTTCCTTCGAGGAGGGGAAAGCACACGCGCTCAGGTGGCCGCTGGAGCGAGTTGAGGCTGCCGCGCAGACGGCGTACGGCTTCCTCGTGCACCATCGCGTACGGATGTCGGACTCAGATCGCAGCCGGGTCGCTGTTCTCAGTCCGGATAAACGCCGCTGCTGCGGGCCGTCTTCCAGCTCCTCCACCCCCGGGTTTCCAGCTCGCACTTCGCCAACCGCAGGTTCGATCACCGGTGGGCCGCCGACCGTGCCGTCGCTCAATGCCCGACGCTGCTGGTCGGGCCCGCCCCGCGCACCGGCCTGTAGCCCGAACACGTCATCACCGCACTGGAATGGGTGATCGCTCGCCGTCACGGACTACGGCCGGCTCGGCATCATCTTGAGCACGAGTTGGGCGGCGCTCAATCTGCTGGACCTGGCGGCGCTCGGCTTGGCTGTCCAGTACCAGAAGGCTGCTTGCCACCGACGTGACTACTCCGGAGCTTGAGAACGATTGACCTGCTGCATCAGCCGCCTCCTCGCGTCCTGGGACGCGATCAAGTCATCCTGAAGCTCGCTCAATTCCTCCTGGCGCCGGTCTCGCTCGGCCTGCAACGCCCCAAACTCCTCTTCGCGGTGGCGAAGCGTCTCCTCCAGCGTGTTGACGCGGACGACGACGTCTTCCGTCGCGGATTCCTCCAGTTGCTGACCGAGCTTCCGCCGGAGCGCATCTCTGAGTTCGTCACGCTCCTTCAGTACCGCCTTCAACTCGGACCTCGCGAACTGGAGATCGACCGCTAGACTCCCCTGGCTCACCACCGTGCCCGCCTCGGCACTGTGGTCATGGGCGAGCTCCGCTTCCTGGAAGAACCACCTGCCGGGGTGCTGTCACGTTGGCCGACCGGGTGGGATGATCTTCGGGTTGGTCGTGGTGGAGGGGGCCGTCCGTGGACAGCGCGTCGCCGTCGTACAAGGGGCACCGGTACCCGGTCGAGGTGATCTCCCACTGTGTGTGGCTGTACTTTCGTTTCCCGCTCAGCTTCCGCGAGGTGGAGGAGCTGATGCTGCGGCGCGGTGTGATCGTCTCCTATGAGACGGTCCGCCGCTGGTGTGCGAAGTTCGGGCAGGCCTATGCGAACGGACTGCGCCGCCGCTGGCCGCGGCCCGGGGATAAATGGCATCTGGACGAGGTGTTCGTCAGGATCAATGGGGAGCTGAAATACCTGTGGCGGGCCGTCGACGCCAGCGGCAACGTCCTGGACATTCTTGTGCAGAACAGGCGGGACAAGGCCGCGGCCAGGCGTTTCTTCCGCCGCCTGATGAAGAAGACGCGTGCGGTCCCGCGGGTAGTTGTCACCGACAAGCTCCGCTTCTATGACGCAGCCCGCCGTGAGGTCATGCCCTCCGTGGAGCACCGCTCCCACAAGGGCCTGAACAACCGGGCCGAGAACTCCCACCAGCCCACGCGGCAGCGGGAACGCGCGATGAAAGGCTTCCGCTCCGTCGGCGCAGCGCAGCGGTTCCTGTCCGCGTTCAGCGGCATCTCACCGTACTTCCGCCCCCACCGCCACCTGATGACCGCCTCCGCCCACCGAGCCGAGATGACCGTCCGCTTCACGATCTGGGACCAGATCACCGGCGCTGCCAACCTGCCCACCACGGCCTGAACACAGGCCCGGCCACGGGCCCACCACGCCCCGACGCACCATCAGACAGTCACGCACCCACAACGTGACAACGCCCTTGTCTCTGCTCCGGTGCGCGGGCCTGAGCAGGGCAGCGCATGTTGACTGCGAACTTCCGTTGAACGGACGAGAGTTGGCGGTTCTGATGGTTGCTCAGAAAGTCCTCAAATCGAATGGGAAGGGCTTGCTCTGCCGCATTGAATGGGTGACCGTATGTAGCAATATCTGCGCAGGCTGCTGCCTGAGCCATGGGGGAGATCAGGGTGGACAAGGACACCGAATACGTCATTCCGTCGACGTCGGACCTGGACAGGGGCGGCCCGGCTGACGCTGCCTCACCTGCCGGGCCGCTCGGCGAAGGGAGTTCGCCACCATCAGGCCCAGGCGGAGCGGCAGCTGACTTCGAGACGTCAAGGCGTGGCGGACTGCTTCGCTCGCTGCGGGTGAGACGTCCGCGCCCGGCTTCCGGCGTGGTCGCGTCGCCGCAGCAACCGGCTCCGCAGCCTGTTCCTTCGCAGAGTGCGAGTGGGCGCGGCGTTGCTCGGCTGCTGCGTCATTGGCAGCTGCTCGCGGCTGCGGTGGTGCCCTGTCTCATCCTGGCCGGCATCGGGTGGTGGTTCTGGCCGCAGCAGCCTGCGAGCGGTCCACCGCACATCGCTGCGGGGACGGTCCAAGCGGACCTTCTCGGCCCTGACAGTGTCAGCCGTGTGGCCGGGACAACGGTGGTCGCCGGCGCCCAGTCGAACCGTCCTCACGACCCGCTGACCGTGTCGCCGTCGGGCTGCGCCGTCGCGGCGGGGCCGACGACCCAGTCGGTCTACGGGCAGGTGTGGACCGCGTTCGTGTCGGCGACCTACAAGGACGCGGGGGCCACGGGCGCCTACACCGTGAATCAGGTGATCGGCGTGTTCCCGGACAGCGAGAAGGCTGATGCGGCCTTCTCGACCCTCACCAAGGGGCTGAACGCGTGCTCGTCCTCGACGCGCACCGATCAGGACGGCCGCACCTCGAAGTGGATGTACAAGGCACAGCCCTCCACCCGGGTCGCTGTGGCGTGGACGGCGGCGCAGGACGGCAACGCGAACTGGGCCTGCTCCCACCAGGCACGGGTGAACGGCACGAGTCTCGTCCAGGTCTCGGTCTGCCAGGCTGGTGACGGCCAGCCGACCGCCGCGAAGCTCGCCGACAAGCTCACCAGGAAGGTGAGCCGATGACCACGAACCCGCTCAAGCCGGTCGCTCGCCACCGGCGCACCATGCGGCGCGTCATCCCCCTGGTGCTGGTGGCGTTCTTGGGGCTGATCATTGGCACGGGAGCACCGGCCAGCGCGGCAACCAGTGTTGCGCGTGCCTTGGCCCAGCCGGGCACCGTCTCTCCCTTGGCCCCGTCCGGAGACATCACGGCCGTCTCGGCAGCCCTCGTGCAGAAGATCGAGGACTTCAACCGGCAGGAAGCGGAGATAGCGCAACAAGCAAAGAGCCTGGTCGCCGAGGCGGAGCGGATCACCAAGGATGCCGCCGCCTTACGCACTGCCACCACGGCGTTCAATTCCAAGAGCGCTGCCGTGGACCAGAAGGCCAGCGACTTCAACTCGCGCGCGGCAGCCCTGAACGCCAAGATCAGCGCCCATAACAGCAAGCCGCATACCTTCCGGATGCCCGCGCAGGCCGCCGCGGCCAACGCGTACGCGGCCGAGGCGAACAGACTGAGGGCCGAGCAGGCCCGGCTGCGGACCACGAAGAGCAGCCTGCAGAACGAGCAGAATCAGCTCAGAAAACAGGGGTCCCAGCTCCGTTCGAAGAAGTCCCAGCTCACCGCCGCCTCCTCAGCGCACGATGCGAAGGCCCGCACGCTCCGGAGCAAGGAGAATCAACTGCAGTCCCTGGGGAAGCAGTTGCTTCAGCAGATGGCCCAGGCCATTCAGAGCCTCGACGACAATCCACCGGACCCGGCGGCGATGATGGACCAAGGCGGTGACGCGGCCGGTCCGCCGCAGTACCGCGACCATTCGCAGAGCCAGGAAGCCGGCCTTGCCGACAGCCCGTCCAGGCAGCCGCAGGCCTCCGCCCTGAAGGCGTATGCGAAGCAGACCGGCACCACCGTCGACATGCAGCCGGGCACGGCGTATCTGACGCCTGAGGCCGTCAGGCGGCTTCCCGCCGCGCAGGCGGCACAGCTCGGCAGCCCGGTCGGTACCTACGACGGCCTGGCCCGCAAACCCAACGGACATTACAGGGCCCTGAGGGTGCAGACACCCGGGGTTTTCGGCTCTCCGGGACAGGCGGCCTTCGACGCGGCCATCGCGCGCGGTGGCCAGGCCCAGGCCAGTGTCAGCGGCACCCGGATCGTCATCGACGAAGTGACGTCCGTCGCGGCGGTCCGGATTCCCTCGGAGCCCGCCGAACGCACACCAGCTCCGACCACCCCGCCGCGGCTAGGGCCCGATACGGACACGGACAACAAGCAGCGGTGTGAATCCGAGCCGAAGTCGTCGCGCTTCCAGTACCAGTCGCTGGACGGGGAGGGCCGCGCCCAAGGGGCCACCGCCCTGATCTGCCCGAGCGACCTCAAGCCCCCGCTCGCGGACCGAGACACCGGCTCGGTTGACGTGTACGGATTCCCTGACCCCGAGCAAAACACTCCCAGGTCGGGGAAAGGCAACATCTTCGACCGCACGCACATCGTCGGCGACAAGGTGGGCGGCGACTGGGTCAACGAGAACCTGTTCACTGGGTTCAAGCGCATGAACCGGAGCGGAATGCGGCGCTGCGAGATCAAGATGGAGAAGCAGCTCGCGGCTGGAAAATGGGTCCAGTACATGGGGAAGGTCAACTACAGCCACACCACGGGATACGCGGGCAGCATCACCATGTCCGCCTACACCAAGGACGGAGTACTGTTCGACAACGTCGTGGTCAAGAACAGCACGGATTGGCAGACGACATGCTGAGGATCGAAGAGCTGGAGAACGCGCTTCCGTCGATGCCACGGTGGCGTGTGTCTGGGGAGCGCAACGTGGACTGGGGCGCCCTTGAGGCGGTCCTCGGGACGGCGCTGCCCTCGGACTTCCGCGCTCTAGCGGAGGCGTACCCGGTGCTGGTCATCGACGACTTCCTGAGCGTGTCCGTTCCCCGGCCCGGCACCGAGGCGTTGTGGGCCTCCGAGGCCAGGGAGGACGAAATCCTTCAGGATCTGTACGAGATGGGCGACACCGAGGGCTACGTCCCCTTCCCGCAGCCGGGTGGCCTGATCAGTTGGGCATCGTCCTATTCGGGGGACTCCTTCTACTGGAGGACGAGCCCTGCGGACCCGGACGCCTGGCCGGTGGTCGTCCGCGGAGACAACGGCGACTGGTCGGAGTTCCCGGTCGGTGCCGTCGAGTTCCTGACCGGCGTCTACGGGCGCACCATCCACGTGCCGGGCATGCCCAGGGACTTCCCCAGCGACTGCCCGCAGGTGCTGGGCCTGAGCGACCGCATCGACTGATCGGCAACTGATCCGCAGGCACATGTGAACAGCGATCGCCCTCAGGGTCCCTGGGGGCGATCGCTGTTGAGTGCGCTCACGGGGTGTTGTCACGTTGGTTGACCGGCGTGGGATGATCTTGTGGTTGATCGTTCCGGGGAGGATTCGCTCGTGTCGTCCGCGCCGCCGTTGTACAAGGGGCGCCGGTACCCGGTGGAGGTGATCTCCCACTGTGTGTGGCTGTACTTCCGCTTCCCGCTCAGCTTCCGGGAGGTCGAGGAGCTGATGCTCGAGCGCGGTGTGCTCGGGCCGAGCTGTACGAGAAGGCCACCAAGGCCGGCATCCGCTGGCGCTCCGCCATGACCCACGACCAGCTCGCCGACGCCCTCGACCACGCTAAGGACACATGAGGGACGCTTGAGCGCCGTCCGGGGTCGCCGGTCTCTGTCCTGACTTCGCCGCCCGCACTGCCGGTTGAGTCCTTCCAGCCCGTGCACGTGCGGTAGGCGGACCTTCTCGCCGCGCAGGTCATCGGGCGCGACGGTCGGCGTCGCGTCCGGTGCCTGATCTGGAAGTCCCTGCGTGTCGGCCCCTGCGCGGCCCATGCTTTTGCGTCGGTGGAGTCCTCGGCGAGCCGGACGCTCGATCCGGCCTATCCGGCGTTTGCTGTGTTTTCGCAAATTTCCTTTACGCGGGCCGGAGTTCGCGTGTTCGCTGCTGGGTGGGGGTGGCGTCCGGGTGGCGCGGGATGGCTTAAATCCGCTGGATGAGCGATGGCGAACTGGTATGCGTCACCAGGCATTCGCTCTCGGTAATTTTCTTTGGGTTGCCACTGCACACATCAGGATCCGCAGACCCGTGGCGTTCGACGCGGACACCGGCCGCCGCTGCGCAACTGCTCGCCCAGCTGCGCGCCGATCGCCGCGCCGACACCTGGATGCTGGCCTTCGAGCGGGACTGGGCGAAGGCCCTGGAGGACTCCCGCCACACCTACAGCCTCGCCCCCTGTACGACGTCGTCGTCCGCACCTGGCAGATGCGCCTCGCCGCAGCCCCGGCCCTCGACGCGTACATGGACTCCGGCCGAGATGAGACCGGCTTCGTGGGCCTGGACGACGTTCTCGGTGCCCGCCAGTGACCGGTCAGCCGTGGGCGGTGCGCCTGTCCCCACAGGCTACGAAGACGCTGACCTCGCTGCCCGAGCATTCGAAGGAGACGGTCCGCGACGTCCTGGACATCGCGGTGCGCTCCCCCTGGGGCTGGCCCCAGGGAACACTGGTGCCCCCAAAGGCGAGGATGTTCAGGCCGCGTCGGTCGGGCAGTTGTCCGTCGTCTACGTGATCAACCGGCTCACCCGGCACCTGTCCGTCCTGGACATCATCTGGATCGGGTAGCCGCCCGCAACAACGCCCCGCCCCAGGCAGTTGCCCAGGACGGGGCGTTTCTCCTCGCCGCTACTTCTGCATCCACCAGTAGCCACCCGAACAGAACACCCCGTTTCGAGCGGCTGATCCCATTTCTGATGGGATGTCAGTGCCTGGTTCTACCGTCGAGGAAATAGTTCTCCGATGGTGAAAGGCGGTGCACGTTGGCAAACATCGTCTGGCACGAGAAGCTGCGCATCGAGCTGGATCTGACCCGTGACGATCTCGGCTGGGAGAGCAGGCCTGGCCTATGGGAGCTGCTCTATCAAACGGATCGGCTGTACGCCGACAGAGGCGTGCCAGTGCCTGAGCGGGGCCTGCAATGCGGTGGGGTGTGCCGGGACGCGGGCGTGGTCGCGTGGATGTATCTGCGGGAGCGGAACGGGCGCCGGGAGGCTGTGCACGAGCGGTCCGAGGATGAGGAACGGCACCAGGCGGCGTTGTCGGACGAGCACAAGGCGTACCAGGAGCGGATCGTGCGAGTGTCGGAGGGGGACGGGCATCGGGCGGCGAGCGAGGTGCGTACGGCCGTGGGGCCTCGATCGTGGATCCAGACCGACACACTTGTCGAGGGTGCGAACGGGATCCGGATCGGGTGGGAGATTCAGCTTTCGTCTGCCGGACACGAAGGGCCGCGGAGCGTGCGAGCGCGTGCGAACAAAGCATCCAAGTACGGGATCACGCCAGCGTGGCACACGGACCGCTCGGACTATGCGAGCCGAAGCGACACACACTGGACGCGGAGCGACGACCTGCCGACGCAGGTGATCGCGAAGTCGGGTGACCTGCGTGTTGTTTCGGGCTTCCGAGTGCTGGACTTCTGGCGGTGCGATATCCGGGCCTTGTACCGATGCCCGGACACCTCGAACCGGTGCGGCAAGTGGCACGTCACGCCGAAGCCACGGGACGTGTTCTTCGACGACCTGGTGCGTAAGACGGCGGCCGGGCTGATCGTGCCAGTCGAGCACCGGACGGGGACACGCACGCACCGGTTCTGGGTAACGGACACGGACCGGGACCGCCTCGATGACCACAACAACGGAAGGCCAGTTCTTCTGCCTGCCAGCCCGGAGGGGGAGCGAGAACTTCCCACGGGCGCCAGCCACCGTGCTCCCACATGCCGACCGGCCACCATGCCTTCGCCTACCACCGTCGACACGACGCTGGCCGCTCCCGCTGCCCGCGTTCCACCGGTCCCGGTGCAGTCGTCGGTTCCGGCCCGGCCAGTTGGGGCGTGGCCGTTCGTGCCTCCCGTATCCTCTCAGCCAACCGTCACCGAGACATCACCAACGGCGATGACGGTAGACGAGCCCCCATTTCCCCAGCGGTGTCTCCCCAGCCCGAAAATCGAACACGCGTATCGTTCCGGTATGGCTGAGACGACGTTCCCCGATGATCTTCGCGCCGCGCAGGTCCGCCTGCATCGGGCCGCCGCGGAGCTCGCCGCGCTCGGGCGGACCCTGCCCTGGTCGGTGGAGCCGCACGAGGGCTGGCCCGGCAAGGAGCATGCGCATACCGGTGAGGTCACGGGTGGTCGGCCGCCGTCGCCTGGCTGGACGGACGAGGAGAAGAAGGACGTCGACCAGCTCCGTGAGGAGTGCCTGGCCCTGTCGGAGACCGTCGGTACACACCCGTACTGGGATTCGTTCACCGGCGAGGACCTGGTGAAGCGGCGGATGGAACTGAAGGCAACCACCCGGCTCGAGGCCGTTCCGACGGCCTGATGCTGCGGATCGGCCGGATCGCCGCTACGACGGGCACGACCAGACGGTCGTGCCCGCGCTCCCGGATCATCAAGCCCCTGAGCACATAGCGAGCCGGTGTGTGCCAGAACCAGCAAGTTCGGTGAGGCGTTCCGTCGCCGGTCCTACGGTGTCGGCATGACACACGGAAGCCCCACCACCACAGCCGCGTTGACCGCGCGGGCCGAGTACGACACCGACTGGCACGTCTACATCGACGACCCCGACCGCGGCCCCCTCGGCTACTGCACCGGCACCGGACCCGACGAGCCGTTCGACCCCGACGCCGCCAACCGGGTCCTGGAGCAGGACGGCTGGCGTGTCACCGGTCCCTGGAAGCAGACGCCGCCGACGGACGACGCCCCGTTCACCGTGACGGTCGAGAAGGCCGGCGCATAGCCGGGACATGAGCAGGACATCCTTGACCCAGGCGTTCAACAAACCGGGGGAGCAGTACGTTGTCGTGGAGAGATGCGGTCCAGCCGGCCTTGAGGATGCTGCTCCAGCCGGAGACCCGGATCGACCCGCACCTGGAGATACTGCGCCTGGGCGCGGAACACGAGGACATCGAGGCCGACGACATCGTGGTGACCCTGGCCCTGGGCGGCGCGCTGGTGACCGGCACCCTGGTCTCCACCGACACCTGGGAACGCCTGCACCTTCGCCAGCTCGGCGACCACGACGACACCCTGCGCCGGGTCGCGCGCCACGCGATCGGGCACCTGGACGAGGCCGCGGAGAACGGCCGGCGCCGCCGCGAGGTCGACCCCCGCTTCCTTCACCTGCAGGACGTGACCCACCGCTCCGGCCGGACCACCCACACCCTGCCGACCTGGCGCGGCCCGATCTCGGCAATCAGCGGCTGGACCCTCGGCGAACCCGAAAAGAACTGACCCGCGGCCGGCGGCAGGGTTGCCTTTGAGCCGTGCAGCTGATCAAGCCAACTCGCGCGAATGCAAGCGGGAGTGCGATCACCACTGCGAAGATCAGGGGCTGTTGGATCGTTCACGACGGAAAGGGTGGGGCATGCTGGTTCCCCGCGTGTACCAGGCCGAGCCGTTCGCGGAGCTGCTCGCGCACCAGATGAACATGACTCCGGAGCTGGAAGCCGGGCAGCTGAGCGTGGAGCGGATTGCCGACTTGGCGCTGCTGGCCCTGGCTCACGCACCCGCCTACGCGGGAACGGCCCGGCTCGTCTCGCTGATGGCGAGCCTGCCTGTGCCCAGCGATGAACCACGCGACTTCTGGTTCGAGTTGTGGCAGGCGGCGGACGACCCGGTCCTGTTGCCGGGAAACCTGCGGCACCAGCTGCTGCGCGCCGTGGACGGCGACGGCACCGCGCTGGCCGACCAGCTCCTGAGCGCAGTGGCGGAGATGAGCAGCGAGCAGCGCTCCGCGGTCGCCAGAGTGATCGGCAAAGAAATCGGTACGGAACACCTGAGCGGCTACGACGCCGGCTACGTCGGCGAGCTGTGGCTACGCGAGGTGGAAAGCGCGGCCTGGCAGGTCCTGCACGCCGGCCGCAGCCGGACAGCCTGGGAGGACCAGCAGAAGTTCCTCCGGGCATGGAAGGACGCCTGAGTCCCGGAACGGCGGGAGAGGGAGAGGTGTGAGCGCGCATCGGCCTTCGCCTGATGAGCCGTGGCCGGGAACAGGGCTGGGACACCGGGCCAGCTGACCGGCTGCGTCCCCCGACGACTGCCGGCACGTGCAACCCGAGCACTCGCACCCAGCAGACCTCTCACAGGGAACTCTCCCTCGGCACTCCGCTGATCTGACCACATACGACCGCCGACTCGGCTTGGATGGTCCTTCGGTATTGAGTCACTGGGTGAAGTCAGGGGGCCAGGTTCGTGGTGTTCAAACGCTCCGGGAGCACGACGCGGCTGTTGTGGAACGCGGCGGCGACCAGACCGTCCCAATTCCTGGGGGCGCAGCGGCGCCAAGACTGGGTGCTGTACCGGTGGGACACGGAGTTCGGGATCGTCGTGCTCGCCCACGGGGTTGACGGTGAGACGGGGATGACGTTCCCGAGCCTCGCCCTGCTGCGCGAACTGGCCCAGAACGCCGTGGCCCTGGCCGTGGTCGAACCCGACTACGGCCCTCCTGACGGACCGAGCCTGGAGGCGATCGACGCCGCCGGCCCGGACAAGCACTACGGCACCACCTGGCACCGCCTGGAGCGGGTGCTCGGCATGCCCGCCCCCTACTGGCATTCGAATCTGCGCGACCCCGAGCTGATGATGGCCTGGAAGCCCGGCGCGCCCACCTTGCACATGCCGGCCGTCGTCACTCCGGACCCGGCGCCGCTGCTGCGCCTGGCCGCGGAAGAACCCGACGGCTCCCACGCGGCCGCAGCCGCGCTCGAGGTCGCACGGCGCGCACTGTGGGACTGTGCGGACTCCGCACACAAGGAGATCACCGAGTACGTCGATGCCAGCGACGGCATCGCGTCCATCGCGGTGGCCGCCCGCCCCGTCATGCCGCACCCGCCGCAACCGGTCGCCGAGGAGACACCCGGTACTTCCCCGGCTCCTGCAAGATCACCGTGGACCCGTCCTCCTGCGTCCAGGCCAGGCGGTGGGCGTCCCGATTGCAGGCCAGCCCTCGGATCGCGCTCGCCACGTACCTCGGCGACGACCAGGAACGGGACATCCTCATCGACCCGGTGACCGACATGCCCGCCGCGCGGACCGGCGACGTAATCGAGACCGTCGCCCCGCAGCGGCTGCCGGCGCACTCACCGCTTGCCGATCTGACCATCGGCCGCGGCCACAACTCGGTATGGGTGACCACCCAGGACGGGACGGTGTTCCCCGCACCGCAGATCGGCGGCGGCTACACCTACGGGTACGCAGGCGGCGGCCCGATCGCGCTGGCCAGGCTCATCGGCCTGCTCCTGGACGACATCACCCATACGGCCCCGGCTACGACGGACAACTACCGTCGGCCGGCCTGCGGCACGCCGTCGAACAGGGTTGGAAGGGCCGCACCCCTCCTCTCACCCTGACCCGGGCAGAACTCGAAGCACTGCGCGACGGGTGATCCACGAGAGCTGACACCCCACCTCCACACCGGAGCCGATGGGCGGGCCAGGAAATGACTGCGTCGCGGGCTCACTCGGACGGCTGCTGTGCCTCACGCCCGGAGGGGGCAGGTGAGCGGGAGGATTCGTTCGGTCGGCTGCCCGGTGAGGTGGGTGCCGGTGAGGCCGACGTTGGTGAGCCAGTCCGCTTGCGCCAGCTGGTCGACCAGGTGCTGCAGCTCCCCGGAACCGACCGGCACCCAAGCAGCGAGGGCGGTCAGGTCGATGCCCTGGCCGCCGGGGCCGAGGCGTCCCGAGGCGTCGGTCTGGGTGGCCAGCGTCAGGGCGAGTAGCCGGGTTGCGGCGGTGGCCTTGGTCTTGCGGAGCTTCTTGTCCGAGATGACCTTCTGGGCCCAGCCGGAGAGCTTGGGCCGCATCTTCTTGCCGAACGTGAACGGGCCCGCCTTGTCCTCGCGGGGCACCAGGGAGGGAACACGGACCGGAGTGGGGTTCTCCGGCCGGGAGGCGAGCAGGTCCCCGGCGGTGCCGGGCAGGGTGAGCCAGCCGCAGCCGGTCAGCTCCTCGACCAGGTCCTCCGGGCCGGTCAGGCCCAGCGCAGCGATGTCCTGTCCGACGAGGTTGCCGGTGCCGGTGTGCGCGGTGCGCAGAGTCAGCATCAGCACCAGCAGCCGTGCCTCCGGGCCGGGCAGCGGGCTGTGGTCGGCCACGTATGCGAGGACCGAGCGCGCGTGCTCCCACTGCGTCGGTACGGTCAGCACCCGCGTCACGGCCGGCCCGTCGTTGTCCGTGATGCCGCCAGTGATGTTGCCGGTGCGCTGCTGGTGCTGGAGGCGGGCAGCGGCCGCGGCCTGCTCGGCACGCCGGGCCTCCAACCGCAGGGCACCGTCGCAGGTGACATCGGCCCAGGTGGAGAACGCCCGTGCCTTGCGCTCCTGGAGGCCGGCGAGTTTACCAACCGCAGGAGCTCGTGAACCTACTCTGAACTGCGACGATTCATAGACTACATGTCCGTGACGCTCAGTTGGGTCGATGTTGTCGCTTGTCCGAGTGATCCGGGTGGCGACCGTGGTCTGGCGGCGTCTCGTGGGTTGTCCTGCCGATGATCAGTCGGTGGCGCCCGCCGAGCGGAGCGAGCGGCCGAGATCGCCGACGAGCAGACGCGGGTGTCGCCGCCACCACCACATGTCGGTGGGGTCGAAGTCAGTGATTCGGTGGAACCGTGACAAGGAGATGCCGTCGTCGAAGACGGTGGCGGCCCGGAAACGATCGTCGAGGGCTTTGATCTGCGGTGTCCATAGGATGATCACGCGCTCAGTGAGGATCGGCCACGCCTCGTGCAGCCAGTTCCGGCTGTAGAGGTCGTTGGTGTATTCGTCCACCAGGTCGTCGTAGCCGTCCTCGACTTCGCCCACGAGCCAGGCCCACTTGTCGACCATCTCTTGGACGGTAAAGACCTTGCGCCAGCCGCGTTGACGCAGAACCTCGCCTGCGGCCTGTTCGTTGTGGGGCTCCATACCCAGGAGCCTGGCATATGGAATGGTCCGGCGACCAAGGGTTTCCCCTGGTCACCGGACCGGGCTGAGTGGCCTCCGGGTTGTCAGGGACCCGCGATCCGGGCTTCGAGGTCGGCGACGCGCCGGTCCTGGAAGCGCAGGTTGGAGCGGGCGGCCTTGAGCCGCTCGATGGTGGGCGCGTCCAGGTCCTCGGGCTCCGCCCAGCCGTAGTGCCCGGAGTGTTTACCCCGCCGGCCGGGGAGGAGGCGGAGGCGGTGACGGCGGGAACGGCGAGCGGCATGAGGGCCAGGGCGGCGAAGGCCGCGACACGCTTCACGGTTTTGATCACGGCACCAGACTCCCCGGCCGCCCTGGTCGGATGCGGGCGATCTCCTGCGCGTTCACTCCGCCAGAGGAGCGCGGAAGAAGCGTGCCGGGCGCGAACACGGCAGGCCGGCCCAGCTCATTACCCCGGCTGCGGGCCGGTGGCTTCGCCGCCACGTTCCGGCCGCCGTGCGCACACGCCTTGACCTGACAGACGCGATTCTGAAGGGTCGCGCGCATGACAGTCACAGGTGAAGTGGGACGAACCCGCCGAGAAGCGGACCCGGCCCAAGCGTCGGAGCTTCGCTGCCGCGTACAAGGCAGCCCGGAACCGGTGAATTTCGATCCGCAGGGTGGCGACGGCCTCACCGGTTCACCGGCCCCCGGCTCAGAGCACACCCTCTGGTCCTGGCGGTGGGGGACGAGGGCGGGCTGGTGAGGGTGTCCGCCCGCCTGGAGCCCGTCCTTGCGGTTCGTGTCGGTGAGGTCTTGAGCGGCGCGGCGGTGGTGGGGGAGCGGCGGGCAGAGGGCGAGTCGTACACACGGTTGGAGACGGATCTGGGGTGCCGGCCGGGTCCGGCCGGCACGGCACCCTCACCGTGATACGGATGAGGTGAGAGTGCCGTTCCTGACTGCTGGTCAGGGGGCGACTTCGTACTTCACGACGGTGTCGGAGCAGCCTGTGGCGAGCTTTTCCAGTGCAGCCCGTTCCTTGCCGTCCGCGGACAGCTTCCAGCGGAGCTTCGTGGCGGTCCAGTCGGCGAGGTAGGTGCACTTCGCGGAGTCGGCCGGCGGCATCCACTCCGACGGGTCCTTGTCCGCCTTGCTGCGATTGGTATTCGCGGTGACGGCCACGAGGGACCGTTCGGAGTCGAGGTCGTTCGCGTATCGCATACGCCGGTCCGGATCCCACGCCGAGGCCCCGCTGTCCCATGCCTCGGCCAGCGGCACCATGTGGTCGATGTCCAGTTTCCTGGCCTCGGTGACCGTGACTTCGTCGTAGTACGACAGCCACTCACCCCCGGTCAGGGCGCACTTCGCCCCCAGCTCGGGCTTCTTCGTCGCCTCGGCCAGCAGCACCTCGTTCCGGGTGGAGCAGCCGTCTTTGTCTTCGTCGACCCAATGGCGGAAGGAATCGCGCTTGTAGCCGGTCCGGCTCTCGTCCGCGGCCGGGATCTGTGCGATTGCCTCCACGAGGGACAGGTCGCTGCCGCTGGCAGGGGCGCCCGGGGCAGCAGAGGCTCCATCGGCCGGGGCGCCGGGAGCACTGGCCGCGGCGGCGGGGGCTGACGGCTTCGAATCGGTCTCGCTCTTCGCCGAGCTTGGGTTGCAGGCGGCGAGCGAAGCCGCGAGGAAGATGGCGGCGATGGGTGCGAGGCGGCGTGCTTTCACGGCGATGCTCCGAAGTCGAGGGCTGATACAGCCTCATGATTTCAGAGAGCGACGAAGGCTGACGCATCGTCATATAGGCGTTTGCAGTGGCTTCGCCGGGGTGAGGACTGCGACGCCGCTGGGCATCGGTACCCGGTTCGCCGGTCGCGGGTACGGCCGTTCACCCGTTCGAGCTATGCGGTTGGTGCCAAGTTCCGTGGAAACCGTCCGGGCGCGGCCGGGGGGAGTGGGGGTGGCGCGACATTGCGCGGGGGCACTCCGCTCCAGTGGATTCGAGCTCTTCGCTACCGTTGTCCGTTTCATCCGACTGATTTTGGTCGGCTTTTGGGCCTTACTGGTCAGTTACGTGACTGTTTGACCGTGGTGGGCGGGGTGGGTGCACGCACCCATTGACCACTACATTGCGGCACCAACCATGAGCCGAGGTAGTAGGTTGCGTTTTCCCCGACTCTCCGTCGGGGCAGACAAAGACCCCGGCCGCAGGTTGGTAGCCGGGGCGCCGGGGTCTCTTGTCGCTGTCTCAACGTTCAGCCGAACCCTGAAAGGACGCCCCTCCATGGCCGACCGACGCCGAACCCGTCTTCCCGCTCACGCGCTTGCAGGGGAAACGAGCCGCGAACCTATCATTTCTGCCCCGCGCATGGTTGAAACCTCGTGCGAGGTTGTCACCTCTGTCACCATGCGCGGAAGCATGCCCGTCGTGGCGATTTCTCTGCCGCTGCTCGTGATCCCGGGCATTCTCACGCCCGAGGTACTGCCCGCCCTGATGCTTCTCCTGACAGCCGCTCACGGATCTTCCCTGGTCCGCCAGTGGGTGCGTCGACGCTGACCTGAAACAAGGCTCGGCCGCGGCTGCTCCTTTCGCCACGGCCGAAGTCCAGGCCACGCAGTGCCCGACGACAGAACCGGTCCAGATACCCGTTCAAACACCCACGAAAGAGTTCGCAGTGCCCACCAGTTCGCACAAACCGCCCCCCATTCCCAGGCAGCCGGTCGCCGACACCGAGCGCGCCGCCCGCTGCAGTACCGCGGTACGTGGCATGGCCGTAGACGCCGTCCGGATCGCCGAGACACTCGCCGCACGCGCCTCCGACCCCAACGCGCCCACCACCGACCTCCTCGAATGCACAGTCCAGCTCACCCACCTCATGGAGGACACGACCGCCGCGCTCGTCGTGCGCCAGCGGTCTCGGGGCGAACCGCTCACCGACCTCGAGCCCGTGCTGAAGGTCAGCGCGGACCGGTTACGCAGGAAGTACCCGCCGCGATCCGTCGACCGCGATCTCGCCACCCGTAAACGCCCCGCACTGGCATTCGGCTCACAGCGCGCCGCCAAACGGGCCATGCCCAAGAAGGCCTCGCTGCGAGACCCCCACCAGCGCCTGGCCTGTGCGCTCACCCTCATGTGGAAACGGTCCGGAATTCCGCAGCAGGAGCTGGCCAAGCACATGAACATCCACCGCTCCTACCTCTCGCGCATCCTTTCCGGCGAGCGGTCCGCCACCCTCTTGTACGTGGAGCTGATCGCCGGGCAGTGCGGCGACGTCACCGAGACCGAGTTCGCCACACTGCTCTGGAAGATCGCCGCCGACGAGCCCGTCAGCACCGCCGACCCAGTGCACACCCTGCGCACCTACTTCCAGGCCCTGAACTACGCCGCAGGCTCCCCCCGCGAGGACCGGATCCTCAGCTCTACCCAGCGCAGCATCACCATCGAGGAACTCCGGCGGGCCTTCCACGGCCCCGGGGTGCCGGAATGGGGTGTGTACCACCGGCTCGCGACCGCCCTGCTGAGCAGGCCCGAGATCGCCCTGCCCCTGTGGCGCAACGCCACGTCCGCCCATGGGCCTGGCAGCAGCCTCCCCGCAGAGGCCTTCGGCTGACCGGGAACGGCAGAACCAGGAAACGCTGACCATGAAGCCCTCGCTCGCCGTCCTCACAAACGCCTACTACGCGTTCTACGACCTCCACCGACCCGCCTACCATGCCTACGCCGCCGCCCACCTTCCTTCGGAGGAGGCCCAGATAGCCACATCGAAGCTCTTCGAGACCGTGGCCAGCACCTGGACCTCCGTGGTTGCCGAACGGCGCCCCTCGGCCTGGGCATGGCAGCGCTTTACCCAGACCGTCGCACGCCGCAGCGGCCGCACCTCCACCGCCGTCGAGGACACCCACCTCCTTCACCACAAACTGCTGCTGAGCATCGATCAGATCGCCACCGTCACCGGAGCCGAGCCCGCAACCGTCTGCGCCCGCCTGGCAGCTGCCCGGCGGGAACAGATCTCCAAGAGTGACGGCTGACCGGACACCAAGGGCCGCTTCGGACGGCCCTGCTCGACTCCGGCCGGGACTGCCCGCGTTGCTCGGAGCGGCAGGAAGACCGCCAGGACCAGCGCCGCACGGTCGTGACCGCCGTCGACGCCGCGATGCCCGGGGCCTCGGAGGCGGAGCGGCGGGAGGCCACCGCCACGCAGCTGCACCAGGACGTAACGGCCAGGGCGTGGGCGAAGGCGTACAGGTGGGAGCAGGTCCGCGCCCGGCAGGCCGTCGCAGCTCAGGCCTGCGCCGAAGCCGCGGCCGAGCAGTCGGCCGGCGACGTCCCGGCCGCGCCAATGGCGCCGGTCGTGCTGCCCGCGGCGCCGCGTCCGGTCGCCGTGCCCGACCCGGTCGACGGCGACGACCAGGAGCAAGTCCGCACGTGGCGGGTGCGGGGGATGAAGGACCACAGCGTCGTCTTCGACAACATCGACCAGTACGGCGAGACGTCGGCGGGTGTTCAGCCACCAGCTGGTCGACGAGGCGCAGCGCCTGGCGGGCACGCACCCCTCGGGCACACCACCTGAGGGCAGGCATGAGCGAGCGCGAGGTGTCCGGGGTCGACCTGGCCCGGGTCGCGCTGCGGGCCGCGATGGAGCAAGCCCGGAAGAACGGCGCCAGCCAGAAGGCGAGGAAGAAGCCGCGGGCTGTCACGGCCGTGCGGCGCGACGGGCGCGAGCCGAGGTGAAGGTGCCAGCCGGGGCGGGCGATCAAGCGGCACCGGATGAAGGTCCGGAGTGCCTTCGGGCTCCGCAAGTGCACGGAGGAGGACCAGACCGAGTGGCTGGCGGGCGAGCTGTGCCCGGTCGAGCTGTCGCGCGAGCGCCTGGCGGAGGCGGTGGTGGCCCGGTGCTGCAAAGACCGGCTGGAGCCGCTGGCCCCGGGCACGGTCGAGGCGGTGGATCGGAGGCGGCGAGGCGAGGCGCGGCCGCCCGGCAGTACAGCGCCGCGTCCCGGTCGGGAACCGCCGTACGACCCTCTGAATCGCGAACGCGAGCCGCCCTGGCCCCAGGCCGACGGCTTCGCCGCCTGAGCACCCGCACCCGGCCGGACCTCTGCCCGTTGCACTTCCCGAGGCACACGAAAACGGCGACGGTGCCGACTTGCACACCGCGCACCATCTCACCGGCTCCGGCCATACATCAGGAGCAGCAACAGCTGCGCCCCGGGGGCCAGAGTGCGCTGGCTCCCGGGGCGCGGGAGGCCGGGGGTGAAGAACGATCACCGGAGGGTGAAAGAACCCCGGCCACCAGCACCGTACGTCATTGGTGCCTGGCCCATACGTGCGCCCGCTTCACTGGCGGCCCGCCCAGCGCCCCCAGCCCCGGAAACAGGCGCGGTCTTCGGCACGGGCGGCCAGGATCAGTCGGCGGGGCGACGCCGGATGTCTGCGTACACCCGCGCCCCGACCCCGGGTTCTCCGGGTGTCCGTCGCGTGGGCCTGCTCCCGGAGGTTGCCCAGAGCTGGTCGAGCGCGGTCATGACCGCGTGGACGGTCGCTTCGTCGGCTGCGGTGATGTCGAGCACGGCCAGGCCGGGCTCGCTGAGGTGCTGTTCGTGGATCGGTTCCATGCTCTTACCGACGAGTGGCGGCGCACCGGGTTTCTTCAGCACCGGCCTGATCCGCTCTCACGGGTGACACCGCATCGCCAACCGCCACCGCAGTCTCACCGGCCTGCGCCCCGGGCGCGCCCGATCGTGCGGCGCCCGGGGCGGTGAGGTGCGCGCCGCGCTCTGCCGTCTCCGAGGTGGCGACCGCGTGGTTCCGGGTACGTGAATTGTCCGTCGTGCGGGTCCTGGCCTGAACCCCGTGATCAGCGCGATACGCCTCGGGGGCAGCGAAGCCTCCGGGCCGTCGCTGATTCCCACAGCCCGGCTCGACTGCCAAATGGCACCGGGCATTTCTCATAGCGGCACAGCGTCGGCTCAGACCGGAAAACCCGTGTCGTGGCGGTACGTCGCTGTTTACACCTACGTCACGCAACGGCGCGCCGGACCAGGCGCGTTGACAGGCCCACCACGAGGGACGCGACCCGGACCGCGCAGGCAGCCCTACCACATCTCCGCCGGGAAGCCCCGCACTCAGGCCGATCCCTGGACCGGACCTTTCCGGCCCCGGTTTCGGTCCCTGCTGCGCCCGTTTCGGTCCCTGTTCCGGCCCGTGAGTTCGCCCCGGTGGCCGTGCGGGACCCCCTGGAGGACGCGATCGACGCTGCCCGTCAGGGCCTCGCCGGGGAATAGCCGCCACGCTGGTGCGGCGCACACTGGAGGTATGGGTAAGCGCGACCAGGACGTCGCCGGACCGGTGCTGCCGCCGCTGAGCGCGGCACGGGCCGTGAGGTGACGGCTGGGCTGTGGGAAGCGCTGGAGGACGTCCGGCGTGCCGTGGGAGTTCTCGCGTCCCGGGTCCTGGCCGCACGCCGCCCGGGGTCCCTCCCGCTCACGGCCCGGTTCGAGGGCCCTGACTATGCTGATCAACGCGCGGGGTGTGCACGGCGGTTGCGCCACTCCGGTTGCTCTGGGAAGAAGGGGTGGGGGCGTGGCCAAGCCTGTGCGTGCGGCTCTCGGGGGCGTGTGGATCAAGTGCAGCTTCTGCCAAGGCGATCTGTTTCGGGACCGTGAGGTGAAACTCAACAGCACCGGCATGGAGTTCCTGAACTTCGGCTGGGCGAACGAGTCGGCGACCGGGCTGATCTGTTGGGACTGCGGCTACGTACAGCTGTTCGTGAACAGAGATCTCGAACTGTACAAAGTGAAGAAAGGCGGGGTGATGTAGGTCCCCCTGCAGGTGGTCGTGGATTGGTTCCCTGCACCTACCGACGAGTGGCCACGCCCCGGGTTTCTTCAGCACCGGCCTGATCCGCTCTCACGGGTGACACCGCATCACTGGTGCCTGTGCTGTAGAAGACGACGGCCTGCGCACCCACGTTCGGCTTGGAGTTCACCCCCTGACCCCAAAAGCATCGTTTGCACCGGGCCGGACAACTGCCCGGCCCGGTGCAGACGCCCAGCTAGGAGACACCACAGTGCAAAGCGATCACACCGATCCCCGGTCGTCGACGTCCTGGGCTGACCACGAAATCATGTGGTGCCTGACGTTCACCCACGGCCTGGCCCCGTCAGGGCTGCTCACCCGGTACGGCGCCCGGCCCGAGGAGGCACGCCTGCTGGACCCGCAGGAAGCCTACCGACTCGGCCAGCGAATCGGCCACGAAGGACTCGCGGCAACGGTCCTGCGCGTCGGCGCGATCGGCAACTGGTCGTTCTGCCTTGAGGAGTGGGGCTGGCTCGGCTCCATGACCACTCTGCTGACCCGGCTCTCCCAGGGCACCGAAACACTCAGCCTTCAGCAGGACGTCCGCGGCCGTCAGGCGTTCCAGTTCTGGCGTGACGGGCATCTGGCAGAACGATTCGAGCCGGGCATGCCCAGCACCCGGCCCGAACCACCTCACCCGTGGTGGGACGCTGTCGAACTCCGGCGAAGCGAAGCCGCAGAGGAATTCCCCGGCTGGCCCCCCGTGCTGCGGGCTGTGTCCGAGCACACAGGGGCGACACTCAGCAACGAGACGGTCAACAGCCCACTGCTGACCGTGCTGCTACAGGAAAACAGTCAGGGATACGGCCCGCCACAACCCGAGCCCGTGAGATCTCTCGGCTACGGAATACGCCTCACCCAAACCGACCCGCCACCGACCACATGAAATTGCCGGTCCGACCGCATGCGGAGTCCAATCATTTCTCGAACTCGGCGTCGCGCAGTAGGGCACATTGCCTGCGGCTTGGGCCAACTTCATGAGTGTGGTCGCGATGTCAGCCCGTACGGTGTCAAGGGGTTCCGGCCGCGGTGCGACGTCCGGGATCACTGAACCAGGAGATGTTCGGGAAGGTAAAGCCGTCGGTCGATCAGAGTCCTTCCCCGGCTGGGGGCGCAGGCGAGGAACACACGGCTGACCTGCGGTTCTCAATGCACCCCGCGATGCCGGTTGCCGCCCGGACGTGTCGATCGCGCCGGCCGTCATCGGGCGGAAGACCGCCGGCTACTCCTCCAGGGTGTGCGGGGGAACATGACGAAGCCCTTCCCACGGTGGAGGGAAGGGCTTCGTGTGCGAGCGCTGGGCAGGCCTTGCACCTGCATTTCCCCGCAGGAAGCGGGGCGTCTTTCCTTGGACCACCAACGCAACGTCAGCTGCCGTAAGTTGTGGCGAACCGTCAAGATCAACTGTACCGCATACCGGCCGAGCCCAGCCGACAAACGGACGGCATGCGGCGGGCGGCGAACGGTGGCTGTGATTCCGGCCTGGCGACGCCAACGGCGACTGCGGCAACCTCCGCGGCGGTGGCTGAGGGCAACGAGGTTGGCCCTGCGGGGCGTGCGAAGTGACCGTAGGGCCAACCAGAGCGCCGTCCTGTCAGGGCACTCACGCCCGACGGTACGGACAACAGCAGACCAACACCCGGCCGGCTACTCCAGTCGGGCCTGCGGCGGAACCGCCTTGGGCGGGCACGCACATGTGATGCGAGTAGCGGAGGGCCCGACCACTCTGTGTTCGTGATCCTGGCGCTCGCGACTTGGCGCAGCTGTCCGGACGGCGGGTCAGCGGAGACGCCGGGATCGTCATCCTGCGAACATTTATTTGCATTAGCTCCCCCGGGGAAACTTCACCGGCTGGCCCCGCCAGGTAGCTATCGATCCCCTCTATCGCGCGAGGCTGCCCGATTTTCTTAACTCGCTTGCTGCGCAAGGCCACTGACTATAGCTTTGCTCCGGTTGCAACAGCCAACGCTGTTGTGTAGGGCTTACGCGTGCCCGGCCATAGCACAGCACGTTGCTCGGGGGAGCCAGACAGACCTCTCACTTGCGGCTCCGCCGTGCTCCGGGCCAGCAAAATAGGGGGAATCAATGACGATCACACGTCAGCGGGTCGCGGCAGTCATCGGAACGGCAGGCATCACAGCCGCTCTCGTGACCGGCGCCGCACCTGCCCAGGCACAGCCCACCGCCCAAGCACTGAGCGCCGATTGCGACAGAGCCGTCCAGTCCGCTGCCGCGCGCGGCGAACGCACCGCCACATGCACCCAGGTGACCCAGACGACGGCCCCCTCGTCCACCGCGAAGGCAGCGGCCGCCGGGCTGACCTGCAAGTCCGGCTACCTCACCTATGACCGGCACAAAGCGTGCTCGGTGAGCAGCCTGCGGTTTGACATCATCGAGGTGCCCAGCGGCAAGCTGCTGGGCACGATGAACATCCGGGTCACGCAGCGCACGTCTCTGGCGGCCAGGGACTCGCGGACCTGGAAGCACACCATCGGTCTCTACCCGACCAGCGCCAGCGGCGCGGCGCGGGGTGTGGTCGCAAGCCTGAAGCTGAACTGCGGGAAGTCCGCGAAGACCAAGTGCGTGGTGACTTCCGCGCCTGGGGCCAAGGGGCTTTCGGTGAAGAAGGAGACGAGCTTCCCGTTCGCTCTGAAGTCGCCCGGGTCGAAGACGCTCAAGCACAGGGAGGCGCCCGTCGTCACGCTGAAGGCGGCCGTGGGTTCACCCGCCACCGGCAGTCTCGCGCAGGCCGCCACCGTGCGCTGCGACTCCGTCAAGGGCATCACGACCAAGGCGGGCGGCTGTGTCCACCCCGGAGCCGTTCCTGTCTTCGCGATGTCCCGCGGCGACAAGAACGTCAAGGAAGCGGCGCAGCATGTCTGGGACGCGCAGCGGAAGCTGAAGGGGCATCCGGGGCAGCCCGGTGTGGGCAAGCCGTTGCACCGGACCACTGACAAGAAGCTGATCGAGAAGAACCGTTCGAAGGCGTGCCCGAAGAGCCTGCCCCGTCCGGCGGGGAAGAGCTGTGACGAGTACCCGTTCGCGTCGACGAAGGAGGGCGGGGCCTCCGGTGTTTTCAGCCGCAGGATGATCAACGAGAAGCACAACAGCACGGCCGGGGGATCCAAGTACCTGCTCAAGGCGTACAAGGACAATAGGATCCTGAACGGTGACGCCTTCTGGGTCGCCATCTCCTGACACCGAGGAGGAACCCGGTATGCCGGAAGGACGCAGGGTCGCCCGTGTGTGGGTGTATGCCCGTCAGTTCTACGTCGTCGACCCCGAACTGGGCACCGATCAGGCACCGGACATCTCCGATGCGGGCAACGGGCTGGTCGCTGTGGCGGAGGACGGGGCCGGCATCCTGACGGGGCTGACCGTCGGTCCGGTTGAGGTCACCGTCACCACACACCAGTCCGAGCCGCCGCTTGAGGGGGACTGGGACGAGGTGGTGGAGACGTCCTTCACCTCCAGTACCGGCTCGGCCCTGGTCACCTCGTGGGAGGACGGCGAGGTGGAGGATCTGCCGGACCTCGCCTCCGCCGGCCCGGGAAGCTACCGCATGCGTGTCCACGCCCGCGGCCGCGATGCCGGGCGGGCCGAGGACAGCCTCGGCCCGGACGACGACCCGGTCGAGGCGTACCTGCTTCAGACATGGCCTGCCCCGACAGCCGACGAGCAAGTCATCCGCCAGACCGACCAGGTCGGCACCGAATGGCGTCAGCTCTAGGAGCGCAAGAGCAGCCGGGCCGCCGCCTCACAGGCGGCGGCCCGGACTCTGAAGAAGCTCGCCACGGCCTGCTCGGACACAGTCGTGAAGTACGACGTCGCGCCGTAGCAGCAGCTGCGCGCCTGAGCAAGACAGCATCACCGCCTTCAGACGTTCACCTATTCCGTCGACAAAAGTCGGCAACCGCGGCGGGCACCGTGCCACGGTACGCGGCCGCTGTTGCCCGCTTCAGTACCTCCTGGCCGTTCCCATTCCCGGCGCCAGCCCCGGCGGAACGGTCGAAACAGCACGGCACCTACTCGCGTCGCGCGAGTTCCTCGGGGTGGGCTGGCACCGGATTGCGTGCGGCTGGCTGCTGCGGCTCCGCAGGTCAGGGCGGTTGTCAGTGTCGTCCTCTACAGTCGGCGGCGACCTGGCACTGGTGAGCAGAAGGGAGGGAGGGTTTCGTGCGGTCCGAGGTGCTGCGAGCGTTCCGGTTCACGCTGGACCCGACCTCCGCCCAGGAAGAAGTGCTGCTTCGTCATGTCGGCGCGGCGCGGGGGGCGTTCAACCACGCGCTCGGCATGAAGGTGGCCGCGCACCAGCAGTGGCGGCAGCAGGTCCAGGCCCTCGTCGACACCGGCACCACCGAGGGTCGGGAAAATCCGTCCGGGTCCTGGACCTCACCCCGTAAACCCAGACCAGCAGCAGGCCACGCGGGCAGCGCGCGGGACCGATGTTTTGCGCTGGGCACGGCCAATCCGCGCCCGCCTAAGGGCTGTCCCGTGCTGCGCCAGGCCAGGTGAACTCTCGCGCTATTCCGCTCGGTTTCAGCGGGAGCGCCAGTCGGTGAATACCTGTGCGGCGTCGGCTTCAACGACGTCCCGCAGGTCCTCGTCGTCGTCCGGGGCGTCCAGGCCGAGCGCGGTGAGGACGTGCCGGTAGTGCTGGTAGGCGAAGTGGGGGTCGCCCGCTGCCAGCAGGGATGACAGGAGTGGCTCGTCGTCGGCCGTGGATCGGTCGACCTGGACCAGTACCTGGACGCGTTCGCTGTTGTTCAGGGAGGGCAGCGCGGAGCCGAGCTGGTGCTCCAGCCGGCTCCAGCTGGTCGATGTCCGTTCCCTGGCCGCCTTCTTCAGGGCTCCCCGGACAGCCGCCGCAGTGGGCACGAGATGCGCCGGCAGCGTGGCAGGGCCCGTGATGATGTCCGGCTGCGGCTGCGGCTGCGTGGGCGTGGTTTTGGGCGCGTCCGGCTCTTCTGCGGGGACGGCGACCTTTTCTGCCCATTCCTTCACTTTGTTCTGCTCAGCCGGGGACAGAATGTCTCCGGCCTCCTTCGCCGCAACCACGAGCTCCTCGACAAGCTCCTGCAGTTGTTCAGTGGACAGCGCCTCACGGCGTAGACGGCCGGTGATGCTCTGAACCCGCCCTCGCGCCTTGTTGCGCGCTTTGCGACCCAGGGCCTGCGTCACGGGCTGATTTTCCCGCTCCTGAGCCTCTGCCTCGCGACGCGTCCGCCGCTCCTCACGCGCTGCCGCTCGGCGCGCTCTGCGCTCCTCCTCGGCTGTGCTTGGCGCGCTTCTTGCGTCCGGGCCTCTGCCGCACGCAATTCTTTTGCCGCACGCCGTTCCCGGGCAGCACGACGAAGCGCTTCTTCGAGGAACGCGTCGGCTGCCTGGAGAGTTGCGGCCTCTTGCGGTGTGGCCGCCGCGTCGCCCAGAAGATGCTTTCTGACCTGGGGAATCAGCGTTGAGACGTTGCGGTCATGTCCGTACCGGATGGCTTCGTCAAGTCGGTTGAAGAGCCGTCGGCGGGCCCGGTCCTGCTGGTGGATCCAGTCGTTCGCGTGGTCGATCGCGCGTTGCAAGTGTTCGAGGGCCTGTCCCTCGCAGCGAGGTAACTGGAGCCGTGCTGTGTCCCGCAGCTGGCGGGCGGCGTCGGTCTCCTGCTTGTGCACGGCGTGGTAAATGAGCCGGGTCAGGGCGCCGATCTGCACCGGCCCCTCAGTCTTCTCGGTGCGCGGCTGCGGCACCGGGGTCTGGGCTTTGGCGGCGCGTGTGGCCTCGAGGCATGTGACAACGGGGGTGATGAGCCGGCCGTGCTCGTCGACGGTGCAGTCCGCCAGCTCGAAGTCCCAGTCGGTGCCCACATGCGGGAGCTCGGTGCCGAGCATCATGACCCGCTGGTTGCCCTCGCTGACGAACTTGACCCGGTGGACGTAGCCCCGGCGCGCCAGCGTGCGGTGGTCGATGGGGACGCCGGGACCCAGGATGATGTCGCCTGCCTCCGTGGCGTCCCAGTCGGGCGGCGTGATGGGGTCCATGTGCAGCAGCAGCGTGTGCCCGTCCAGTTCGATCTCCACGAGGGAGCCGACCGGGGCGTCGTCCTGGTCGATGTAGCGGTAGCGCGGGGTGTGTCCCTGGCCGCGCAGCCACGCCTGGGTGGCCGTCCGTACGTACAGGTGGTCCGCGCTCGCGACGTCCCGGGAGCGGCGCCCGCATTCGGGCAGCAGCCCGTCGGGGTCGGGGAAGTGAGCAAAGTGGCTGACGCGGACGTTGCCCCGCCGCGTCAGGAGCTGGCCGCCGCACCCGCCCAGCAGGACCCCGCACCAGAACGTCGTCTCGGAGAAATCCTCGCGGAACTCGTCGAGCTCGTCGGCATCCGTCGGGCAGACCACCGGATCATCGGACTCGGGATCCTCCAGAACGGCCGTCTGGATCTGCCGGTTGTCAACGCCCATCGCCAGCCCCTTCGCCAGCACAGCCCGCCTCTCCCGCCCGCACGAGAGCGTCCCGCGGACGCGAGAAGAGGTAGATCGCTATCAGCTGTTCAGCCTATCGAGCGTCACGGAGAGTCGCGCCGGAATGCGGGAAACGTAGTCAACGCGACGGACCGCCTCCGCCGTTCGCCCTGGCCGCCGACGTCTGCGCTGCTCGGCTCCTCCCTTGTTGTGGGCGGAATCAGTTGGCGGGCCGGAAGAATGAACTCAGCCTGGCAGCTGGCCCGAGCTCCTGGTTCAGGCCGTGATGGTGGGGTTCGCGCCATCCTTCGTCAAGATCCAGCGGGCCCGTGCGGCTGTCGCAATACTCGTTTCGCCCGCCTCCGGAATGCAGGGGAGGGCTCGGAGTGAGGGGGGCCGGTGGGCGAAGCGCGGACGGAACACGAGGTGCACCAGGAGCACCAGAAGCTGGTACGTGCTCTGGCCGATCAGCACGCTCTTACCGACGTTCAGGGCCACGACGAGGGTGTTCCGGACGAGGCGTTCGACATCCTGATGGAGCGCGCGCAGGCGCTGATGGCGTACGAGAAGCAGATGCCGGCCCTGCTGGCCGAACCACAACGCCTGCGTAGCCAGAAGGTCATCTTCTGGTCCTGGCGGGCCCAGAGCGCGGTGGCGATCGCTCTGATCCTCGTCTTCCGCCTGCTGGGGTACTCGGACTGGTGGTACGCCCTGGTCGTGCCGCACCTGGTGGGCACCTTCTGCGGCTGGCAGCTCGAAGCGACCGTGAAAAACCATCTCGCCCGCCGCAACGCGTCCATCGCTCTGCACGCGGTGGGGGCGCTGCTCGTCCTGGTCGCCCTGGGCGTCCTGTCGCCCTGGTTCATCGTCGCCTTCCTGATCGGCTGGGCCTTCGTGGGCACAGTTGTCGCGGACGGACAGGAGGCGGGGAAGTGAGCGACGCTCTGGACTCCCAGTTCCGGGACACCGACCGGCGGGTCCGCAACATCGACCTACAGGTAAGCGGTCTCGACAGCCGGCTGGACGATCTGGAGGGCGAGCACGAGCGGTTGAAGTCCCGGTTCGGCTATACCGAGGACCTGGACCACGAGCTGCGTTCCCTTCGCGACGACATCTCCGGCCTAGAGACCACGACCGAGGAAGTCGACGGCCGGGTCGACGAGCTCGATGACCGCGTCAACACCGCGGAGCGGATGGTGAAGAGGCTCACCCAGCACGTGCGGCTGCTGGAAGGCCAGATCATGGCTGTCGGGAACGTCCCTCCCGCGGACCTGGACACCTTCACCAAGGACCAGCGCGCCCTGGCCGCCACGATGGAGTCCGGGTGGGACGCCGCCGACGTCCTGCTCACCAGCACCCTCCGCACCCATCACCAGAACCGGGTGCAACGCTTCCACGACGCCCAGGCCCGGCACCAGGCGACCCGGGAGGAAGCCGTCGCCCTGGTCGGCACGCTGCTCAACACCCCCTACAACACCCAGCCCCATGCCAAGGCCGCCACCAAGTTACGCTCCGTCATCGCGCGCGAGGCGACCGAGCACCAGGGCCTTGCCCGGCAGGCTTCCGAGGCCCGCACGTCCACCGCGGCCCTCGCCGCGGACCGGGCGGCCACCGCCGACAAACAGCCGGCCATCTCCGCCGGCCAGCGTGCGGAGCAACGGCTGACCCTGGCGCTACGCAGCACTCTGGCCGACGCCGTCAGCAACCGCCTGCTCCTGCCCGCGTGGTTCGCCACCATCCTCGGACCGGCCCCACCAGCACGAGACACCGAACGCTGGCTCGAGTGCGCGACCCGCGTCCTGCTCTACCGCCTCACCTACCACGTCGATGACCAGGTCCTCGCCCTCGGCCCCTGCCCCGACCCCGAAGACGAGCACCAACATCAGTGGTGGGAGGAACTGACCACCGAGCTCCGCTCCTGGTAACCGCACTTCCAGCAGACGCCTGCGTCGGGCCGGACGTACCCTGCGAGCCCATGACAACTACCGCGATGCGACCGTATGAGCCAACCCTTGCACGGCCAACAGGGAGATCCTGGATGGGGTGTGGCAGCTGGCTGACATGCCGAGAGCGACGTGCGGGAGACGGTCAGGCGGCGGGCTGCCGGCCCTGGTTGTCGAGGTGGCAGCGGGCGGTCAGGCGTCAGGGTCGACTTCGGGGTGCGTGAATCGCACGGGCTTGCCCAGCGACCGGGCGTAGGCGATTTCGGCTCGGGTGCTGTCTCCGATGTAGTCGCCGACTACGAGCACCTCATCAGCGAGCCGGATCTTCGCTCGGTGCAGATCGTCGAGTCGAACCTTCAGCGCCTCGGCCTCGGCAGGATCGGCCCAAAGTTCGTGCGGCGACTTCATGTCAATGGCCGGTTTGACGACAATCTTTCCGGCTTTGGTCTCCCGCAGATCGGCCTCGGTCATCTCGGTCATGAAGCGGGTGGAGCCGCAGATCACGACGATATGCGGGAGGCTCAACAGCTTCTTTGCGTCGGCGAGCTTCTCCTCGGGGGTGAGCAGTTGCGGGTATGACACTGGATTCTCCTGGTGGTGTGGTCCAAGGGGTGCCCGCGGAGACGAGAACGAGGGTATCTAGGTGGCATCAGTGCCTGCCTGAACCTCAAAACCTGTCGCGGCCCTTGCCGCGCAGCAGGTCGGCGCCCCGGATCGGCGGGGCGCCGGCCTTTGCTCCCTGTGACAGCTTGCAGGTTCAGATGGCGGCCCGCTTCTCCTGGTCCCGGAGATGCGGGCTGGCAAGCGGCCCATGAAGGCGGATCTGTGTGAGTCGGGTTCGCTGGGACAGGATGCGGACGTCGTGATGCTCCTGTACCGCGACGACGCGTACGAAACGCGCGGTGAGCCTCTACCTCGCCGAGGTCCGCGTTCCCCGCCCAAAGCTGCTGCCCCGGCTGGCCGCGGCCCTCGACGTCGCCCCGTCCGACCTGTGCACCGCCGAGCACGAACGTCTGGTCCACCTTCGGGTGTTCACCGGCCGCAGCCGCGCCCAGATGGCGAACGCCCCCGGCGTGGCCGAGGAACGATCTGAGATCTCTACCGAACCTGGGGCGGTTCAAGGCAGTGGCCCGCTGTTTCCGTTCCTCTGCGGTCGTCGTCCAGCTGGTTTAAATTTTCCATCTCGGACAAAAGCGACCGGAAGAATTGGGGTGTAGGCGGCCGATCTGCGAGCTGCCGGTATGACGTGACGTCGGAAGCCTTGGCAGGCCCTCAGGGAGGCGTACAGCCGCGCGTCAACTTTCCTGAGTAGCGCGAGGGTAAGTAAGCTCCCCTCATGTTGCCCTCAGACGAGCAAGCAGACAGGCAGAAGGTTACCTTCAAGCTGCCAGCTTCCCTGAAAGCCGATCTCAAGATCCGCGCGGCAGAACTCCGCGTGGACATCCAAGACACTGTTGCCGAAGCAATGAACGAGTGGAAGGCCACCCCGCACGGGGAGGTTCCACAGGTCGACACAGCGGGGGCACCGCCGTTCGCGACCTGGCTCATGGAACCGAGCATCTCGCAGTTCAAGTCGGAGTGCAGCGAGAGAGGGATTCCCTACGTTCAGGGGCTCGCCCAGGCCGTGACTCTCTGGCTGGCCACACACCCTTCACCGCGCTATCAACCGCTGGAACGCACCACCCGCCGTCTCATCATCTGTAACCAGAAGGGGGGCGTGGGGAAGACTGCGGTCACGGCCGGTCTTGGAGGTGCTTTTGCTGAGGATGCCGAACTCGCCCGTCTTGCCGGCGGTGCGTTTCCCGGCGCCGCGGAACTTGCCCGGCTGACCGCGCTGCTGACGGATCAAGGGCCAGAGACCGGCACGTCCGCACCGGCCGACGCAGACAATTCGTACGAGGCCCCGGAGTTGCGGGTGCTGCTTGTGGACTACGACCCACAGGGCCATCTGGCCAAACAGCTTGGCGTCAAGCAGCTCCCCGCGAATGGTCCCAGCCTGGCGAAGTTCATGTCGCGGCAGGTCACTGGCGACATCCATGACCTCGTCGTCCCCGTGGACGATGAGCGCTTTGGTGGCCGGCTGGACCTCTTGCCTTCCTGCCAGGACGCATTCCTGCTGGACGTCATGATCTCGGCCGCCCGTAACCGGCAAGCCACCCTTGAGCACGCCCTCGAACCTCTTGAGGCTTACTACGACGTCATCATCATCGACTGCCCGCCGAGCCTGGGCATGGCGATGGATGCCGCCATCTACTACGGCCGAGAGCGGGACGGTGAGCGGGAAGGGGAGTCCGGGATCCTCATCGTGGTGCAGGCAGAAGACTCGTCAGCCGACGCCTACACCATGCTCGTCGAGCAGATCGACGACGGCGTGATCGACTGGCGGATCACGGCGACGTACCTCGGGCTCGTGGTCAACCTTTACGACGCCCGCGATGGGCACGTCGTCACCAGCTCACTCGACGAGTGGTACGCCCTGGAAGAACCCCGCGTCATAGGAGTCATCCCCCGGCGCAAGGAGCAGCGGGAGGCCGCGCGGGCGCGTCGGCCGCTACTCGCTTACGACCCGTCCTGTGCCCAGTCACGCGTCATGCGTCAGATCGTCAAGGAGATCTCGTCTTGAGTTCCGACCGTCGAAAGTCCGCGGCCGAACGAACCGGACCCAGTGCAGCATTCGGCTCCGCCCGAGCCCCTCGGAGCACTCGCGGACAGATCATTGACTCCGTAGTAGGCGCTCCTCCGGCCTCTGTTGCGCCTGACCTCGTCGCCGAGAACCCGGCGAACCCCCGCCGCGAGTTCGACGAGGAGTACCTGAACAGCCTGGCTCGGAATATGAGGGAGGTCGGGCAGATTCAGACGGCTACCGTCATGACTCGCCTGGCGTTCCTCGTCGCGCATCCCGAGCACCAGGACGCTGTTCCTGCCGAGCACGAGTACGTCGTCATCGACGGGCATTGCCGACTCAGGGCGGCGCGCGAGGCCGGCATCGACCTGCGGATCACAGTTGATGACTCGTCGGCAGGCACCCGGGAGGATCTTCTTGCTGCAGCGCTCAGTGCGAACCACTTCCGCAAGGACCTGACGCCGATCGAGGAGGCCGAAGCCATTGAAGCCCTGGTGGCATTCCACGGCAGTGCTGCCGCAGTCGTAACAGTCCTGGGTGGAGCGGTCAACGACTCTTGGATCTCTACTCGGCGCGCGCTCCTCAAGCTGCCAGAACCGATCCAGCAGCGCGTCGCAGATAAGGAGGTACCTATCGCGATCGCGCGTAAGGCCGGCACTCTTCCTCGCGAGGAGCAGACCGCCTACGTGGAAACCAAGATGGCGGAGCGCGAGGCTGAACGGGCGCGGAAGCCAAGGCCAGTCAGGGGTCGGGCCGCTGCTGCGATCAAGAAGGTCCAATCCCAGCCTTCCGCAGCCGCAGCGGCTCCTTCGGAAACGTTGAATCCGTCTGGGCGGGCCTCGAGTACCGCAGCGGCAACACAGCAGGGCGTTCCGGAACCGCGTGTTGAGTCACGGGCCTCCGACAAATCTGATGTTCCGGTCGATTGGACGAAGCCCGATGCCGTCATCGCTGTCATCCTGGAGCGCTGTCCAGCAGACGCGGTACAGAAGATTGTCCAAGGCCTGCTCGACGCTTGCTGAGGGCCCGCAGTTTTACCGCGTAAAAGTCTGGTCCGCAGGGTGGTCAGCAGCAGGTGACTTTTACGCGGTAAAACTCGCCCTCCAGTTGAGGTGCAACGTCCGTGCTGTTGAGTACGGCCCAGGCAGGCGCCCGGCGCGGGTGCAGCAGCTGATTCAGGCAGCGGCCGAGGCCGGCGGTCTCGGGCCGCGCCAGGAAGCCCAGATCGCTGCGTGGAAGGCGCGCGCGGGCCTCAACAAGCCGGCCCCGGTCCAGACCGCCGCGCCGCGCGCGTCGGTTGAGCAGCCGCGTCGGCGCCCGCAGCTGCACAAGCAGGTCGCGCGGCGGCACTGGATGAAGACGAGCTGTCCACGGTGCCGGGTGGGCAGCGGCCAGGAGTGCGTCGTCGACGACGGGAGCCGCAGTCGTCAGGTGCGGCACGTGCCCCATGACGAGCGGCTGCAGCCGATCATCGACGAACGCAGGGAACGACAGAGGAACCAGCCGAAGCCGCCGCCCCCGTGGCGGGTGTATGAGGTGACCTGTCCTGACTGCGGCCAGGGCGCTGACGCCCGGTGCACGACGCCGGGCGGCCCGCACCGCTCACGCGTCGAACAGGCCAAGGAGTTCACCCGACTTCGAAAGCCCCGGCCCGAGTCTGACGCAGAGGCGTGACCTGACGAAGGCAATCCGCCCGGCCGTCCGGTCCTCCTCTGGACACACCTGGATGATGCCCAGGGGGTGCTCGGAGAGGCTGCCGATCTCGCAGCAGGCAAGGAAGACCGCGGCCTCCAGCTGTGCCTGCTCCGGGTGCCGAGCCGCGGGAATGGTGAGCGGCTGGTCGGTGTCCGGGAGGAGTGCACGGAGTGCTTGGTGGGGCTCGCCGGTGCAGCGGCGGCGGTCTTCGGTGACGGCCAGGGCGGCCTGAGGCATCGTGGTTGCTGTTCCGCGCCACACCGGCCCCCGGCGGCGAGCGCTTTGCTGAGGTGGTCCAACAGGTGTCGTGCGGATGGTGATGCTTCTGGCCGGTCCTCGGCGAAAGAGTGCGGGAGCGTTTTCCATCGCGCGGCCGGGCGTTCACGAGCCCAGGCACATCGAAGCCCGCAGTGAGGCGGCGGTGCAAGGCGCCACAGCCGCCGTGACCCCAATGGGTGAGGGGCGGCCACATGACGCTGCGCCCGCCGTTTCCATTGGAAACGGCGGGCGACGTGCAGCAGCTCCACTACAGGTGAGCCAGCCGCTCGCGTACGGGGCCGGCGAGCTCGGCGTAGAAGTCAGTGCGGTCCTGGGCCTGGAGGATCTGGGCGCACACGGTCAGTAGGCCGGTCCGCGCCTCGGGCCGGTCCAGGACGGGGGCGAGCTCGGTCCGGATGCGGGCGGCCGTGGCGGGGGCCAGCAGTGCGTACAGGTACAGGGTGGCGGCGTCGTAGCCGTACGGGGCGCGGCCCCAGCCTTCCCAGTCCAGGATGTGCGGGCCGCGGGTGATGTTGCCGTAGTGGAGGTCGCCGTGGGCGGTGCTCCAGGTGATGGCGGCGTCGGCCTGGTGGCCGGTGAACTGAGGGATGACGCGGCGCAGGTACTCCTCGCGTACGGCTTCACGGTCCGCGGGCAGCGGGACGTCGGCGAGGGCGTCCAGGGCGGCGGCCATCTCCTTCCACCACGTTTCGGGCAGGGCCGGGTCCTCGTCGAGGACGGGGCGCGGGGAGACCATCGGGTCGGGGGCGAGGGCGTAGAGCTCGGCCCGGTAGGCGTAGCCGTCGGTGGTCCAGTCCCGGATGCGGAACAGGTCGGGGCGCGGCACCGATGCGGGGAGGGCGCGGGAGGTGGATGGGCCGTTCCACAGCGTGCCGCCCTCGGTGCCGGCCTCGGCGCAGACCACACGCAGCCAGTGCGGGCCCGCTGCGCTGGAGAGGGTCCGGCCCCGGTACCCCCACACCCGGCGGCCGGTGGCTCGCAGGCCGAACTGATCGGCGGCGTGCTGCTGGGCAGCCAGCATCCGGTCGGCGGTGGCGGGGGTGGGGGTCTCGAACATGGGCGGGTCCTACCTCGGCTGGGAGACGGCTGCCGCGTCCTTGGATACCAGCTCGGTGGCCAGGGCTGCGACCTGTTCCACGGTGAGACCGGAGCGCTCGGCCAGCTCCCCGAAGGGCAGGCGAGCGCCGGAGACCAGAGCCTCCAGCACGGGGCGCACGGAGGGGTGGAGCTCCCATTCGTGTCCGGCGGCGCGCAGTACGACGGCCTCGTCGGCTCCCTCCAGCGCGGCCCGGGCGGTGGTGAGGGCCAGGACCAGCCCCGGATCCGCGGGGACGTCGCCGATGTACGGGAGGGAGGGGGCCGGACGGCCGGGGTCGCGGGCGTCCAGGGAGGCGGCGAACTCCGAGACGACGTGGGGGTGGAGCGCCTCGGATACCTCCTTGCGCAGCTGCTCGGCGTACGCGGTGCGCTCGGCCGAGCCAGCCACCATGGGCACGTTCGCGCGCAGGGTGGGGGAGTGGAGGAGCTGGCCGGCGAGCCACACCAGGAGGTGGTGCCCGGTCGCCGGGGTCAGGCCGCATGTCAGGTGCAGGGACCGGCCCTCGGTGGCGACCACCGCGTGCCACCAGCCCCTTGGCACGTACAGCATGTCCCCGGCCTGCAGGATCACTTCGGCCAGCGGCGGCCCTTCGGGCTTCTCGGGCGCCTCCACGTCCAGGCGTAGCGGATCCGTGCGGGTGGCCCCGTACAGGTTCCAGCGCTTCGCACCTTCGAGCTGGAAAATCACCGTGTCGTGGTCGTCCCAGTGGATCCCGAAAGCCTCGGTCGGGTGCCAGGAGGCGTACAGGTTGGCCTGGACGTCGGTACGGAAGTGCCGCTCCAGCGCCTCGGCCAGGACCTGGACGCCGGGGTGGAGCTTGTCGACGGCGTCCAGGACCAAGGAGGCGCCGGCGCTGATCTGCCGGTGAAGGCCGGAGGGTTCGACCCGGTGCCGGACCTCGGTGCGCTTGGTGACCGAGGTGTGCAGGTACTCGTACGGCGGGACCTGCGTGCCGTCGTTGAAAAGGCGCAGCCGCGGAGCGTCGAGGCGGTGGCGGGCGACCAGGTCGTTCAGGTCGTCCCACGTGAACAGGCCCCTCAGATCGGCGGCCTGTGACCAGTGCTGGTACGAGCGGCCGAAAGCCCCGGCGAGGAAGTCCCCGCCGAGGCTCCGGACCGCCGCATCAATCGCGGAGGTCATGGTCGGCGATCAGTCGTTGCCGTCGCCCTTGCCGGTGCCCCCGCCGTCGGGGGTCCGGGTCGCGGCTCCCTTGATGGAGCGGCTGGAGAGGATCAGACCGTTCATGACGTACTCCTTCGTGTCGGATGGAGCGTGGAGGCGCCCGTCGCCCCCAGGCGAGGCGGGCGCCAGTACGGGGCCGGCTGGGAGGGGGGGCCCCTGGAGGCGTTGTTCCGGCCGGTTCCGTTCGACCATTGAAGGTCTGGGGAAGAGCACAGGGGAGGGCCGCTGCGGGGGGCCGATTCCCGCTGCGGGGTGCCGCGTTGGGGGGCCAGGATGGTCTTTCGACACCTGGACAGGGGAGGCCCCGGCATGGTGAGCCCGGACGGAATCGGCGAGTTGCTCCGCACCATCAGGGAGAGGGCGGACCGGACCCGCGAGCAGCAGGCCAAGCGCATGACGGCCGCCGGCCTGGTGTGCACGGTCGAGAACCTGAAGAGGTGGGAGACCGAGCGCCGCTTACCGACTCCGGTCTGGCGTTCGGCGATCCGCGCCGTCTACTGCCTGACCGACGAGCAGCTGGACCAGGCCCTGGAGAACACCCGCAGATACCGCAGGCAGCAGAGGATGGAGGACGACGACGTGAAGCGACGCAAGCTGTTCACCCTGGCGGCGGCCACGGCGGGGTTCGCCGTGCTGCCTGGCATCGCGCAGGCCCGGGAGGGCATCGACACCGGCCTCGCCGGGGACGGTGCCGGGGATCTCGCCTACCTGGAGGGAGCGTTCGAGCGGCACCGGGGCGGCTACAACGGGCGGGCGCCCGATGCCGTCCTCGGGGAGATGCGTGAGGACCTGGCGCTCCTCGCCGCCGTCCTGCGCCGGCCCCACCCTGCGAAGGAACGCACCGACCTGGCGCGCACGGCTGCCGGGATCTCCGGCCTGGTGGCGATCGTCCAGCACGACCGTGGCGACCAGGCCGATGCACACCGCTGGTTCGCCACTGCGGCGAAGGCGGCCAGAGAGTCCGGGGACCGGAGGATGACTGCCTGGGTCCTGGGCCGTCACGCCATGGTCGGCCTGAACTACGGCGCCCCAGGGCAGGCCGCTCGCATCGCTGCGCGGGCCCGCCGGGAGGCCGGGGCCCGCCCGTCCGGCGCGGCCGCGCTCGCGGCCGCCGTCAACGCCCGTGCCCTGGCAGCCGTGGGCGACCTGCCCGGCGCCCGCCGCGCAGTGGACGACGTTCGCACCCTGGCCGAGCAGTTGGACGGCCCCGAGTCGGCGGACACCTGGTTCGGCTACCCGGCCCAGAAGCACCACGTCCACCTATCTCAGGCGTACACGCTGCTCGGCGACACCCGCGCCGCGTACCGGGCGCAGGACGACGCCCTGGCCCTGACGACCTCGCCGTCGGTGATGACCCGCGCCCTGATCGCCATGGATACCGCCGCGTGTCTGCGGGTCGACGGAGATCCGGGCGAGGCCGCCGCGATGGCGGCCGCCGTCTACGACAGACTGCCGCCCGCCTACCGGACCGGCCTGGTGCACTCCCGCGCCCAACTGCTCCACCGGCACCTGGACGGTGCCCCGCGCCGGCTACTCGGTGATGCCCTCGCCTGAGAGCCGCGGTGCAAAGGCGCGGCCGCCGGTGGCCCCGCTCGTGCTGCCCACGCCCCGTCCGGCCGTCGCCGCCCCGGCCCCGGAGGTCGCGGACGTCGACGACGACCAGGAGCTGGTCCTCGAGGACCTGACGCGCGAGCAGGTGCTGGACTGGCGCAACCGCGCCGCCGACCACCAGATCGTCCACGACCACATCGCCCGTTACGGCGAGCACTCCGCGCAGCGCCTGTTCACCCGGGCGTTCGTCGCGACCGTGCAGCGCCTCGCGGGCCTCGGTCACCTGGACCTCGGCTACACCCCGTGGGGGCAGGCATGAGCGGCAGCGAGACGTCCGGGCTCGACCTGGCCCGGGTCGCGTTGCGGACCGCGATGGAAGCGGCACGCGCCAACGGCGGTCCTCGGCCGCGCGGACTCGGAGGCGAGATCGGCCCCCGGCCTGCAGTGCTCCGCGAGCCCCCCGGCTCCGTGACCTTGCCGCGTGCGGCGCGTTAGGCAGGCCGACACGTGCAACGCCCGCCCCGGTCGGGCACGTGTGACGGCCCTCGACTCCCGCCCGGCGTCAGGGCCGTCGTCACGCCGGAGCTCGTCAACAGACGCACGATCATCTCACCCCGGCCACGGCCTCACTGACGGCTCGGGCTCGCTGTCGTCTCCCGGTACCGAGCCCGCGCCGGGGCCCGGCCGCTGTGCGGGCTCCTGGGCGCCCGGGCCTATTCGCTGGCCCGCTCGACTGTCGTGGTGAACGGTGCCTCGTCGGCCGGTGGCATCTTCTCCCAGGGGCCGGTGACACGCCATCCACCCCGCGCCAGGGCCCGTGCCGAGGTCGAGGCCGCCCGGCGGATGGAGCAGGAAGCATGACGAGCTCGCAGCCGCTGCCACGCGTGGTGGCGCACCCGCAGGTGCCAATGGACCACACGGCCGCTGCCAGCCTGGGCAGGGCCGAGTCTGGCAATCGCTGCAGGCTCGCCGCCTCCGGATAGAGTGCGGTTCCAGAGTCCTGGGGCCACACAGCAGATGGGTTAGGAATATGGCAAAGCACCGGCTTTCCAAGAGAGGCCGTTACATAGCGCTGGCGACCACGGGGGTCGCGGTCGTCGTCGGTGCCGGGGTTGCGGCGCAGACTTCGATGGCCGCGACGGTGTGGCCGGCTCAGAAGACGTACACGGGCCGGGCGTTCGACGCCTGCGCGGCGCCCTCGCTCAGCGCGATGAAGGCGTGGAAGAAGGATGGCTACTACAGCGGTGTCGCCGTCTACATTGGCGGCAAGAACCGCGGCTGCGCCCAGGCCAACCTGACGAAGTCCTGGGTGAAGTCGGTCGACACGCTCGGCTGGCGGGTCATCCCTCTGTACGTCGGCGCCCAGCCGCCGTGTCAGCAGAGCGGTAACAAGGACAGGTTCACCGCCGCCACCGCGACCTCGGTCGGTGCCGCCAACGCAAACGACGCGGTCGCCAAGGCGGCTGCGCTCGGGATGAAGCCCGGCAGTCCGATCTACCTCAACATGGAGTCGTACGACATCACGAACAACGCGTGCAACGACGCCACGCTCACCTACGTAAGGTCCTTCACCAAAACCCTGCGTGCCAAGACCTACCGCGCCGGTCTCTACGGCTTCAGCAGCTCCAGCGCCAAGGCTATCGCCACCGCCAAGGACCGCACGGACCTGCCGGGCAACCTCTGGTACGCCCTGTGGAATGGCCAGGAGACCACCACCAAGGACTGGCCGTGGGACCCGAAGCTGTACACCGACCACAGCCGCGGCCATCAGTACAAGGCCAACAGCAAGGAAACCCGCGGCGGCTACACCATCAACGTCGACCGCAACACCTGGGACGCTCCCGTCGCCATCATCGGCTGACCTGAGAGCACAGATAGTGCGTAAGGGGAATATTTAGCATCCCGGAACGTGCAACAAGGGCCGACTTGTGCTTGCGATCACCGTGTTCGGTGTCACCGCGTTTCTGTCGGGGTGCTGGCTGATGCCCGCTCTGGCGATGTACATGGAGTCGTACGACCTCGACCCCAGCGCCCCGCAGCCGCACGGGCAGGCCCAGCTCGCCTGGCTCACGGTCTGCGCCCTCGCCTCCATCGGGATCGCCTGGCTGCTCAGGATTCCCCGGAAGCCCCGTATGCGGCTGGTCGCCCGATGGGATCATCGTCCTGCGTGCCGTCGGCACCACGGTGCTCCTCGCCATCTTTGAGTTTGGTCAGTGACGTGTAGGCGCCGAGGAGCGTCCAGGGCCTGGGTGCGGGCCGCTGGAGGGGATCCTCGGCCAACCACTCCGGCCATGGTCGCTCATCGACCATGGCCGACGGAATACCGAGCACGTCCCTTCGGTGGCGGACAGGGTGATCAAGCTGCGCCAAGGTCGATGAGGGTTGGGACGGCCGTAGTGGCGCCGTTACGGGAGGCTTGCAGGGAGGCGTGGGCGGCGAGGACGGCCTGCAGGCCGTCGTGGAGGGTGGGACCTGTCCCCGAGTGGTGGACACCTCTGATCCCGGCCCCGCCAGGGGTCGGGTAGGAGGCATCTTTTATGGTGATGAAGGTCTACTCGCCCGAGTTCAAGGCGGACGCTGTCGCGCTGTACCTGTCGGATCCGAGCCACACCTTCGAGGGCATCGGCAAGGATCTGGGGATCAGCAGAGAGACGCTGCGTAACTGGGTGCGGGCCGAACGGGCCCGCCGCGGCGGGGGCAGCACGACGAGCACGAGCACGGAGAAGAACACGGTGGATTCCCCGCCGACGGCCGAGGAGCTTCAGGCCGAGAACGAGGCCCTGCGCTGGGAGCTGGCGGCAGCCCGCAAGGAGATGCACAAGCTCGCCACCGAACGGGACATTCTCCGCAAGGCAACGAAGTTTTTCGCACAAGAGATGACCTGGTGACCAACCGCTGCCAGTTCATCGAGGACCACCACCGCGCCTGGGGCGTGAAGCGGTTGTGCGCCGTGCCGGAGGTGGCCCGCTCCAGCTTCTACAAGTGGAGGGCCGGCCGTGAGGCCCGCGCCGCACGCAAACGGGCGGATGCCGCTCTCGCCGAGCGGATCAGGGCCGTCCATGCCGAGTGGGACGGCACCTACGGCCGGCCCCGGATCACCGCCGAGCTGAGCGGCGACGGCGAGCGCGTGAACCACAAGCGCGTCGGACGGGTCATGCGCAAGTACGGCATCGCCGGGCTGCGGCTGCGAAAGCGCCAGGTCACCACCGTGCCCGAACCGTCCGCCACACCGGTGTCCGACCTGCTGGGGCGCGACTTCACCGCGAGCGCCCCGAACACCAAGTACGTCGGCGACATCACCTACCTGCCGGTGGGCGACGGCGAGTTTCTGTATCTGGCGACGGTGATCGACTGCTTCTCACGCCGTCTGGTGGGCTGGTCGATCGCCGACCACATGCGCACCTCGCTGGTCACCGACGCGCTCCAGGCAGCCGCCCGGGCCCGCGGCAGCCTGGCCGGCGCCGTCTTCCACAGCGATCACGGAGCGCAATACACCTCCCGCGAATTCACCGACATCTGCACCGAGTTGGGCATCAGACAGTCCATGGGCGCGGTCGGCACGAGCGCGGACAACGCACTCGCCGAGTCATTCAACGCGGCCCTCAAACGCGAGACGCTCCGCGGTGCCCGCCGCTACGACGGAGCCCGCGCCTGCCGCCTGGCCGTCTTCCGCTGGACCACCCGCTACAACACCCGCCGCAGGCACTCACGCCTCGGACAGCAGGCACCGATCACTTACGAACAACAGTCAGCTACCCTGACACTTGCCGCATAACGACACGAACAGGTGTCCACCCTCCGGGGACAAGGCCCGAGTTGGCTGCGGTCCGGTGTGATCTGGAGGACTTCGCGGCGGAGATGTTCGAGCCGTTCGCGCGGGCGGATCAGCGGCGGTGGGGCGGGGTCTATCTGCGGGGCCTGCTGCTGGATGGCGGGCGCAAGTCGGTGGAGCCGATGGCCGCCCGCCTGGGCGAAGACGGGAACCGGCAGGCCCTGGCCCACTTCGTCACTTCCAGCCCCTGGGATGCGGCGCATGTGCGGGCCCGTCTGGCCTGGCGCATGCAGCCGGTCGTCAAGCCCACCGCGTTGATCATCGATGACACAGGTTTCCTCAAGGACGGGGATGTCGTCGGCGTGCGTGACCCGGCAGTACACGGGCACCGCGGGCAAGGTCACCAACTGCCAGGCCGGAGTCTCGCTGCACCTGGCTTCCAACGGCGCCTCCGCGGCCGTGAACTGGCGTCTGTTCCTGCCCGGGAGCTGGGATCCCGCCTCGCCCAAGGCCGACCGGGCCAAGGTAGCCCGCCGTGACAAGTGCGCCATCCCCGCCCAGGTGGGCCATGTCGAGAAGTGGCAGCTGGCCCTCGACATGATCGACGAAACGCGGTCCTGGGGCATCGAGGTGCCCCAGGTCATCGCCGACGGCGGCTACGGGGACACCGCAGCCTTCCGGCTCGGCCTGGAAGAACGCAGCCTTGAGTACGTGGTGGGCATCTCGACCACGACCACCGCGCAACCTGAAGACGCACAGCCCTGCACCCCGGCCTACTCCGGCCGCGGCCCACGGCCGGTTCCTGCCTACCCCGAGGCGGCCCAGCGGGTGAAGAGCCTGGTCGTCGCGGCCGGTAAGAACACCGCTCGGCCGGTGCAGTGGAGGGAGGGATCGCGGCCGGGCAGCGGCCGCAGCGGGTACAAGCGCATGTACTCGCGCTTCGTGGCCCTGCGGGTTCGGCCCGCCGGACGTGAGATCCGCAAGGCCACGGCCGGCACCGAGCTTCCGGTCCGCTGGCTGCTGGCCGAATGGCCCGCCGACCAGGACGAGCCCGTGCAGTTCTGGCTCTCCAACCTGCCCGAGACCACGCCGTTGCCCGTCCTCGTGCGCACCGCGAAGCTCCGCTGGCGCATCGAGAACGACTACCGCGAGATGAAACAGACCCTGGGCCTGGCCCACTTCGAAGGCCGAACCTGGCCAGGCTGGCACCACCACGTCACCCTCGTCTCGGTCGCCCACGCCTTCTGCACCCTTCAGCGACTGACCCGATCCCCAAAAGAGACGGCGTCGGCCTGAGCCTCTACCGAGTCCTCCGCGAGCTGCAGATACTCATCGCGACCTGGACCGGCGCCTGCCCCACCTGTCACCGCGACATGCCAGACCCCGCACCAACATGACCAAGCCCTACTAGTAGTGGCTAGATGACGCTGCCGGTCCAGTGCTTGACCGGTGCCTTGATGCCGATGCCGGTACTTGTGAAAGTGAACAAGGAGTCAATCCGGCGGCCGTCGGCAGAGGTTCCGGCGCGGTAGAGGACGCCGATGTCGTACTTGCCGTCCTTGTTGTAGTCGCCGGACGTCAGCCCGCTCGTGTTCCAGTTGAATGAGCCGGTGCTGGTCCAGACTTCACGAGGAGCGGCGAGGTCGGTGCCGTTGCTGGTGAAGAGCGACGTGACGGCCTTTCCATCGACTGCCGTGCCTCGGTCGTAGAGGACCGCGATGTCGTCCTTGCCGTCTCCGTTGAAGTCGCCGGAGGTCACCTTCGAGGCGTCCCAGTTGAACGAGCCCGACTGGCAGCCGGTCCGCCCCTGGTAGAGGATCGCGTTCACGATCTCCCGCATGTCGTAGGCGCCCTGGTGGCCGCTGACCGAGCGATGCCGGTCCTTCCACGCCGAGTCCTGCTTGGGCTCGGCGCCGCGCCCAGCAAGATGGAGGCCGAGTGCGGCCGGGACACCGCCGCCGTCGGCGGAACCGTGCTTGACCATCCCCCCACTCGCAGGCAAAGTCGCTGCGACTCGGTTCGACGAGGAGACACGGACCATACACCTGCGCCCTGTCTCCCGGCTTGCCGCACTCAACTCTTCCTGCACCAACCGCGTCGGGGGCCCCGCCCGGGGGGGGCCCACCACCGGGGGGCTGGTTGTGGGGGCTGGATTGGCCCGCACACCACGGACAACACCGGGAGTGCATGAACCCCCGGAATAATATAATTAAATAG